>CAJTZL010000006.1 GCA_910583695.1 uncultured Oscillibacter sp.
CGTGGGATTTCAGCGACAAGCCCACCTGCACGATGCCGAAGCCGAGCATAATCATACCGACAGCCCTCACCAGACCGAAAATGAAATCAGACAGGTTATTGACTACCTGTATCGGGTCGTTGGCGGCAAAGGCGGTCATGGAAGTGCCAAGCACCATCGTGAGGGCAAGCACCGCCACTACGGTCATTGTGGCAGCGATTACAGGCAAGGAACACGCTAAGCCTAATTTGCCTACTCATGTCATCGTGAACGATTGCGAATGCCTTGAAAAAGACTCTATCATACTGCTTGAACAAATCAGAACGCTCGACAAACAACGCCTGCAAGAGTACATCGGTACTTTTGACAGGCGTTTAATGATGTTGGTAGATAAGGCTTTAGCTATCAGCATCGGCATTTCAAAAAAGGACTAACCCCTCTGTTATATCGTACAAACCCTAATGAATACATTATAGCGAGGTGGTGTTGATGATTGAAATGTCGTGAGTTTATTTATGTCGGAGAGCCTGCTCCGCAAATTACCGAACAGGCATACACAGCGTTTTATCTGCATCTTCAAAAGTCAATACTTGCTTCTTTGGAAAAACGGGAGCTTTTGACCCATTCGCAATATAGCCGATGTATCGAGGAAATAGAAAAGCAATACAGTCAGAAAAACCGCAGCCAAGCCTAACCGCTTGGCTCTTTACATATAGAAATGTGCGATTTCATTATTTGCACATTCGACACACAAGCAAGCATTCATTATACTTAAACTACGGCAAGTCATTGTCGGGAAAGGAGAGGTTTTATGCCAACATTACAATATGAACTCTTAAACCAAGAGAGAAAAATGCAGGAAACGAAAAAGAAAGTTGCCGCCTATTGCCGTGTTTCCACGGACAATGAAGACCAAGCCAATTCTTTTGAAAGCCAACAGCGATATTTCCGCCAGTATATTGAGCGTAATCCCGATTGGGAGCTTTATGCCATATTTGCCGATGAGGGCATCTCTGGAACGAACACGAAAAAGCGAAAAGAATTTAACCGCATGATTGAGTGTGCAAAAAATGGCGATTTTGATTTGATTATTACAAAGGAGATTTCCCGTTTTGCGAGAAATACCCTTGATAGTATATTCTATACCCGTGACCTCAAAAAGCACGGTGTCGGCGTTATCTTTCTGAACGACAACATCAACACCTTGGACGGCGATGCGGAGCTTCGCCTTGCCATTATGTCCTCTATCGCACAGGAGGAAAGCCGCAAGACTTCCGAGCGTGTGAAATGGGGGCAGAAACGCCAGATGGAGCAAGGCGTTGTGTTCGGACGCAGTATGCTCGGCTACGATGTAAAGGACGGGAAAATGACTATCAACGAGGAGGGGGCGAAAATCGTTCGCCTTATCTTCCACAAGTTCGTGGACGAGGGAAAAGGTACTCATGTTATCGCCCGTGAGCTTCGGGAGGAAGGTATCGAGCCTATGCGTGTAAAGGAATGGCAGAATACGGTTATTCTCCGTGTTATCCGCAATGAGAAGTATTGCGGCGATTTAGTTCAGAAGAAAACCTATACACCAGACTTCCTATCTCATGAAAAGAAATACAACCGAGGACAGGAGGAATTTGTCATTCTCAAAGACCACCACGAGCCGATTATCTCCCGTGAGCTTTTCGATAAGGCAAACCGCATTCTGGATGCAAAATCACTTTCGCAGGAGGGTAAGGCAAAACACAGCAACCGCTATCCGTTCTCTGGGAAAATCAAATGCGGCAGATGCGGAGCAAGCTATGTCGCCCGATATAAGACCCGCAAAGACGGGAGCAGATACAAGGCGTGGCGTTGCTATGAAGCGGCAAACCACGGCAGACCGCACATCGACAAGGCGGGTAATCAAGTGGGCTGCTCTGGCGAGAGCATCCGCAATGAGGATGCGATTTATTTATTGTACCTTGTTTGCAGGGAACTGAAAATCAACCGTCAGAAAGTCGTCGATAATCTCACCAAGACGATTGACGCTGTTATGCGAATAGATTTAACAGGAGCAAGCACGAGTGCCTTATCGGAGAAAATCGAAGAAGCCAAGAAAAAGCGAACAGGTCTTATAGACCTTTACACAAGCGGCGACATAGACAAAACCGAGTTTACGGCTCTAAGAGCCAAGTATGACGAGGATATTGAAAAGCTAAAGTCTATGGCGGAGGGAATTGAGCAACAGCAGACAATGATACTGAAACAGCAGGAATTGATGGCGGATATAAAAAACGCCATTAACGAGCTGATTAACGGTATCCAGTACGAGGACGAATACTACACCCAGATACTCGACAAAATGGTAATCAACGATAAAAACCACATAGATGTTTATTTGAAGATGCTGCCGCATAAATGGAGCTTTACGGTAGCAAAGGGCGTTACGGGGGCTTTAGAAACGCTCGCGGGGAAGCGTCCACTGGAAGCTCCCCCGCACACTGAGGCGAAAAAAGCTGAAGCCTCAGAAAACTCCATTTCTGAGGCTTCACTACCAATGTCCGTCAGCAATCCCTTCAGCTCCGGGTAGGGCATGGAGTACCGCTGGCTCAGATACCGGAGGGAGGCCCCCAGCTCGCCGTCGGGCCCGCCGTACTGGGAAATGATGGCCGCCGCCAGCTTGGGGTTGCTGTTCTTGACCTTCACCGGGTATTGAAGTTTCTTCTCATATACGAACATCAGTCATTCCCTCCTACGTCCCAGGGCCACGGGTCTTTCAGCCAGGCATAGCCGTCCTCCGGGGTCAAATCGGTGTTCATCAGGGGGCCGTACATTTTCTCATACTTTTCCCGTCCCTCCTTGGCCAGCTTGATATAAGACCAATAGAGCTGAAGAACCTCCTGATCGTTGGCATGGGTGTCCAGGTACAGATTCAGCTCCTTGATGGCGAAATCCAGGGCCATCAGCTCCACCATGGCGGTGTTGGACAACTTGGTCTTCGCCTGGATGGCCGCCTTAAAAGGTAAATCCAGGCCGGGGAACAGCGTGCCGGTCTGCAGGGCCTCCGCACGGCTGAAACGGGGGGGATTCTGCTCCTGCATGGGAATATACGGAAACGCCAGCGGGGCGCAGTTGCCGGGGAGGGTGCCCATCCCCGCACCGCAGGAACCGCCGGGCGTCTGATTGGGTCGTTCCATAGTTGCTTTCCTCCTTGTGTAAGGGTGGCGCGGATACTCCGTGCTCAGTCCATCATATGCGGAAACCGGCCGGGAGGCTACCCCAGGAGGAATGCAGGCACCTTGTTCCCGCCTTGATTTTTGCGGTGGGGATTGTTATAATAAGGCCAGCGTACCCGCACTTCACAAAAACCGCATATGGGATAAGCCGCCGGGCATATCCTCTTAGCATGAGATTTGCGAAGGAGGCGCCGCCCGTGGTCATTCTGCTGCGAAAACGCGATCTGATTTTCTCCTGCCTGTTCTGCTGTTTCTTCCTGGGAATGGCGGCGGTGCTTTGGAAGGGGAGCGCCATACCGGTGTTTCACGTCCGGGAAAACGTCCCCGTCACCGTGGTCATCGACCCCGGGCACGGCGGAGAGGACGGCGGGGCGGTGTCCCCAAACGGCGTGGCAGAGAGCCGGATCAATCTGGCGGTATCCCTGCGCATCAGCGACCTGCTGCGCTTTGCGGGACAGCGAACCCGGCTGACCCGAAGCGAGGACGTGACCATCTGCGACGAGGGCCTGAGCACCGTGCGCCAGCGAAAAACCTCGGACCTGAAAAACCGGGTGAAGCTGGTGGAGGAGACGGAAAACGCCGTCCTGCTGAGCATCCACCAGAACAGTCTGCCCTCGTCCCCGGTCACGCACGGAGCCCAGGTGTTCTGGAACCGGCAGGAGGGGGCAAAAGAGCTGGCGGCCGGCATTCAGAAAATGCTGAACGCCGCCGTCAATGCCGGAAACGACAAGCAGCCCCGGCAGATACCCGACAGCATCTATTTGATGAAAAGCATCTCCGCACCGGGGGCGTTGGTGGAATGCGGCTTCCTCTCCAACGAACCGGAGACGGAACGCTTGCAGGACCCGGCCTATCAGCTGCGGCTGGCGGCCGCCGTCACGGCGGGATATCTGAACGCTGGAGAGCTGGAAAACGAATCTGGAGAGACAACATGAAACAGCCGAAAACACTTTTCTACTGTACGGAATGCGGCAACGAAACACCAAAATGGGCGGGACGCTGTCCCGCCTGCGGCGCTTGGAACACGGTGGTGGAACGCCCGGAGGCTCCGGCAAAGGGGAGGGGGAGGGGCTCCTCTTCTCGAGTTCTGGCTCCGCTCAAAGCCCGTCCGGTAACGGAGCTGGGGGACAGCGTAGAGATCCGCTTTTCCACCGGCATGGGGGAACTGGACCGGGTTTTGGGCGGCGGAGCCGTCAAGGGCTCCCTGGTGCTGGTGGGCGGCGCGCCGGGCATCGGAAAGTCCACGCTGATGCTTCAAATCTGCGGCAGGCTCTGCGAATTTGCCAGGGTGCTGTATGTATCCGGTGAGGAATCCCAGCATCAGCTGAAACTCCGGGCCCAGAGGCTCCATGTGGAGAGTGAAAACCTCTTGGTGCTGTCGGAGACCGGCCTGGGGGAGATGCTGGAGGCGGTGAACCAGGAACAGCCGGACGTACTGATTGTGGATTCCATCCAAACGCTTTATAACGATGCCTTAGACTCTCCGGCGGGAAGCGTCAGCCAGGTGAAGGACTGCACCATGGCCCTGATGCAGTTGGCCAAGGGGAACAATGTCACGGTCTTCGTCATCGGCCATGTGAACAAGGAGGGCTCCATTGCCGGGCCCAAGGTCCTGGAGCATATGGTGGACTGCGTGCTGTATTTTGAAGGGGACCGGCACACCTTTTTCCGCATCCTCCGGGCGGCGAAGAACCGCTTCGGTGCCACCAATGAGATCGGCGTCTTTGAAATGGGGGACGGCGGATTGGCGGAGGTGGAAAATCCCTCTCAGATGCTGTTGTCAGGCCGTCCGGAGGAGGCTCCAGGCACCTGCGTCGCCTGCGTCATGGAGGGAGCGCGGCCGGTGCTGGCGGAAATACAGGCGCTGGTAGTGACCTCTGCGGGAGGAAATCCCCGGAGGACCAGCAACGGATTCGACTACAACCGGGCGGCCATGCTGCTGGCGGTGCTGGAAAAACGGGGCGGCTTGAAGCTGTCCAGCTGCGACGCCTATTTGAACATTATCGGCGGGCTTCAATTGGACGAGCCCGCCGCGGACTTGGCCGCCGTGGTGGCGCTGGCTTCCAGTTATCTGGACAAGCCCGTTCCCGGCGACCTGGCGGCCATCGGAGAAGTGGGGCTTACCGGAGAGCTGCGGAGCGTCAGCCAGCTGGCCCAGCGGGTGGCCGAGGTCCGGCGGCTGGGGTTTAAGCGATGTGTGGTCCCGGCGCATCGGGGCCTGGAGAGTGTTGCAGACCTGCAGCTGCTGCCCGTTCGGAATATCGGTGAGGCGATTCGAGCCGCTTTACGGGGATAAAGTGGACGCAGGCGCCGCCCAAGGCGGGCACACCGGCGGCGGCGGCGCTGTCCAGCGTGCAGAGGCCGTCGGATTGATAGACGCATTCACTGGTGCATGGAATCAAGGCGATCCTCCGTTCTGTTTGATGATACGATAGTTTGACCGGAACGGCGGATTTTATAACAGCGGCCCGGCACCGGGACAGGCATTCAGGGCCGGACAGGAATCAATATCTTTAGGGGAGGAGGAAACGAACGATGCAGGCAATTGAACAAAATGAAAATTTTGTTCAATTCAGGGGGGTGCAAAACCGGAAGGAACCATTCCAAGGGTTTCCGGCAGTGATGCATGCTCAATATTCAGCGCTTGTATGGTTCAAATGCCTATGACCGATTACCGCACCGAGGCCCCGCCGATCCTGCGGGATTTCCTGGCTTATCATGAAACCGTCAAGGCACATTCCAAGCAGACCGTGGACGAGTATTTCCTGGACTTGCGGAATTTCTTCCGCTATCTCAAGCAAAACCGGAACTCCAGCTTGTCCTGTCTGCCGCTGGATGAAATTGATATTTCCGACATAGATCTGGACTTTGCCGCCAGCGTAACACTGACGGATATCTACGGTTACATGACCTATCTGAGCCGGGACCGGGTCCAGCACCAGAACAGCCATACCTCCGGCTACGGCCTGAATACCGTATCCCGGGCCCGGAAACTGGCCACCATCCGATCTTTTTATAACTACCTGACCAACAAGGCTCACCTGATTCGTGAAAATCCTGTCAAAGATATTGACTCACCAAAGCTGAAAAAAACACTGCCCAAGTATTTGACTCTGGACCAGAGCGTGGAGCTTCTGGGCTCTGTAGACGGCAAAAACCAGGAGCGGGACTACTGTATCCTGACACTGTTCCTCAACTGCGGACTGCGTATCTCGGAGTTAGTCGGACTAAACCTTCGGGATATTCAAGGGGAATCCATTCGGGTTCTTGGCAAAGGCAACAAGGTCCGTATTCTCTATTTAAATGATGCCTGCCAGGATGCGCTGAACCGCTACCTGGCTGTCCGCCGGCCCATTGCCGGCCGGGACGCGGGCGCGCTGTTCCTCTCCTCCCGCAACGAACGGATCAGCCGCTCCACCGTCCACGCCATGGTAAAGAAGCGCCTCTCTGCCGCTGGACTTGACGAAAGCGAGTACTCTTCCCATAAGCTCCGCCATACCGCCGCCACACTGATGCTCCAGAACGGCGTGGATGTTCGAGCCGTCCAGGAGGTTTTAGGGCATGACCACTTGAATACAACCCAGATTTACACTCATATCGACAACGAATCTCTCCGAGTTGCCGCAAAGGCAAATCCCTTGTCACACATTAAAAACAAAAAGAAACAGGACGACACAAAGTGAGAAAGCCCACCTCAAAAGAGGTGGGCTTTCTTCCCTTCCGCTAAAACACATACGTGCCCTGCGCTCTCATTTTTAAACAAAATTTTCAAGGCCGGACAACGCCGGTGATGTGCAGGAAACGGATTCTCCGGTATTCATAGGTGGAAAGAGGCCGGTAGTCCGCATCGTAGCTGTGGGCGGCAATCAAAACATTCTCCGGCGTTGCCGGATTTCCTACCGACACTACAACAGGCGAATGCTGATACTCCTCCCCCTTGAAGGACAGCTGAATCAGGTCGCCCGGCAGAAGGTCCTCGATTTGACAGGGTTCAGCCAGTGGCCCAATGGAAAAATTGTTCCGGGTCAAAAAATTGTACAGATAGGTCACACCTGTCCAAGCCGGGGCTTTCTGGTTCGCGTCGATGTAGTACCAGCCATAGGTCGGCGTGAAATTCATGACGCCGCTGCCGGCGTAGATGCACTGGGACGCGAAGTTTGTGCAGTCCCCTCCCAGGTGCTCATAATCGTAAAAGAGCGGGTTCCGACCGTAAGCCCACTGATGGGCATATAAAACGGCGGCTTCCCGGTCATATGGATACAACTGCATACCGCTTCACTCCCCTTCCCCAACAGGATATGCGGGGCAGGGCGGAAGGGTGCGTCAGCGCCTCGTAACCGGCAGCCAGACTTGAAAGCGGCTTTCCTCCCCGGGGCGGTTCAAATAGACCTCAATATCCGGTGCTTTGGCCCACTCATAGCCGGAGTCCGGCAGATACTCCGAGACAATCCGCTTTTGCAGCTTCTGCATAGCGTCTGGAAGCCGCCCTGTTCCGTTAAAGACCGCCCAGGTTGCAGCGGGCACGGTCCATTCATGCATCCCTTCCGGAACGGGCGCACTGGACGCTACAGCGATATAATAATAGTTGTCTTCCTTCTCGCCGCAAGTGCACACCCCCAGCATTCCAACCGGTTCTCCGTTCATCAGCGGGAACAGTTCCGCCTGCCGCGGGCCGATCTCCGTCCAAAACCTGGGGACCACCTGAAAACTCTCCTCCACATCCGTGGGCAGCAGTGTGCGGAAGCCCACAATGCGGAAAGCCTCCCGTTTCACAATCTGATACTCCATTTCGTCCGCTCCTTTGAGTACAAATTTGAAGTGAATACGTGGAAAGGCTTTTAGCTTTACTCCTATCTGTTTTGCCTGGGACGGCGGGATTCCATGGACCGTCTGGAAGGCACGGTTAAAGGAGGTGGGCGATTCGTAGCCATAGCGCAGGGCCACATCCAGCACCTTCTCCCCATTTTGTAGATCCGCCGCTGCCCGGGTCATGCGTCTCCGGCGAATATACTCGCTAAGAGGCACCCCGGCCAAGTGGGAAAACATTCGCTGGAAGTGGTAGGCGGAACAGCCTGCCAGCCGTCCCAGCTTTTCAACGTCGACAGTCCCCGCCAGGTTCCGCTCCAGCTCGTCCAGGGCCTCGTTCCAATTCTTCAGCCAATCCATCACAATCCCTCCTTATGTCCAGAGTACCACAAATAGTCTCCCCAATCCTCTCTTTTCCTGTTCAGAAACGGAGAGACGCCGCATTCCATTCCTCTCTCGTGAAACGAAAAAGGGAGCGCCGAAACGCTCCCTTTTGTGGAAAACGCAATTACGCCTTGTGGTCGCAGCCCAGAACGTCCACCAGCTTGTGGCGGACCAGCTCCTTGATGTTGGCGCGGGCGGGCTTGAGGTACTGACGGGGATCAAAATCGCCGGGATGCTCGTTGAAGTGCTGACGGATGGTGCCGGTCATGGCCAGACGCAGATCGGAGTCAATGTTGATCTTGCAGACGGCACTGCGGGCGGCCTCGCGGAGCTGCTCCTCGGGGATGCCCACGGCGTCGGGCATCTTTCCGCCGTTGGAGTTGACCATCTTCACATAGTCCTGGGGCACGCTGGAAGAGCCGTGGAGCACGATGGGGAACTCCGGCAGACGCTTTACGATTTCCTGCAGAATGTCGAAGCGCAGCGGGGGCGGAACCAGGATGCCCTTCTCGTTGCGGGTGCACTGCTCGGGCTTGAACTTGAAGGCGCCGTGAGAGGTGCCGATGGCGATGGCCAGGGAGTCGCAGCCGGTCTTGGAGACGAACTCCTCCACCTCCTCGGGACGGGTGTAGTGGGAGTCCTCGGCGGAGACGTTGACCTCGTCCTCCACGCCGGCCAGAGCGCCCAGCTCCGCCTCGACCACCACGCCGTGGTCGTGGGCGTACTCGACGACCTTTTTCGTCAGCTCGATGTTCTCCGCAAAGGGCTTGGAGGAGGCGTCGATCATGACGGAGGTGAATCCGTCGTCAATGCAGGACTTGCAGGTTTCGAAGGTATCGCCGTGGTCCAGGTGCAGCACGATGGGGATTTCGGGGCACTCGATAACGGCGGCCTCCACCAGCTTCACCAGATACGTGCGGTTGGCATAGGCCCGGGCGCCCTTGGACACCTGAAGAATCACAGGAGCCTGTTCCTCGCGGCAGGCCTCGGTGATGCCCTGGATAATTTCCATGTTGTTGACGTTGAAGGCTCCGATGGCATACCCTCCGTGATAGGCTTTTTTGAACATCTCGGTAGAAGTGACCAGTGCCATAACAATCATCTCCTGACAAATTTTATTTGTCCCGTCTCCGGGCGGGGCTGGAAAAAAGGCCCCGGGCCTCCTTTCCCTCCCTTTGCGGAGACGAAAACGATTTTCTTTTATGATAATATCACAAAAAAAATAAAATGCAAGTATTTACAATTCTTTTTTTGAATGGTATGATAAAAAATACCATGGGCTTTGTTCCCTGGGCTCAAACAGGAAGAAAAATTTTTTTGAGGAGGCTGTTTCTCATGAGTGAATTGAAAGGCGCCTGCATCTTCGGCCAGTCCGGCGGTCCCACTTCTGTTATAAACGCCAGCGCCTACGGCGTCATCAGCACCGCTCTGAAAAACCCCAACATCACCCGCGTCCTGGGCGCGGAGCACGGAATCAAAGGCGTGCTGAACGACCGGCTGTTCGATATGGGCCAGGAGGACCCCGCCGAGCTGGAGCTGCTGAAATATACCCCGTCCTCCGCCCTGGGCTCCTGCCGCTATAAGATGAAGGACCCGGACGTGGACGACACGGATTACAAGCGCATCCTGGAGATCTTCAAAAAGTATGACGTCCGCTACTTCTTCTACAACGGCGGAAACGACTCCATGGACACCTGCAACAAAATCAGCAAATACATGCAGAAGGTGGGCTACGAGTGCCGGGTCATGGGCGTGCCCAAAACCATCGACAACGACCTTTTCGGCACCGACCACTGCCCCGGCTTTGCCTCCGCCGCCAAGTATATCGCGACGAGCTGCATGGAGGTCTATCAGGACGCCCGGGTCTATGACACCGGCATGGTCTGCGTCATTGAAATCATGGGCCGTCACGCGGGCTGGCTGGCCGGCGCCGCCGCTCTGGCCTCCGCTTATGGCGCGGGCCCCGATCTGGTGTACCTCCCTGAAGTGGACTTTGATATGGAGCAGTTCCTGGCGGATGTGGACCGTATTTATAAGGAGAAGGGCAACTGCATGGTAGCCGTCTCCGAGGGCATCCACTACGCCGACGGCTCCTTCGTCTCCGAGGCGAAGACCTCCGCCACCGACGGCTTTGGCCATGCCCAGCTGGGCGGTCTGGCCGCCATGCTGGCCGACGCCGTGAAGCAGAAGACCGGTGCCAAGGTCCGGGGCATTGAGCTGAGCCTGCTTCAGCGCTGCGGCGCACACCTGGCCTCCGAGACCGACATTGAGGAGTCCTTCATGTCCGGCAAGGCCGCCGTGGAAAACGCCGTGGCGGGCATTACCGACAAGATGGTGGGCTTTGAGCGGACCTATGAGAACGGGCAATACGTCTGCAAGACCAAGCTGCTGGGCCTGACCGACGTGGCCAATACGGAGAAAAAGGTCCCCCTGGAGTGGATCAACGCTGCCCATAACGGCGTGGAAAAGCCCTTCATCGACTACGTGCTTCCCCTGGTCCAGGGCGAGCCCAAGCTGCCCAAGCAGGACTCCCTGCCCCGGTTCGCCAAGCTCAAGAAGGTTCTGGCGAAGTAATCTTTCATTTTACAGAGGCCGGAGGTCGCAGCGCCTTTCCGGCCTCTGCGCAGTTAAGAGGAACGAACTTTATGGGCGAATACGCGGACAAAAGCGGCCTGTTTGCGGACTTTAATTTTATCCCTTATTAACCTCGTGTTGCTACTGCTTTTCATTCAAAATGGTGTATATTCATACTGTTTTAGCGCTAAGGGTATAAAATGCAGGGTGACTGATTTTCACAATCCCCCCTGACTTTGACCATATTGATTTACCTTTCAGTTTGGTATTACTTCTATTCTCTCGGTTTCTTCTTGCTTTTATAATAAATACAAAGGAACCCTATGCCACCTGTCAAAAAACAAATAGACGCTATACAGTATAAAAGTTTGGGAGTTGTCTCATCTTGAGCAATTGCTGCTATTACAAAGCAACTACTTGTTAATAAGTATAAAAGTGATGTAATAAGGTTCCACTTGTTGTTTTTCATACGGAATCACCTCTTAATCTTGGTCTGTTTTTACTATTATACAATATTTGCTTGCCTACTTCAAGGTACAAAATGAAATGTGCGTGTCAGCCCTCACTACCGCAAGGGCAGACATACGAATCGTATGTTTATACAGATATTTCAATAATTGTGCACTGTTTTTACCCAACAACACTTAGATGGATAAGGGACTTAATTTTAAATTGGTGGTAGTCAACAGCCTGCTGGAACTGCATCCCAGTTTTGAAGCGGATTTGGCGGCACTAAAAAACAGCATATGGATTTTGACGGAGGTGAGAACATCTACCGTCTTCTGAAGCCAGACTGGAACGGAGAGGAAGACCTTTTCGACGTGAGCTGCGTCCAGGGGTTTGAACGGTTGAAAAACCTGAATTATGTATTTTGGTGCGCTATGTGCGATAAAGCGCTCTTGGAATCTTTCCGAAAACAAGGTATTCAGCTGAATCTATAGAAACCGGACCCACTGTTATTAGTGGGTCCGGCTCTTTTCATTTCTACTTCTCAATGCCGGACCAGTCCAGGAGCCATTGACCGTTCTGACGAATCAGCCCCATGGTCAGATAGCTGTAGCTCTCCCCTTCCTTCAGATTCAGCCGGTGTTTGACGGAAACCACGGCGGAGGCTGGGTTTTGGTCGTTGTCCGGGGTGTAGTCCACGGAGGCCACGGTAAGATAGTCCCAGACATCCTCTCCGTAGGCGTCCGCATCGGCATTCTCCGCCAGCAAATCGGAAACGCCGGAGAGGTCGTCGGACAGCAGCGCCGGGAACAGGCGCTCCGCCGCCTCGTAGAGGGAACGCATCCACTCCGGCACGGTTTCGTTCAGGGAAACCACCCGGAAGCTGGAAGCCATATCCCGGAAACGGCTGCCCAGCCCCTCCTCCGCTTCCAGGAAATAGCGGGCGGTAAGGACAAACGTCCCTCCCTGTCCGTCACTCACAAACCACAGCTCCGCCTGTTCGGAGTCCCAATCTGTGCCTGCACCGGCCCGGAGACAGGGGCTCTTCGGTATGGCGGCGCTTTCTTCCTCCAGAAGAATTTCCGTGTAGCGATCCTTGAGGGCTTCCGCCGCCGCATCCCGGGCCTCTTCGGGAGAGACCGCGGAGAGATGGAGAATATCCAGTCCACATTCGGGAAAATCATCCGGCAAGGGATTGGTGCTTCTGATACTGTAAAGTCCATTCTCTTCACGGATAAAAAACTGTTCCTCGTTGACATAAATAAGGAAATCCACTGCCTCTTCCTGGGACTGCGGAGCATAGCTCAGCAGCCGCAGCCTTCCGATCTCACTGCCCTGAGGCGGAAGAAGCGGAGTCTGGTATCCGTCCGGGTCCGGTTTTTGAATCTCCGGTGGTTCTGGTACGGTGACATCCGGTCCCTGGCCGTCGGGAGGGGTGACGGCCGGCCATGTCCTCCAGGGAAGAACAACACTCAATGTCAGCACCAGCGCCAGACAGGCCGCGGCGGCAAGACCATACCCGAGCCAATGACTCCGCCGCCGCCGTTCACTGCGGGCGACCAGCGCCGGGTCCGCCCCGCCGATGGCGAGAAACAGCCGCTCCTGATCTCTCATAACAAGCCCTCCTTTTCCAAATAGCGCCGCAGCTTCTCCCGGCTGCGGAACAGGCTGGTCCGCACAGTGGCCTCCCGCATTCCATAGCGTCCGGCAATGTCCGCCATAGGTTCCGTGAACCAGTAGCGCCGGAGAAATACATTGCACTCCCGCTCCGGCAGGGTGCGGAGAAAGCGGTTCACCGCTCCCTCCAGCTCCGCCGCTTCGACGGCCCGGAGGGTATCGTTGGGCGAAGCGCACTCCGCCAGCTCTTCCAGAACCAGGGGCAGCTCTCCCCCGCCCCGTTTTTCCGTGCGTGCGGCCCGCCAGCGGGTAAACGCCAGGTTTCGCGTGATCTTTCCCAGAAACGGAGCCAGCAGGCCGGGCCGGTTTTCCGGCATGGCGTTCCAGGCATTAAGCCAGGTGTCGTTGACGCACTCTTCCGCATCCCGGCGGTCCGGCAGAATGTTCCGGGCAATGGCCCGGCAGTAGCCGCCGTATTTCTCTCCGGTCCGCTGGATGGCTTCCGGGTTTCGAGACCAGTACAGGTCTACAATGGTGTGGTCTTCCATGTTCTCTCCCCTTTCGTGTTCGGTAGAAGGGCCCTCACTGGTATAGACGGGAAAACCGGCCGGGCGTTCCCGAAAAAATACGGTTTGCAAAAAAACGTCCACCGGAGGGCGGACGGCCGGGGCTTTCAGAAAGGGAAAAAAGAAGCGGCAGGAAAAACCTCTGTTTCGACATCAACGGTTCTTCTGGTAGATGGTCCAAAGTCCATCCATCAGGAGAAACTTATCGTAGAGAACTTTGTTTCGGCAGTAGCGCACAATCACCGGAGCATTCCCCCCGGTGGCGACGACGCTGACCTCCCGGCCCGGGAACTCCTCCCGAATGCGGTCGATGATGCCGTCCAGCATTCCCGCCGTTCCGTACACAATGCCGGAGCGCATGCAATCCTCGGTGTTTTTTCCAATGAGGGATTTCGGATGCTGGAGGGAGATGTCGGGAAGCTGGGCCGCTCGATGGCTCAGGGCCTCCAGCGAGACGTTGACACCCGGCAGAAGGAGGCCCCCCTCGTAGGTCCGTCCCTCGGAGATCACTCCAATGGTGGTGGCGGTTCCCATGTCAATGGTGATGATGGGAGGCGTGAACTTCTCCAGCGCCGCTACGGCGTCCGCCACAATGTCCGCCCCCACCTGAGTCTGGACCGTCAGGCGGATATTCAACCCGGTTTTCACGCCGGGACCCACCACCATGGGGGGCTTGCCCAAAAGGCGGGTCAGGGCCTTTTCCATCATGAAGTTCAGCGGCGGCACTACACTGCACAAAATGGCCCCGGTGACATCCTTATAGCTGAAATGGTAGAGGGCAAAGAGGTTCATCAGGTCAATGCTGATCTGGTCGGCGGTCTTCCGGCTGTCCGTATCCAGAGAGGCCAGGAAGCGAAGGGTTTTGTTCTTGTCAAACAGGCCTACAGAGGTGTTGGAGTTGCCCACGTCGATGGCAAGCAGCATGGAGGTCGCTCCTTTCGTTTCGGTTTTTTACATAGTTCTATAGTAGCACGAGTCGGGCCGCCTTGCAAGAGCGGGCGGAAAAAGGGGTTGCTATGATACGTTTGTTCTGGTATAATGGAAGCATCCCATAAAAACACAACGAAAGGAAGGCGCCGGGTATGACCTATTTGACGAAGCTGGCCTCTCCCCTGGGCCCACTGTCCCTTGCTTCCGATGGGGAAGCGATTATCGGGCTGTGGCTGGAGGGCCAGAAGTATTTTGCCGCCGGTCTGGAGGTAGAGACGGAGGAGCGGCCAGATCTGCCGGTCTTTCGCCAGGCGGCGGCGTGGCTGGACGCCTGCTTTGAGAAGCGGGAACTCCCTCCCCTGCCTCCCCTGGCCCCTAGGGGAAGCGCGTTCCGGCAGAGGGTGTGGAAGCTGCTGCTGGAGATTCCCTCTGGGAAAACCACAACTTACGGCGCGCTGACGGAGAAGCTGAAAGCCGCCGGGGTCCCCGCCTCTCCCCAGGCCGTTGGCGGAGCCGTGGGGCACAACCCAATCTCCATCCTCATTCCCTGCCATCGGGTGGTGGGAGCGGACGGCAGCCTGACGGGCTATGCCGGAGGTGTGGAGAAAAAGCGGTTCCTGCTGGAGCTGGAAGGCGTGGACCTGTCGGGCCTGCATATGCCGAAGAACGGGACGGCGCTGTGAGAGGAAAACATTCGTTCTATCCGTCAGCGGTCCATGAACAGACATCCGCACCGGGACAAACGCCGCCCGTGCCGGAAACGGTGGAACAGGTGCCTGTGCTGGGGAAATTTCCCTGCCCCTGCTGCGGCTGCAAAACCTTTCCCGTTCCCAAGGAGGATGCCACTGCCTACATCTGCCCGGTGTGCCTCTGGGAAAACGACGTCTTTGATCCCGGCGAAGACCAGCCCAGTGATGAGAACCGGGGCATGACTCTGGAGGAGGGCCGGGAGGTTTACAAGAAACTTGGCGCCGTCCGGGAGGAGTTTTTGAAATATGCACGGAAGCCCCTGCGGGAGGAGCTTCCATAGCAAAACCGGACATGGGAAATCCCATGTCCGGTTTTCGTTATAGGATAATGCAGATCAGCCCGCCGCTTCCCTCGTTGATGATGCGGGTCAGGGTCTCCTGGAGCTTTTTCCGGGCATCGTCTGGCATCCGCTTCAGCTTTCCCTGGAGATCGTCGCTGACCAGTTCATGGAAGCTCCGGCCAAAGATGTTGGACTGCCAGATCTTGCTGGTGTCCCCCTCGAACTCCTGGAGGAGATAATTCACCATGTCCTCCGATTGCTTCTCGTTCCCCACAATGGGAGAAACCGCCGTCTCGATGTCCGCCCGGATCATATGGATGCTGGGGGCGCTGGCCTTCAGCTTCACGCCGTAGCGGCCTCCCTGCTTCATGATCTCCGGCTCCTCCAGCTTCAGCTCATCAATGCTGGGCACCACAATGCCGTAGCCCGTCTCCTTCACGTCCCGCAGGGCTCCGGACACCTTGTCATACTCCGCCTTCACCGCCGCCAGACGGGTCAGCAGGCTCATCAAATCCCCGTCGTCCCCCACCTCAAAGCCGGACTGCTCCGACAGCGTGTGGTAAAACAGCTCCCGGGGCAGGCTGAGGCTGGCTGCCGCCACGCCGGTGCCCAGGTCGATGGAGGTGATTTTAGCCTCACTGATGTTTTCACAGGCCCCCAGGGCGGAGATGACGCCGTCCACCTCCCGAATGTGCTGGAGCTGAGAGGTCCCTTGGCGCACCGCGTCGTAGAGGCTGGCCTTGATGGGGTGTTCCGTGGGCAGGGCGTCCACCCAGGGGGGCAGGAACAGGTCCAGCTCCTGCATGGGGAACTCATAGAGAACGGCCCGCAGGATATCCGCCACATCCTCCTCCCCCAGATCCAGGCAGTTCACCGGAACGCAGTTCACCTCGTAGCGGGAGGCGATGTCCCGGGCGATGGCCTCCGCCCGGTCGCTCTTGGGGTCCACGGAGTTCAGAAGAACGATGAAGGGCTTTCCCAGCTCCTGGAGCTCCCGGACCACCCGCTCCTCCGCCTCCAGGTAATCCTCCCGCGGAATGTCGGAGACGGAGCCGTCGGTGGTGATGACAATGCCGATGGTGGAGTGCTCCGAGATCACCTTCCGGGTGCCGATCTCCGCCGCCTCCGTCATGGGAATCTCGTGGTCGTACCAGGGGGTCGTCACCATCCGAGGAGCGTCATCCTCAAACTGTCCGATAGCCCCCCGGACCATGTAGCCCACACAGTCGATGAGCCGCACGGAGAAGGACGCGCCGTCGGGCAGCTGCACCTGGGCCGCCTCCTCCGGGACAAACTTGGGCTCCGCCGTCATGATGGTCCGGCCGGAGCCGCTCTGCGGCAGCTCATCCCGGGCCCGCTCCTTGCGGTACACATTTTCAATGTTGGGAATCACCTGGGTTTCCATGAAGCGCTTGATGAAGGTGGACTTGCCGGTCCGCACCGGGCCCACCACGCCGATGTAGATATCTCCCGCCGTGCGGGTGGCGATATTTTGATAGATGGTCGTGTTCATAGCATCCCGTCCTTTTTCCGCTCCATATTCATGTTTCCACTCTATGTCCCAAGAGGCAAAAGTATGACAGCCCGTCTTGTTTTGGAGAAAACGCACAAGGAAGTTTCTCTGCCTCCCGGGCCGATTTGGTCGAAATCATGCTTTACAGCGGTTCTTTAATATGGTAAACTGCTAATGTATTAAACGAACAGGCCCGCCTGTTCCATTTTGGAGGATGAAAGCATGATGAAAAGCAAGAAATTATGGGCCCTCCTGCTGGCCCTTGCTGTGGTTCTGAGCCTGGCCGCCTGCGGCGGCAAGGACGGAAATGCCGATGGAAGCGCCTCTGCCGTTCCACCGGAGGACCAGACGGCCGGTGATGCCGGGAGCGGTCAGGCGGACGCCGAAAGCGATCTGGCCTATGTCCAGGGCAAGGGAACGCTGGTGGTAGGCATGACGGACTTTGCCCCTATGGACTACCGGGACGCCGACGGCAATTGGATTGGCTTTGACGCCGATATGGCATCCGCCTTCGCCGAAAGTCTGGGCATCAAGGTTGAGTTCCAGGAAATCACCTGGGATTACAAAGTCATGGAACTGAATGCCAAAAGCATCGACTGTGTCTGGAACGGCATGACCCTGAATGACGAAGTCAAAGCGGCTATGGACACCGGAAACGCCTACTGCCTCAATGCCCAGGTGCTGGTGGTCCCTGCCGACAAGGCCGCGGACTTTGAGAACCTCACCAGCCTGGAGGGCCTGAACGTGGCCGTGGAATCCGGCTCTGCCGGCGAGGATGCCGCCGAAGCCCTGGGAGCCTCTACCACCGCTGTGGCCAAACAGGCCGATGCTCTGATGGAAGTCTCCGCTGGAACCGCCGACGCCGCCGTTATAGACCTGCTGATGGCCGGAGCCATGATTGGCGAAGGAACCAACTATGCGAATCTTACTTATACCGTCAACCTGAACACCGCCCAGGGCCTGGAGTCCGAGGAGTACGGCGTGGGCTTCCGCAAGGGGTCCGATCTGGCAGACGCCTGGAACACCTTCTGGGCCGCCGCCATTGCCGACGGCTCCGTTCTGGAGACCGGCACCACGTATGGCGTGCAGGAGTCCCTGATTCTCGAGTAAGCCCTTCCCCGTTTTGAATCCGCAAAGGCAGAGAGGTTTCCTCTCTGCCTTTGGACGGTTCTCCTCCCCGAAATTTTCAATGAGAGGACGATTCCATGCTTTCCTTTTTTAGCTCCACCGAATTTCTGACGGTCCTGAACGCCTTGAATACCGGCTTTATCAAAACCCTTCAGCTCTTTTTCGTCACGCTGGTAGGGGCCGTCCCCCTGGGTCTGGTGATCTCCTTCGGTTCCATGAGCCGCATCCCGCCCCTGCGGTGGCTGACAAAAACCGTCGTCTGGATGGTTCGGGGCACGCCTCTGGTTCTCCAGATCATCGCGCTCTACTATGTGCCCGGCTTGAAGGGCGTTCCTATCTGGAGCGGCGGCGAGTCCGGGCGGTTCACCGCCGTAGCAGTGGCCTTTGTCATCAACTACGCCTGCTATTTCTCGGAAATCTACCGGGGCGGCATCCAGGGCGTACCCGCAGGACAGCAGGAGGCCGGACTGGTGCTGGGCATGACAAAGCGGCAGATTTTCTTTAAGATTACGCTGCTGCAAATGGTCAAGCGAATCGTCCCTCCCATGTCCAACGAGATCATCACCCTGGTTAAAGACACCTCCCTGGCCCGGGTCGTTGCCCTGCAGGAGGTCATCTGGATGGGCGAATCCTTCATGAAGGGCAACCAAGGCTATGCCGGACTGGTGTGGCCGCTGTTTTTTACGGCGGTGTACTACCTTGTGTTCAGCGGCGTGGCGACCATCCTCCTGGGGAAGCTGGAAAAGAAGCTGGAATATTTCCGTTGAGAGGAGTTTAACAGCCATGGCGATTTTAGAAGTCCAACACATTGAAAAGCACTTCGGGGACACGCAGGTCCTCAGCGATATCAGTTTTTCCCTGGAGGAGGGGCAGGCCCTCTCCATCATCGGTTCCTCCGGTTCCGGCAAGACGACTCTGCTCCGTTGTCTGAACTTCCTGGAACGGCCGGATCATGGCACCATTGCCGTGAGGGGCGGCGTCATTTTTGACGCCGCGGACCCCTCCACCCAGGCGGAGAAGGACATCCGCCAAAAGCGGCTTCACTTCGGTCTGGTATTCCAAAACTTCAACCTCTTCCCCCAGTACACGGCCCTGCAAAATGTCACCCTGGCCCGGGAGCTGCTGGCCAAGGAGCGGGGCGGTGAGCACAAGGAGGACATTGTGAAGGCGGGCCGGGAGCTGCTGGCTCGGATGGGGCTGGCCGACCGGGCGGACCACTACCCTCATCAGCTCTCCGGCGGGCAGCAGCAGCGGGTGGCCATTGCCCGGGCTCTGGCCCTCCACCCGGACATTCTCTGCTTTGATGAGCCCACCTCCGCCCTGGACCCAGAGCTCACCGGAGAGGTTCTGCGGGTCATCCGCTCTCTGGCGGAGCAAAAGACTACCATGATTATTGTCACTCATGAAATGGCCTTTGCCCGGGACGTAGCGGATCAGGTAATTTTCATGGACGGCGGCGTTATCGTGGAACAGGGCGACCCCCGGGAGGTCATTGACCACCCGAAGGAGGAACGGACCAAGCAGTTTCTCTCTCGATATGCAAACAGCTGAAGCTCAATATCCGAAACGGTATTTTCCTTTACAGAAAAAGAGGGCGGGAGAATGGTCTCCCGCCCTCTTTTCAGGCTCTCTTTCTGGGAATCAGCAGCATTTGGTCCTGGGGAATGTCCCCTTCCCCCTCCAACTGATTGGCGGAAAGTATGGCAGCAATGGTGGTGTTGTATTTCTTCGCCAGATCCCAGGCGCTCTCCTGCCGCCCGATGCACCGCAGGACCAGGGAGGGCGCACCGCCCAGATCCTTGGTGGTCTCCGTGTCCAGCTTGGCGGCGGAGACGCAGACCTTTTTCACCCGGGCCGCCGCCTCCACGTGGAAGTCTACAGGGAAGCGGACCTCAATGCCCCGGTCCCCCAGGGTGCCCTGGATTTCCTCCGTGCAGACAGCCCGGGCGGTAATCCGGCAGTCCTCCGGCAGTTCCAGCTGACAGCCTGCGTCCAGGCTCCGCTCTGCCACCAGAGGCACACCGCCCTCATCCAGATACATGGCCCGGACCGTCACTCCCGCCCGGAGAACAGCCAGGCTTCCCTCCCGGCTGACGGATACCGCGCCGCATTTGGCGGACAGAGCCAGAATGGACTCCGCCACCACGCCGATTTCCAATACCTCCCGCAGGGTCTGGCGGCGGGTCAGGTTCTCGCAGAAGCTGGTAATATTCAACGGCGCGGCCTCGTAGGTCATGTCATAGGCCGTGGAATACAGGTCGCTGAGCAGGGTCAGCTCCTGCTCCTCCCGGAGCAGAGCCGTGGCGTGAAGGTACAGCGTCACCGCAATCTGGCGGCCCTCCGGGTCATCGCCGTCAATTTGCAGGTCCGTACCGGTGAGCTGCAATTGCAGGCTGGCGGCAGAGCCCTCCACGGCCCCCTCCACCTCCATAATCTGGGAAAAAGGCAGCTCCGCAGAGGCGGAACCACAGCCGCCGTTGTTGTCCCGGTAAAGTAGGCTGATGGAAAAAACACCTTTGAAAATCAGCTTGCTTCCCACGATCTTCGACTCTGTTACCGTGCTGGAAACCTGACTGGTCAGCAGCTCCGCCGCTCCCTCCCGGCCCGGGGAAAGGTTCATCTCTTCGGTGAAGGTAAAATCCTTTTCCGCAATGTGGGTCAGCAGGATGGCGTGCTGACCCTCCTGGCGCTTTTCCACCTGGATCCCCGGCTCCGCCTCCGTGTCCGCGCAGAACACCAGCGGCTTGCGCTGATAGCCGGTCACGTGAGTCACCAGCTTGCAGTGGGTGAAAATCTTACGGGGATTCAGCATCCGGGCTTCCAGAAACTCCGTCTCCGTCTCCGCCGTCAGATGCTGACAGCCCGGCAGAGCCCGGCCGTCACTCTCGGCAGTGAAGGGAATGGCAAATTCCAGTGTACGGACGCCGCTCTCTCCGTCGGGGGTATAGAGCACCGTGACCCGGACCGTGCCGGACAGCTCTGCTTTCCCCTCCCGCAGCTCCCGACTGTGTAAGTAAACCTTCCCGTCTGTCTGGATAATGCGGGCAATGTCCGGGCAGTAATCCGGTACGATGGTTTCCGCCGTCTCCTCTTGGGTCAGGGTCAGCTCCCCGCCCATGTCGTAAGCGTCCAAAGACACTTTTTTCAAATCCAGTTCCATGAAGAACTCCTTCCTTTCCCGGCAGGCATAGAATCCATGTCCTACTCTATGCGCCGCCGGGGCAGGATATGTTTCAGACCTTGAAAATCTTTTTCAAGATGCCCCGAAGCATTTTAGGGGATTTCCAAACCACGATATTCATATGACGCCTCCTCTCTGTCCTCAACGCCGGCAGCAGACGCAGCCGCAGCCAATCAGCAGAAACGCAACCAGGAACATCAGCACACCCACCGGAAACACCGCGGCAATCAGAATCCCCGCGCCCAGGGCCACGGCGAACAGGCCCAACAGGCGAATCCCGCCGCCGTTTCCGCAGCCCCCCATTCCAAAGTTGCCAAAGTTCCCGTTTCTACAATTCATTGCACCACGCCTCCTTTCCTTCCCTTCCAGTATATACAGTAGGACCGTCCATGGTGTAAAAAACGCCGCCTCCATTTTGGGGGCGGCGTTTTCTCACTTTTTCTCCTGCCAGTCCCGGAGGGGCTTCAGCTCCTCATAGAGACGGAGATAGCTGGCATGGCGGCTCTTTTGAATGTCCCCCCGGCTCAGGGCCGCCAGCACGGCACAGCCCTTCTCCCGGGTATGACTGCACCCCACAAAGCGGCACTCCCCCAGATAGGGGGTAAACTCCAGGAAGGTTTCCGGCAGACGGCGTTTCAGCTCCAGATCCAGCTCCTCTGCATCAAAGGAGGAAAAACCAGGGGTATCCACCACCTCCGCCCCGCAGGAGAGGCGGTGCAGCTCCACATGGCGGGTGGTATGCCGTCCCCGGCCCAGAGCCATGCTGACCTCCCCCACTTGCAGCCGGAAATTGGAGTCCAGTGCATTCAAGATGCTGGATTTCCCTACGCCGGAGTTGCCTGTAAAGGCAGACAGCTTCCCGGTTATCAGGGACTTCAACTCCTCCATTCCAGCCCCGGTTTCCGCACTGACCCGCAGTGTTGGGAAACCGGAGGCACGGTAAATGTCATACAGGGCGTCCGCTGGGTCCAGATCGCACTTGTTCAGCACCACCGCCACGGCGCAGTCCTTCAGCGCCGCGATGGAGGCCACCCGGTCGATGAGAAAGGGGTCCGTCCTGGGGATGGCGGCGGAGGCAATGACCACCAGCTGGTCGATATTGGCCACGGCAGGCCGGGAGAAGGAGTTCTGCCGGGGCAGAATCTTCTCCACAACCCCCTCGCCGCCGCCCAGCTCCCGGACCTCCACCCGGTCCCCTACCAGGGGGGAAATCCCTTCTTTGCGGAATTTTCCCCTGGCCCGGCATTGCAGGACCGTCTCGCCAGTGTCCACATAGTAGAAGCCGCTGAGGGCCTTTTGAATGCGTCCCGTCATATCATTCAAATTGTAGTTCCTGGGTCTGATCCTGGGCAAGTACACCGTCAAAATAGACTTTGATGGTCTGCGTGCCGGAGCCGGTGAGCGTCACGTTGGCCGTCATGTCAGAACAGGCTACCCGCTCGGCATACTGCGGATTCGCCTCGTCCCCCACGTATACCTCCACCAGGACCGTCGTGCCTCCGTCCTGGGGCAGAGGGATTCCGATGGACATTTCTTTGACGGTGATCCCCTTGCTGACCTTGAATTTGATGGTGTCTCCTTCCTCTGCTGTCGTAAGGGGCTCCAGGCTCTGCCAGATTACGCTGTTGGGCTCGGCCTCGTCCTCCACATATTCGATGTCGCCCTCGCCGCAGACCAGGTGCAGGGAGTCGTTCAGGGTCCGCAGCACCTTGTCGATCTGCATACCGACGAAGTTGAGAACCAGCACGGGCTTGGTGTCCCGCCCCTTGCTGACAATCAGGCGGATGACATCTCCATCCTTCAGTTCCTCTCCCTCGGCTGGTTCACTGCGGATGATAAAGCCCTCGGTGATCTCGTCGCTGAACTCCATTTCCGCCTCGTCGGCCAGGACCTCCAGGTTGTACTTCTCTTTCAGGCTTTTCAGGATTACATTGGCCTGGGCCACGGTTTTGTTGGTGACGTCCAGCATCACGCCGATGTCCTCCCCGGCACTGACCCAGACCTCAATGGTCAGGTTATCGCCCTTGCGGTGGCTTCCCTGATCAGGATTCTGCCGAACGATGGTTCCCTCGGAATACTCGCTGCTAAATTCGCTTCCCTTTTTCACCACGGTAAAGACGTCCTTCACACCGGCCATGTCGGCGGCCTGCTCCGGCGTATACCCCAGCACCGAAGGCACCACGAAGGTCTGGGGTTCCTGGCTCTGCTGCTGGATGGACTCGGAGACCATCTTGAACAGCACCGCCGCCAGGGCCAGGGCCAGCACGATGGCCACGCCCACCAGTACCTTGACTCCCGCGCCTCCGCCGCTCCGCCGGGGCGGCTCGTAGTCGTCCTCATCATAGTCCCTCCAGCGCTCCCGAACCCGCTCCGGTTCCCGCTCCCCCCGGCTCTTGGATGCGGGATGGAGGGTCCGGTCATAGGTCCGGATGGGCTGGGTGGGTTCCGCCGGTTCCTCCGGCCGGAGATCCACCATGGTGAAATCCAGGTTGATATTGGGATTCTTCCGAAAGTCCTCCAAATCGGCAATCATGGCGTCGGCAGAGGAATAGCGGCGGCTGAGGTCCGGAGTCATGGCCTTCATGCAGATCAGCTCCAGCTGAGCCGGAATCTCTCCATTCAGCTCCCGGGGGGGCAGCGGCACGGCGCTGAGGTGCTGAATGGCCACGGACACAGCGGAATCCCCCTCAAAGGGAAGCCGCCCGGTAAGCATCTCATACATGACCACGCCGGAGGAGTAGATGTCGCTCCGGGCGTCGGTCCGCTCTCCTCTGGCCTGCTCCGGAGAGATATAGTGGACGGAGCCCAGGGCCTCCTGAGTCAAGGTCTGGGCGGAGTTCTCCAAACAGGCAATGCCGAAATCGGCCACCTTCACACTGCCGTCCCGGAGGACCATGACATTCTGGGGCTTGATGTCCCGGTGGACAATGCCCCGGCTGTGGGCATGACTGAGGCCCCGCATGATCTGGGTGATGAAGTGCAGGGACTCCCGCCAGTTCAGCTGGCCCCGCTTCTCCATATACTGCTTCAGCGTAATGCCATCGATGAGCTCCATAACAATATATTCCGTGTCCCCTCCCCGGCTTACGTCGTAGACCGACACGATGTTGGGGTGAGACAACTGGGCTACGGCCTGGGATTCCGCGTTGAACCGGCGGCGGAAATCCTCGTCCTGGGCCAGATCGCTTTTTAAAATCTTCAACGCCACAAGGCGGTTGAGCCGGTGGCATTTCGCCTTGTAGACCACCGCCATGCCTCCGGTGCCGATGCGCTCCAGAATTTCATAGCGGTTGTCCAGCATTTTTCCAATGTACTGATCCATGCAGCTCCTCCTTCCTTACAGTTTCTTCGCCAGGACGACGGTGACATTGTCCGACGCGCCCCGGCTCTTGGAGATGGCCAGCAGACGTTCCATACAGGTGTTCGTATCGCCGTGGAGGACCTCGTGCATGATCTCCTCATCCGTCACGGTGTTTACCAGCCCGTCGGTGCACAGCAGGAGAAAATCCCCCGGCAGAAGCTGGCAGGTGTAGCAGTCGCACTCCGGGTCCACATCCGGGCCCAGGGCCCGGGTGATGAGGTTCCGGTTGGGGTGCCGGCGGGCTTCCTCCGCGGTGATGTCCCCCCGCTCCAGCATGTGTTCCACCAGGGAGTGATCCCGTGTAACCTGATGGATGCGTTCTCGATTGATATGATAGGCCCGGCTGTCTCCTACATTGGCAATGACCACGCCACCGTCAAAAGAGACCGCGGAAACCAGGGTGGTTCCCATGCTCTGGTACTCCTTCGAGGTCCTGGCGGCCTCCCGAACGGCGCGGTTGGCCAGGGCCACCGCCACCACGGAAATCTCCCGCAGCCGGTCCGGCTTTGCCCCCTGGGACAAGCGCTTTTCCATCTCCGCGGAAAAGGTATCCACGGCAATGCGGCTGGCCAGCTGCCCGCCGGCGGCCCCGCCCATTCCGTCGCAGACCACGCAGATGGTGTGGCCAAAGGCCGTCTTCACCGCATAGGCATCCTGATTCTCTTTCCGGACAAGGCCCGTGTCGGTCATGCTCCATAGGTTCATCATTGGGAATCCTCCCCTTTCTCTGCTTTCCTGCGGAGCTGTCCGCAGGCGGCGTCTATATCTCCACCCAGGCTCCGCCGCACGGTGGCGGTGAGGCCGTGGGACTCCAGGCGCTTTTGAAACGCCGCCGTCCGGCGGGAGGGCCGGAAGGGGCTTTCCGTCACGTCGTTCAGCGGAATCAGGTTCACATGGCCGGGCATCCCCCGCAGACGCTTGGAAATGAGGTCCGCCTGCCAGTCCTGGTCATTCACGCCGTCGATCATGGCGTACTCAAAGGAGATCCGCCGCCCGGTTTTCTCAAAATAGTCATGGCAGGCGGAAAACAGCTTCTCCACGTCATAGGCCCGGTTGACCGGCATAAGCCTGGAGCGGGTCTCGCCGTCCGGCGCGTGGAGGGAGACGGACAGGGTCAATTGCAGCCCCAGTTCCGCCAAACGGCGGATGCCGGGCAGGACGCCGCAGGTGGACAGGGAGATATGCCGCATCCCGATGTTCAACCCGTCGGGATGGTTCACAATCTCCAGGAATTTCAGCACGGCGTCCAGGTTGTCCATGGGCTCGCCAATGCCCATCAGCACAATGTTGGAAACAGGGGCCCCGGAGTCCTTCTGGGTGAAGACCACCTGATCCAGCAGCTCTCCCGGGGTCAGGTCTCGAACCTTTCCGGCAATGGTGGACGCACAGAAGGCGCAACCCATCCGGCAGCCCACCTGGGAGGAGATGCACACGGTATTCCCGTGATGGTAGCGCATCAGCACGGACTCGATGCAGTTGCCGTCCGCCAGCTCCCAGAGATATTTGATGGTACCATCCCTGGCGGACACCTGCTTCCGGGCGGCTTTGGGAACGCTCAGGGCACAGCTTTCCTGCAAGCGCTCCCGCAGGGAGCGGGGCAGGTTGGACATTTCATCGAAGGAACTCACGCCCCGGCTCAGCCAGGAGAAGACCTGCTTTCCCCGGAAGGCGGGCTCCCCCATGCTCTGGAGAAAATCCCGCAGCTCCGGGAGGGTCATGGATTTGATATCGGTCATGATTCGCCTCAAACGCGCCGCGTCATGCGGCAGATGTAAAAGCCGTCGGTCTCATGAAGATGGGGCCAAAGGGTCAGCCGGCCCTCCACCGCTCCAATCGGCCCCGGCAGGGTGAACCTTTCCCGGGAAAACTCCGGGTGGGTTCCCAGAAATGCGTCCGTCACCTCTTCGTTCTCCTCCGGCAGAATGGTACAGGTGGAGTACAGCAGAGTCCCGCCGGGACGGACATAGCGGGCGGCGTTTTCCAGAATGGCACTTTGAATCACCGGAAGAGTGAAGAGGTCGTCCGCTTTTTTTCGCCGGATATCCGGCTTCTTGCGGAGAATGCCCAGGCCGGAGCAGGGCACGTCCACCAGCACCAGATCAAAGGCCCCCTGCCACGCCTCCCGGAAGATTCGCCCGTCGGCGGCTTCCGTACGGATAGAGGACAGACCCAGCCGGGCCGCGCCCTCCCGGATGCGCTTCAGCTTGTTTTCGTGGAGGTCGCAGGAGACGATTTTCCCTCGATCCCCCATGGCGATGGCGGCGGCAAAGGACTTCCCCCCGGGGGCGGAACAGACGTCCAGCACCCGGTCCCCGGGCTTGAGGTCCGCCGCCAGTGCCACCAGACGGGCCGCCGGGTCCTGAATGTAGATCATGCCGTCCTGAAACGTCTTCAAACGCTCCAGATCTCCCGTGCCCTGCAGCAGCAGGCAGTTCGGCAGCCAGGAATGGGGCTCCGCCCCAACGCCCTCGGCCTCCAGGGCATTCCGGGCCTCTCCGTCGGAACAGCGGCATATGTTGACCTGCGCGGCGGCGGGAGGCTGGCTGTTGCTGTTGGACAAAAACGCCTCCGCCCCCTCCCGGCCCAACAGGGCCAGCAGGCGCTTCACCAGCCATTTGGGGTGGCTGTAGCGGATGGAGAGGTACTTGGCCTCATCCCGATCCGGGATGGCGGGCAGCGTCTCCTTCTCCCGGCAGAGCCGCCGGAGGACGGCGTTGACCAAGCCCGACGCCTGTCCCCTTCCCGCTCCCTTCGCAAGCTCCACCGACGTGTGGACGGCGGCGCTGTCGGGCACCCGATTCAAAAAGAGAATCTGATAAGCCCCGATTCGCAGGACATCCGCCAAAGGCGGCTGGAGGTGCTCCAGCCTCTGGGAGCAGAAGCCAGAGAGATAAAAGTCCAGCAGCGTCTCGTTCTGGATGACACCGTAGACAATTCGACTGCAAAGCCCCGCGTCAGCCGGGGAAAGCGCCTTCAAATGGGCGCCCAGCGCGGCATCCGCCCAGGCCCCCCGCACACGGCAGGCGGTCAGGACGGCCAGCGCCTCCTTCCGGGCGCTCATCGCCGGCCTCCGCTGCCGCGGCTGTCGCGCCCGCCGTTCCGGCCCAGGAAAATCAGCACATAGCGCAGCAATTGCAGGGCAGACATCAGCAAAGCTGCCACATAGGTCAGCGCCGCCGCCCGGAGAACCTTTCGGGCCCCCGCCAGCTCCTCATCGTCCAGCAGATTCCGGCTCTCTATGGTCTCCAAAGCCCGGCGGGAGGCGTTGAACTCCACCGGCAGAGTCACCAGCTGGAAAAAGGTGGTCAGAGAAAACAGCAGGATGCCCGCCAGAAACAGGCTCTGGCTGTAAAACAGCAGTCCGATGCAAAGCAGAATCATGGAACAGCGGGACCCCAGGTTCGTTATGGGCACAATGGCACTCCGCAAGCGGATGGGGGCGTAGCCCACAGCGTACTGGACGGCGTGGCCCGCCTCGTGAGCCGCCACACCAACCGCCGCCACAGTGGAGGCGGAGTAAACCGCCTGGGAGAGATAGATGGTGTTGTCCCGAGGGTCATAGTGGTCCGTCAGCTTCCCCCAAGTGGAGGTGACGGGCACATCATAGACCCCATTCGCCCGGAGCACCGCCTCCGCTGCCTGGGCTCCGGTGAGCCGCCGGCGGTTGGCAGCCTTGCTGTACTTGTTGAAGCTGCCGCTGACCTGCATCTGAGCCCAGAGGGACAGAAGCACCGCCGGAATCAGCAGAAGGAAATAGACATTGTTGGCCAGGAAGTCTCCATAGCCACCATAATAATAAGGCATAAGCACCCTCGAATTTTAGCGTTGAATGGGATGTCCCAGCAAATAGGCGGCGGCGGTCATGCGTTTTCCGCCCTTGGCCTGAAGCTCCGTCACCCGAAGAACCTTTCCGTCGCCGCAGACAACGTCAATCCCCAGTTTTCCTGCCGCCGTAATGACGCCGGGCCGGGCCGCAGTTTTCTCCCCGGTCTCCAGGACGGACCAGAGCTTCATTTCCTCGCCGCTGATGACGTCCGTGACAGCGCAGGGCCATGGAATCAGTCCCCGGACCTGACAGCTGATCTCATGGGCGGAGCGGGTCCAGTCCACGGGAGAGAGCTCCTTCCCCAGCATGGGGGCGTAGGTGTGCTTCTCGTGGTCCTGGGGCGTGCGGGCGGCCGTTCCCTCCGCCAAGGCCCTGACGGTTTCGAACAGGGCCTCCGCCCCCAGCTCCGCCAAACGCCCGGTGAGGGACTGGGCGTCCTCCGTCTCCCCGATGGGCGTGGATTTTTGCAGGATCACGTCCCCCGCGTCCAGCTCCTTGGCCATATACATGATGGACACGCCGGTTTCCGTCTCCCCGTTCAGCACCGCCCAGTTGATGGGGGCCGCCCCCCGGTACTTGGGCAGAAGGGACGAGTGGACGTTGATGGAGCCCAGCGGCGGCACGTTTAAAATATCCTCCGGCAACAGCTTGCCATAGGCCGCCACCACAATCAGCTCCGGCTTCAAAGAGCGCACCAGCTCCAGACTCTCCGCATTCCGCAGTGTTACGGGCTGGAATACCGCCAGATTCTTTGTGAGGGCATACTCCTTTACAGGCGTTGGCATGAGCTTGTGTCCTCGATTTTTCGGTTTGTCCGGCTGAGTCAGGACGCCGCAGAGCTCATGCCCGTCCTCCACCAGACGGCGGAGGGAGGCCACGGCGAAATCCGGCGTACCCATAAAGAGAATGCGCATCAGCCCGCCCCCTCTTCCTGCTGGAAATACTCCTCCACTTCCTCATCTGTCAGAAAGCGCTCGATGTGCTCCGTGTAGAGATGGCCGTCCAGATGCTCCAGCTCATGGCAGAAGCAGCGGGCTGTCAGGCCCTCGCCCTCCACCTCAAACCAATTGCCGTCCCGGTCCTGGGCTCGCACCCGCACATAATGGGGCCGGGTCACAAGCCCCCACTTCCCCGGGACGCTGAGACACCCCTCCGGCCCTCTCTGCTCCCCGCTCTGGTCGACAATGGTGGGATTAATCAGCTCAATGTATTCCTCCGTATCGTCGTCCATCACCACACAGGCCCGGCGAAGCACGCCCACCTGAGGAGCCGCCAGTCCCGCGCCTCCCGCTTCGGTAAGCGTCTCCAGCAGGTCATCCATCAGCGCATGCAGACGGCGGTTGAAGTCCGTCACCGGGCGGCAGACCTTATTCAGGCAGTCCTCGCCCTGCACCACGATCTTACGCAATGCCATTGTTGAAACCTCCTAGTCCGCGGCGTTGCACTCCGCGAAAATGTTGAATCCCCGGTTGGCGCTGTTTCCGGCAAAGGCTTTCAGCAACCCGCCGATTTCCTCCCGGGTCTCTTTGTCGTTTTTCCCTGCCAGCAGGACGCGGTAGCGGTAGCGGTTGTTCACCTTCAGCACCGGGGCCGGGGCGGGGCCCAGGACCTCGCTGTCCCCGAAGCGCCGTCGCAGCGTATCCCGGACGGCGATGGCCGCCCGGAGGACTGCCCCCTCTTCCACGCCGGAAAGGGTGATGGTGAACAGGTCCGCAAAGGGCGGAAGGCGGCGGAGCCTCCGCATCCGGATTTCACTCTCATAAAAACGACCGTAGTCCTGCCGGGCGGCACACTGAATCACATCGTTTTCCGGCGTGTAGGTCTGGATGACCGCCCGGCCGGCTTTGCCGCCCCGGCCCGCCCGGCCCACCACCTGAGTCAGCAGGCTGAAAGTCCGCTCCGCCGCCCGGTAATGTTCCAGATACAAGGAGAGATCGGCGGTCAGCACCCCCACCAGAGTCACGTTTTCAAAGTCCAGACCCTTGGCCACCATCTGCGTGCCAAGCAATATGGGAATGCGTTCCCTCTCAAAACGCCGCAGCAGCTTCTCGTGTCCCTCCGCCGCGGTATCCGCGTCCATCCGCAGGATGGCCGTGCCTGGAAACAGGCCCGCCAGTTCCTCCTCCACCTTCTGCGTGCCCGTTCCCACCCGCTTCATGATGCCGCCGCAGGCCGGACAGGCTTCAAAGCTCCTCTGGGAATGGCCGCAGTGGTGACACATCAGCCGCCCGTTGGCGGAGTGATAGGTCAGCGGCGCGCTGCACCGGGGACACTCCGGCACGTGGCCGCACTCCCCGCACAGCAGCATCCGGCTGCTGCCCCGGCGGTTCAAAAAGAGAATGCTTTGCTCCCCCGCCTCCAGGTTCCGCTCCAGCTCCCGCCGGAGCTCCGCCCCAATAAGGCCGGGATTCCCGGCCTTGACTTCCTGGCGGAGATCGGCGATAAGAACCTGGGGCAGACTCCGTTCATTGTACCGGCGGCGGAGCTGCGCTTTGTGGTACTGCCCCGTCTCCGCTGCCCAGGCCGTCTCAATGGACGGCGTGGCTGAGCCCAGGACCAGCAGAGCCTTGTCCCGGGCGCAGAGATATTTAGCAACGTCCCGGGTGTGATACCGGGGCGGATTTTCCGAATGATAGCTACCCTCCTGCTCCTCGTCCAGGATGATGACGCCGAGATTTTGCAGGGGAGCAAAGATGGCGGAGCGGGTGCCCAGGACCACCTTGACCTCCCCCCGGCGAATGCGCTTCCACTGGTCGTAACGCTCCGTTATGCGGAGGCCGCTGTGGAGCATGGCGGCGTCTTCTCCGAAATAGGAGGCGAATTTCCCCATCATCTGGGGAGTCAGCACAATCTCCGGCACCAGGACAATGGCGGTCTTTCCTTTGGATAGTATCTCCTGGACCAGACGCAAATAGACCTGGGTCTTTCCACTGCCGGTCACGCCCTGCAGCAGTGCGCCGGAGGGCCGCCCCGCCGCCGCCAGTCTGCAAAGACTCCGGAAGGCCTCCTCCTGCTCCTCGTTCAGCAGGATGGGCGGTCCCGGCTCCACGCTCTCCGGCTGAGACACCCGCAGCTCCTCCGCCTCGGAAAAGGCCAGCAGGCCCGCTTTTTCCATTCCCCGGAGGGTCCGGGAAGAAGCGCCGGTGAAATAGGTGATTTCCGAACAGGCGGTTTTCCCATTGGCGGCCAGCAGCTTCACCACCTCATAGCGGGCGGGTGAGGAGCGCCGTTTCGCCTCCGTCAGGGCCAGGGCCTCCTCCGCGCTGAGAGCCAGCTCCGCCATCCGGCGGGTCTTGTCCCCCACCTTCTGCCGCGCCGCCGTCTCATGCCAGACGACTCCCGCCTTTTCCAGAGCCCGGAGGGCCGGGAGCGCGCCGTCGCCGTGTGCGTCCCGCAGAGCGTCCAGCCCGGCGGAACCGCCGGACCGCTCCAGCGTTTCCAGAATCTCAGTCCCATGGCGGACACCCCCGGCGGCGGCCTTGGCCGTCTCCGGATCCAGCTCCGCTTGGAGCCGCCAGATTTCCTGAAGCCGGTACCACAGCCCGGCGGGCAGAATGGTCCGGACTGCCTCCGACATGGTGCAGAAATACCGCTGCCGCATCCAGAGGGCCAGGGCCAGCCCGTCGCCGTCCAGCACCGGCTCCCGGTCCAGCACGGCGGAAAGGGCCTTTAATCCCCGGACCTTCTTTCCCTCGCCCCGGGCAAGGACGATCCCCTCCGACAGCCGGTTTCCCCGGCCAAAGGGCACAGTCACCCGGACGCCGGGAACCGCCAGGTCTTCCAGTTCCGCTGGAACGAGGTAATCATAGGGCTTGTCAATGTGATAGGGCGCGGCGCTGACCGCCACTTTTACAATGGACGCGGTCTCCATTCCCCAGGGCTTTACGCCTCTTCGGCGGCGACAGCCTCATCGCCGGAGGTAAGCTTGCCGTCGGCCACCTCATGTATGGCCAGAGTTACCGGCTTCTCGTCCAGATGCAGGCCGGCTGTCTCCGCCTCCTCGGCGATCTGGCGGGCCCGGCGGGCCACCACGTTCACCAGCATATAGCGGTTGGGGATATAGGAATTGAGTTTGCTCATGGCGGGATACAGCATCATGGTGAATCGACTTCCTTTCAAACTTCTTTCACTTCAATCTATGGCCGTCAGCTGCCGCTGATGATCTCCATACGGTCCATAGAGCGGCAGTGCTCCGCCGTCATGATGGCGTCCAGCTCCATGGCGGCGTTTTCTATGGTATCGTTGATGACAAAATAGTGATATGCTCCGGCGGTCCGGCACTCCACCTTGGCCCGCAGAAGCCGCTTTTCAATCTTCTCCGGGCTGTCGGTGCCCCGGAGAGTCAGGCGGCGGGCCAGCTCCTCCCAGCTGGGAGGAGCGATGAAAATGAGGACGGCCTCCGGCCGCTTGTGGGCGATTTGCAGGGCTCCCTGAACGTCAATTTCCAAAATCACGTCCCGGCCGGCCTCCATGGCCTCGTCCACAAAGCGCTTGGGCGTGCCATAGAAATTGCCCACATACTCCGCGTACTCCAAGAATGCGTCCTGGGCCATCCACTCGTGGAAGGTGTCCACATCCAGGAAGTGGTAGTGAACGCCGTTTTCCTCCCCGGCCCGGGGCTGACGGGTGGTGGCGGAGACGGAGACATACACATCCTTCCGCTTTTCCAGCAGCACCTTCAGCACGCTTCCCTTTCCCACACCGGAGGGGCCGGACACGATGAACGTCTTTCCCTTTTTCATGCTTCCTCCTGTTCCCCTGCTCCGAATTTCTCGGTCGGCAGGGCCGATAAAATCACATGGCCGCTGTCCATGATGAAGATGGAGGCGGTCTTCCGCCCATAGGTTGCGTCAATGAGCATCCCCCGCTCCCGGCTCTCCTGGGTCATGCGGCGGATGGGCGCGGAGTCGGGGCCCACAATGCCCACCACCCGCTCCCGGGAGACCATGCTTCCAAAGCCGATGTTGATAAATTCCATACTCACTCCACGTTCTGCACCTGTTCCCGCATCTTCTCCACCTCGGCCTTCATATTCACCACCACCTGGGCAATGGCCACGTCGCCGCATTTGGAGCCGATGGTATTGGCCTCCCGGTTGACCTCCTGGATCAGAAAATCCATTTTCCGTCCCATAGGCTCCATGGCCTCCAGCATGGTCCGCAGCTGGGCCGTGTGGCTCCGCAGCCGGACGGTCTCCTCGTCCACCGCCACCTTGTCGGCGTAGATGGCCGCCTCAGTCAAAATGCGCTGGGGGTCGATGGAGGCGCTTTGCAGCACCTCCTGCATCCGAGCGGTGAGCTTGGCCCGGTACTCCGCCACCGTCTCCGGGGAGCGGGCCTCCACCTGGGTGGTGCAGCTCTCAATAGTAGTGAGGCGGTTTCCGATGTCCTCCGCCAGCCGGGCGCCCTCCACCCCCCGCATCACATTAAAGGACTTCAAGGCCACGTCCAGCACGGCGCAGAGATCGGCGCTGACGGTCTCCAGGTCCTCGTCCGCCTTGGTAACGGAGAGCACGTCCGGGAACCGGGCCAGAATCTCCGGTGCCGCCTTGTAGTCCGCGGAGCCGCAGACCTCCGCCAGCTCGTTCAGGGCGGCGGCGTACTGCCCCGCCAGCTCCCGGTTGACCGTCACCTGGGTCACGTCGGCGGCGGAGGCATCTACAGAGACGAACACATCCACTTTCCCCCGGGAGACCGCCTTCTGGACCCGCTGCTTCAGGGCGTCCTCAGCAAAGATATACAGTCGGGGCATCTTCACCGTACAGTCCAGATAGCGGTTGTTGACCGCCCGGACCTCCACGGTGATATCCCGACTGTTCCTGGTCTCTCTGGCCCGGCCATAGCCGGTCATGCTCTTGATCAAAACGATTTCCTCCTAATCTCAAATAAGGGTTCCCGCTCAGTGCGGCATCATGTCAATCCCTCGGGAGCAGACATAACAGGTGCCTGCGCAGAAGCCGCAGGTTCCGCAAGCGCCGCAGATCTCGCAAAACACAAACGCGGCTCCCAGGCCTACACAGAGATTTTCAGCAAACAGCGTCCCGAAGGGCCTCTCCTTGGGATGGTAGCAGGGCCCGTTCCGCATCCGCTCTGCCGCCCTCCGGTATTCCTCATTCCCTGCTTCCATCCGCGTGGCGGACTCATAGTGCTGCTTTGCCTCGTCCATCCAGCCTTTTCGGAGGCACAGGGCACCCATGAGAAAGTGCCACTCCGATCCATGGTCCCTCACTCCGTCCAGCAGCGTCTCCGCCCAGGCGTACTTCCCCTCCCGGATGGCGGTCCGAACCTGCTGGAAAACCCATGGGTCCCCGTAGTCGCCCTGGCCGGGAACATTCGCCGGGTAATCGTCCATGGAACAGCCTCCCGTTCAAGCAGTCTCAGATGAAGCAGCAGTAGCCGCCGTTGCAAAGCGTATAGGCACAGCACAGGGTCAGGCAGGGATTTCCGGCGCACAGCGTCCCGAAAGGCTCTCCTCCGGGCCGGTAGGACGCTCCGTTCTGCATCAGGCTCAGCGCCCGCCGGTATTCCGGGTTATTGGGCTCCATCTGGCAGGCGGTCTCGTAATACCGCATAGCCTCGTCCATCCAGCCCCGGCGGTAGCATACTGCGCCCTTGAGGAAGTTCCACTCCGCACTGTGGTCCCCGACATTGTTCAAAAGTGCCTCGGCGCGGGTGATATCCCCCACCTGAATGGCGGCCCGGACCTGCTGGAGCACCGAAGAGGACGCGCCGGAGCCGTAAGACTGCTGCCAGCTCCCGGCATATGCGGAGCCGGGACCGCCGGCCCTTCCCCCGCCGCCGCTGCGCCGTTTGTTGATCTCTTCATAGGCGGCGTTGATGTCCTTCATTTTCTCCTGAGCCAGATCGGCCAGGGGATTGTCGTGATAGTTGTCCGGGTGGTATTTTCTCGCCAGTTCCCGGTAAGCCCGTTTGACCTCTTCGTCGGAGGCGTTCTCTGAAATGCCAAGTACCTGATAGGGATCGTTCATGTGTTTTTCTCCTGTGCTTCTCTCTTGTTTCCTCCGCCTCCGCGGAAGGTCCCGTCCAGCACCGCCTTTCCCACGCGGAAAAGGCCGGCGTAAAGGGTGGTTTCCAGAACCGGCGTCCAGACGCCGAAGTCCCACAGCTCAAAGGCGGTGGCCATCATGTGAATGGAGTGGTCCAGCGTGACGGCAAAGCTCTTCCGGGCCTCCTCCGTCCAGAGGCCGTCCGCCAGCCCATAGCGCAGGGCCACCGGATTGTAATTCCCGGAAGCGGCGTCTTTTTTCAGGTCGTCCGCCGCGTCCACCAGATAGACCCAGCGGCCCAGGTGGTAAAAAATCTGTTCCAGCACCCGCCGCCGCACCGGCTCGTCCACTGCCTGAGCGGCTCCTTGCAGCAGCACGGCAAAGGTGTCCGCCGCCCGGTCCATAGAGGGGCAGCTCTCCTTTTCCAATTCCGCCAGGGCTGCCAGCTGGCGGCGGGTGGATGCGTTAAACTCCGGCCGGGCCGCCGCCGCCTTCCGGTAAGCCCGCTCCAGAACGGCGGAGGCTCCCCGGTATTTCAGGCCGTGGAACCAGTCGTGATCCTCCACGCCGTCCCGGGCCTGCCAATAGGCTAAAATGACGCTTTCGTCCGCCGCCAGGGCCAGTGCCTCCGTGCTCTCCAGCCGGTCCTGCCCGTGGACGGGATGGGCGGCACAGCGGCCATGGCGGACCGTGCCTTCCCCCTTCTCCGAAAGAAGGATGGCCAGAAAGGTAAAATCGTAGTTCAGGATGAACCGCGCCGCCGTCCCGTAACGCTCCCCCAGGACATGGCAGAGGCCGCAGTAGGCCCGGCCAAAGCGTTTCCGCTCCTCCTCGGAGAGGTCCTGGGGCGGCCTGACGTAGCCGAACATCAGAACAGCCGGACGATGGTAAAGGACAGCCCGCCCCTGGCCCGGAGGCGGCGGTCATAGCCGATGGCCCCCAGGATACCCAGAAGGAAGCCTGCTCCGGCAGCGGTATACTGGACCGCCACGCTGGCGGCCGCTGCCAGGGCGGCGAAGTAGCCCAGGAAGAACAGGGCCACCGGAATCAGGTAGACCAGGGCCACGATGCGGAGCATCTTTTTGGTGCTGCTCTCCACCACCACCTTCTGTCCCGGGGCCGCGCCGATGGGGTTCAATGCCCGGGCGTGGACCGCCGCGCCGGTGACGCCGCAGCCGGCGCACTCCTCGCAGTCATGGCCGCAGGCGGACTTCCGGGGGACGGAAATCTCCGCATGACCGGCGTCCAGGATTCGTTCAACCGTTGCAATTTGTGTCATGTTTTCCTCCAAGCATGGGGTTTATCCGCCGGTTTCCTCACCGGCCGGTTCATCTTCCAAGGGCGGGTCCGCCGGTTCCTCCGGAGGCGGCTCCTCGCCGCCCTCCCGTATTGTCACCTGAATCTGATACAGGCCGCTGATGCCTACGTCGCCCTTGTTCACCGTCACTTCCGCGGGAACGGTATAGGTGCCAGAGGCGGCAGAGTAATCGTCCAAATCCACCGTTACGGCGATGTCCTCCCCCGTGAGGGCGGACACGTCCGCCTCCGTGCCGAAGACCTTTACCGCCAGACTGCCGGTCAGCGCTTCCACCCGCTTCCCCTCCGGCAGGTTCAGCCAGGAGATATTCTCCGTGGAAATCGTGGCATTGGTCATGTCCTTGAAGCGGATTCGCAGAGCCGCCCGGGTTACGCCGCTGACATTGGTGCACCCATCCGGCAGGACAATGAGATAGTTGGTGGTCGTATAATTCTCCGACGCTGTGGTGCCCAGCTCCCGCAGGTCGTAGTCGGGCTTCAGCCTCAGGGTCTCTACATCCTTGAGTTGGCTGGCATCCCCGGAGACAGCGATGGTCTGAGGTTCGATGACAAACTCCGTGTTTCGGGCCCGGCACCCGGGGGAGTCGATGAAGTCCACGATCAGGCGCAGCTCCTTGGTGACAAAGACCGGCAGCGTGGCCTTGACATTCTCCACTGAGGAGTGGATGTCCGCCTTGTCCAAAAGCTGGCCGTTTTGATCGTAGAATTGAAGCTCCAAATCCCGGGACACCGTCTCCACCGCGCTGTTTCCGATGTCCAGAGTGACCTTGGCATAGCTGATGGGGTCGATGTCCTCCTGAAGGCCCCGGACCTCCACCTCTGCGTGGGAGAGTTCCACCTGACCGGCGGAATAGCTCTCCGCCACGTTGCCCACCAGCTCACAGCTGACATCAATGGTCCGGCTGTACAGCTCGCTGATGTTTACCGTAGCCATGCCGAAACTGGCCCGTTCTTTTTGAATGGCATTGGCATTGTTGTTGAATTTCGGGTTCGTATAGCTCACATTGTAGTTGACCCGCTGTTTTCCCGCGCTGGTCACGTCCAGGAGGCTGGCTGTCACCCAGATCTGAGAACGGTCCAGGCTGCAAATGTCCCAGCGCGTGCCCTTCAGCGTCAGGTCGATGGTCAGGTCCGTTCCCTCCTCCACCATCATCAGCCCACGGTCCGTCAGGGTGCTCTCATACAAATACTCAATGGGAATATCCAGAAACTCCTGGGTCACGGTCTGGCCGCTGCTCAGGTCCACATAGAGCCAGATGCCACAGGCCACCAGAACGGCCAGCAGCAGGTAGACAATTTTGCGCCGTCCCGCCTTTTCGTTTTCCACCTTACGTACCTCCATCCTTCCTGGAGCGCAGCAAGCCCATTAGGCTGAATTTCTGCTTGTCCGCCTCGGCCTCCTCCTGCGGAAGCAATTCGTTCCGCAGGAGGTTATCCAGGGTCTCCGGCTTCAAATGCCGTTTCAGCATCCCGCCGGTAGCCACGGAGATGGAGCCGGTCTCCTCCGACACGATGACCACCACCGCGTCGGAGTTTTCGCTCATGCCAATGCCTGCCCGGTGCCGCATGCCCAAGTCCCGGGACAGGTTCACGTTCTTGCTGAGGGGGAGCATGCACCCCGCCCCCAGCACCCGACCGTGGCGGACAATCACCGCCCCGTCGTGCATGGGCGCTTTCACGAAGAAGATGTTTTTCAAAAGCTCGCTGGACACCGATGCGTCCAGAACCGTGCCGCTGCGAACCATGTCGTCCAGCAGAATCTCCCGCTCAAAGACGATCAGCGCGCCGGTGCGGGACTGGGACATCTCGGAGCAGGCCAGCACGGTCTGCTCGATGGTCTGCTCCAGCACGCTGGCGTTCTCCGTCCGGGTGAAGAGGGCCAGAATGCGGCGGCTGCCCATCTCCTCCAGAATCCGGCGAATCTCCGGCTGAAAGAGGATAATCAGGGCCAGCACGCCCACCTCCACCATGCGGCTCAGCAGGTAGTAAATGCCGTTGAGGCCGAAAAGATAGCTCAAAAGCAGGGCCGCCAGGAACACGAACAGCCCCTTCAAAAGGCTGGCCGCCTTGGTGGTCTGCACCAGGGTCAATACCTTATAGAGCGCAAAAGCCATGATCACAATATCAAAAACATCCGAGACCTCAATGGTCAGCAGATACCGGCCGATCGTGGCGAAGAGCTCCGTCAGCGTCACATTCATTTTTTCGTCGTCATCCCTTTCCTCTGCGCCGCCGGGAGAGCAGCTGTTCCCCCTGAGAGAAACGTCAGGTCATGAATACTTTAGATTATATAGAATCCGGCGGTAAAAAGCAAGGTAAACCAAGGGAAAATTACCGGAAAATTCACGGTCTGTTCAGAAAGCCCGGCCCAGGACTCCTTGAACCGCCCGAAGCAGCCGGGCCACCTCCTCCGGCGTGTTGAAATCGGAGAAGCTGATGCGGACGGTACCGGTGTCCAGCGTCCCCGCCGTGCGGTGGGCGTAGGGGGCGCAGTGAATGCCCGCGCGGACGGCGATTCCCCGCTCCGCCAGGGAGGATCCCACATTCTCCACATCCACGCCCTCCGCCGTCAGGGAGAGGACTCCCGTCTGGTTCCGGAGACCTGGGGACACGAAGAGCCGCAGGCCCGGCAGGGTCTCCAGCCCCTGAACGGCCATCTGAGTCAGGTGCTTTTCATGGGCCAGAATTTTTTCCAATCCCCCCCGGCGGACATACCGGACGCCGGCCAGCAGGCCCGCGATGCCCGGCATGTTGAGAGTTCCCGCCTCCAGCCGGTCCGGCAGAAAGTCCGGCATCCGCTGCTGGATGGACTGGCTGCCGGTGCCCCCTTCCAGCAGGGGCCGGGTGAGCACGTCCTCCCGGCAGAGCAGCACGCCGGTGCCTTGGGGACCATAGAGTCCCTTATGTCCCGGCATGGCCACGAAGGCCGCTCCCAGCGCCTCCATGTCCAGGGGCAGAACTCCGGCAGACTGGGAGGCGTCGACAATAAAGGGCACGCCCCGGCTCCGGCAGATGGCGGCAATCTCCCCCACCGGCTGAATAAACCCGAAGACGTTGGATACGTGGCTGCACACCACGGCGTCGGTGCCGGGAACGATGAGGCGGTCAAAGGCGTTCGTCACGGCTTTCGAATCAAAAAGCGGCGCGGCGGCTACGGCAACCTTTGCCCCCAGGGCCTCCAGAGGCCGGGTGACGGCGTTGTGCTCATAACCGGAGACCACCGCCCGCCCCCCCGGCGGAACCAGGCTCTTGATGGCGATGTTCAGGGCGTGTGTGGCATTGAGGGTAAAGACCACCTGCTCCGGATTTTTCAGGCCGAAGAGATCCGCCAGCTCCGAGCGGCACTGAAAGGCCGTGTCGGCGGCCCGGGCGGCGGCGGGGTAGCCGCCCCGCCCCGGGGAGCTCATGGAGGCCAGGGCCTCCCACATGGCGGCGGCAACGGAAGCGGGCTTTTGGAAGCTGGTGGCCGCGCTGTCAAAATAAATCATGCCTCCACCTCCTGGTACAGGCCCTTTTGGAAGATGAATATTTGAACGGGGTCCAGGCCGTCCTTGTGGAGGGCGGTCAGGGCCTCCGGCAGATCGGAAACCGCTACGCGCACGGCGTAGGCGCAGCCCTTCTCCGTCAGGTCTCTGGGAGGCCGGAAGATATGGCAGCGAATGCCCGCCCGACCCAGGGATTTCTGCATCCGCTGGGCGTAGGTTACGGAACGGGCCAGGATGATATAGTGCTCCACAAACACTCCTCCTTTCTCTCCTATACTATGGGGCTTGGAGGGAAAGGTGCCAAAACACGAAAACGCCCCGCCGGCGAGCGGAGCGCAGAAGGCTATCTGGAGTATATGAGTCTGGTAACGGAACGGCCCCGCAGACAGACCTGCCGGACATCCCGCAGGGCGTCGTCCTCAAACGCAAGGTTCCATTGATCCTGACAGCAGCCACCCCGGACCAGCCCACTGAATAGGGTAATATATAGCGTGTCGTTTTTGATTTCCCAAGCGGCCCGGCGGAACGTTGCGGCACTTTTTCCCTCCAGGCATGCTGTCATGGAAAAATGGTCATCTTCTAAGGCCAGTGCTTCAATAGAAACATCGGTTGCAGGGCTTCCCCTCCGGGAGGCAAAATCCAGGGCCAGCATCGGCGCGGCCAGCAAGACCAGCGTCAGAAGCAGCACAGCCGCAAAGGGGATTTTCCGCTGTCTCATGGGATAGTCTCTTCCTTCTCCACCAGCACTACGGCGTGGGCCGCCATGCCGGAGCCGTCCCCGGTGAAGCCCAGGCCTTCCTCCGTTGTGGCCTTGACGTTGACCCGTTCCGGCTCAAGCCCCAGGGCGGCGGCGATGTTCTCCGCCATTCGGGCCTTGTAGGGAGATACCTTCGGCGCCTGGGCCAGCAGAACCGCGTCAATGTTCACCACGGAAAAGCCCTTCTTCCTCAGAATACTGCCCACCTCCCCCAGCAGCTTCAAGCTGGAAATGCCCTTGTAGGCCGGGTCCGTGTCCGGGAACAGCTTCCCGATGTCCCCCAGCCGGGCGGCTCCCGCCAGGGCGTCCATGACGGCGTGAACCAGCACGTCCGCATCGGAGTGACCCAAAAGCCCCTTGTCCCAGGGGATTTCCACGCCGCCCAGAATCAGCTTCCGCTCCGGAACCAGACGGTGGACGTCGTAGCCGTGGCCAATCCGAAGATTCGTCATCGTTCTTCCTCCCGGGCCTTCACAATGGCCTCCGCCAGAATCATATCCATGGGTGTGGTGATTTTCAAGTTCTCCTCCTCGCCCTCCACCACGAAGACCACCTTCCCCAGCCGTTCCACGGCGGAGGCGTCGTCGGTGACGGGGGCCTCCTGTTCCAGGACGGACTGGAGGGCGGCCTTCAAGAGGCTGGCCTCGAAAACCTGGGGCGTCTGAACCGCCCGGAGCCGCCCCCGGTCCAACGTCTCCTCCACCCCGCCGTCCTCCCGGACGGCCTTGACCGTGTCCTTCACCGCCACGGCGGGAACGGCGGCGGAACAGCGGGCGGCGGCGGAAACCACACGGTCCACGAGCTCCGGTGTCACCAGGGGGCGGGCGCCGTCCTGCACCGCCAGCAGCTCCACCTCCGGAGAGGCCTCTAATGCCGCCAGCAACACGGAGTGGACCCGGTTCTCCCCGCCCCGAATCACCTTTTTGCATTTCGTGAGCCCATAGATCCGGCAGAGCTGGGAAATCTCAAGGATGTCCTCCTCCCGGGCGGCAACGACGATCTCGTCCACGCTCCCGGACACTTGAAGAGCCGCCAGAGTCCGCACCAGCACCGGCACGCCCTCCAGGGGCTGGAGCAGCTTGTTGACGCCGCCCATCCGGGTGGAGCTGCCCGCCGCCGCCACCAGGGCGGCACAGCGGGGCCTGCGGACCTCCCGCACTTTTTTAAAAAACGGCAACATTGCGCAACCATCCTCTCCGCCCTGACGGGCCCTACTGTGCCACCGGCGTTTTCTGCATGACCGCATGATCCAGCCGCTCCTCCGCCTCCTGGTAGGCGCAGCCCTCCACCAGCGCGATTTCCGAGAGAATAATCTGCTTCGCGTTGTGGAGCATTTTCCGCTCTCCCGTGGAGAGCCCCCGGCGGGACTCCCGCCGCATCAGGCCCTTGACCACCCGGGCCACCTCGTTGAGGTTCCCGCTTTTCAGCCGGAGGAGGTTTTCCTGATAACGCTTGTTCCAGTTGGCGCTGGACTCCACCTCCAACGTGGGGATTCCGGCGAAGAACGCCTCCGCCTCCGTTGGAGAGATGATGGACCGGATGCCGATGGCCTGACAGTTGGCGGTGGGAATCTTCAAAACCAGTCCCCCTACGGGCATTTTGAAGACATAGTACTCCTTCACCTTGCCGGCCACCTTTTCCTGGACCACATCATCGATGATACCTGCCCCGTGCATGGGATGCACGATCAGGTCCCCGATTTGGAACATGGACACCCCTTTCTCTGTCGCGGCCTCTGCCGCTGTGTTGTCTGCCTCTTGATCCGCTCGATTCCATGCTGGTTCCAATTCCATGCCGATTTTTCTGATTCCATGCGAAAGACTGCCCTGGGTAGGGACTGCTGTCCAACAAAAGCTAAGGCAAACACCACACAGCAGAGACCCCGCAGAGAGCGGGCGGCTCAGCGCTTGTTGGAACGCCGCCAGATGTGCATTTTCTCCGCCTCGGCGATGAGCTCCTCCCGGAACTGGGGATGGGCCAGTCCAATGAGTCCCTCCGCCCGCTCCCAGGTGGACTTGCCCTTGACGTTGAACTTGCCGTACTCCGTCACGATCCAGTGGAGATTCGTGCGTGTGGCCGTGACCACGGAGCCCTCCACCAGAGTGGGCCGGATGCGGGATTTCAGCTGGCCGGACTTCTTGTCCATAAAGGAGGAGGAACAGCAGATGAAGCTCTTGCCGCCCTTGGCCAGGTACGCGCCCATAACGAAGTCCTGCTGTCCGCCGGCGCCGGAGATATGGTTGATGCCGGAGGACTCGGAGGAGACCTGACCGTAGAGGTCGATGTCCACCGCGCCGTTGATGGAGGTGAATTTGTCGATCTGGGAAACCCGGGCAATGTCGTTAACATAGCTGACCGGGGCCGCCATGCACTCGGGATTGTTGTTGAGAAAATCATAGAGCTTCTGGGTTCCGGCGGCGAAGGCATAGGTCTGCCGCCCCCGGTCGAAAGGCTTGCAGGCGCCGGTGATGCGGCCCGCCATGGACATGTCCACAAAGGCGTCCACATACATCTCCGTATGAACGCCCAAGTCCTTCAAATCGGACTCGGCGATCATTTTGCCGATGGCGCTGGGCATGGAGCCGATGCCCAGTTGAAGGCACGCGCCGTCCTCAATTTCCGGCACCACCAGATTGGCCACCGCCAGATCCACCTCGGAGGCCGCAGAGGCCCCGCCCAGGATCTCCATAGGGGGATTTTCCCCCTCCACCACCATGGCCACGTCGCTGATATGTACGCAGTTTTCGAAGCCGCCCAGGCAGACGGGCATGTTTTTGTTGACCTCGACAATGATGGTTTTGGCGCAGTCGCACACCGCTTTCAGGTGGGAGCCGCCGGGGCCGAAGTTGAACCAGCCGTGCTCATCCATGGGAGCCACCTGGAACATGGCCACGTCCAAGGTCTTGATGCAGTCCCGGTAATAGCCCGGAAGCTCGGAGTAGCGCAGGGGAATGTAGTAGGCAAAGCCCTCCTTGATGGCCTTGCGCTCAATGCCGCTCATGTGCCAGGAGTTCCAAGCGAAATGCCCGGCGGCGTCGGGCACGTCGAAAATGGCGGGACGGCGGGTCAGAATGCCGCCCCGGATGTTCACGTCCTTCAATTCCCCCATCCGGGCCGCCAGAGCCTTGTCCAGGGCGTTGGGAGAGCAGACCGTCCAGCCGTAGTCCAGCCAGTCGCCGGATTTGACGGCCTTGACGGCCTCGTCGGCGGTGGTCAGCTTCTGGCGGTATTCCTCCTGATAGCGCATAGTCGATTCCTCCATGTGTTTTAATTTTCCGTCTCTTCACAAGCTGCGAAGGGTAAATTTCTGCGGTAGGACATCTCTATTCAATAGTATAGCATCTCTGGGAAAATATTGCAACGTCAAAACGTGAAAAAAATAACATGTTTTTTCAAAAAAAGCGGCAGGCACAAGGGCCTGCCGCTTGCTTTTCCAGGGTTTTCAGGGTTTGCGGAGACTTACTCCCCCACCTCGTCCTCCATGGGCTCCTCCACCGAGGGGGCCAGCAGAGCACGGATGGACAGGGAGATCTTCTTCCGCTCCTCGTCCACAGCGGTGATCTTGGCGTCCACCATCTGGCCCTCGGACAGCACGTCCTCCGGCTTCTCGATGCGGCGGTCGGCAATCTGGGAGATGTGAATCAGGCCGTCCACGCCGGGAACCACCTCGGCAAAGGCGCCGAAGCTCATCAGCTTGACCACCCGGACGGAGGCTACGTCGCCCACGGCGTACTTGTCCATGAACACCTGCCAGGGGTCCACGTTGTGATCCTTGACGCCCAGGGAAATCTTCCGCTTCTCGGGATCGAAGGAAATCACGTAAACCTCCATGGTGTCGCCCACCTTGCACACCTCGGAGGGAGTCTTGATGCGGCTCCAGCTCAGCTCCGAAATATGTACCATGCCGTCCACGCCGCCGATGTCGACGAATACGCCGTAGCTGGTCATGGATTTTACCGTTCCCGTGTAGCGCTTGCCCACCTCGATGTTGGCCCAGATTTCCTCCTGGGCGGCCCGGCGGGCCTCGTCGGAGACGGAACGGATGGAACCCACCACCCGGCGGCGGGCCCGGTTCACCTCAGTGACCCGGAGCTGGACCTTCTGGCCCTTCATGGCGGAGAGATCGGCGCCCCGGGGCTGGCCGCTCTGGGAGGCGGGGACGAACACCCGCACGCCCTTGACGGACACCACGATGCCGCCCTTGTTCTCTTCGGTGACGGTGCCCTCCATCACGGTTTTCTCTTCCACGGCCTGCTCGATGTTCTCCCAGACCTTCACGGCGTCCAGCCGCTTCTTGGAGAGCTCGGCATAGCCCTCCACGTCGTTGACGCGGACAATGTAGGTTTCGATTTCGTCGCCCACCTTCACCACGTCCTCCGGCTTGGCGCCGGGGTCGTCCGTCAGCTCGCTGAACTTGATATAGGCCGCCTGCTTGGCGCCCACATCCACCTGCACCTCCGTCGGGGTAATGGCGGTGACGATGCCTGTTACCTTCTCTCCTGTATTTAAAGTTTTGAAGGACTGGTTCAGCAGTTCCTCAAAGGACTCCTCGTTGTTCTCCACCGCTCTGATTTCTTCACTCATGGCTGCATATACCTCCTTAATAATGCCCGCTGGCGTGGACGCACCTGCCGTAAGGCCCGCAACAGAACAACCACTGAAAAAATCCGGCGGGAGCTCGTCCGCGTTTTCGATCTGGAGCACGCGGGAACAGCTCTCCTTACAAATTTCTGTCAAATGTTTGGTGTTGGCGCTTTTACGGTCTCCTACCACGACCATGACGTCCGCTTTCGCGGCGAGAATGGCCGCTTCAGACTGACGCTTATGCGTAGCGGTACATATTGTATCAAATTTTTTTGCGTTTGTACACTCTTTTTTTACGATTTTCCAAGAAGTTTCAAAAAGTTCACGAATGCATGTGGTTTGCGCAACAATTGTCACCGGCGTCCGCCGGGCCTCCTGGTCCTTTTCCAGCCACGCTTCCACCGCTTCCGGACCATCGAAAATCAGCGGATGCTTACACCAGCTGGCAATTCCCGCCACCTCCGGGTGGGCCGCGTCGCCGATGATGATTGGAACCCGCCCTTCCGCCTCGGCCTGGGCCGCCAGGGTCTGGATGCGGCGGACATTGGGGCATGTAGCGTCCACACAGCGGACGCCACGGGCCTCCAGGCGGTCCAAAACCTGCTTCAGTTCCCCGTGGGAACGGATAACCACCACGTCTCCAGATTGTAAAGTATCTACGCTTTCTACTTTTTGGATTCCAAGGCTTTCCAGTTCTTTTACGACATGTGTGTTGTGGATGAGGTCCCCCAGCATCCAGCAGCGGCCGGTCTCCTCCGCAGTCTTTCGGGCCAGCTCCACCGCCCGGCGGACCCCATAGCAAAATCCGGCGCTCCCCGCCAGTATCACTCGCACAGCGGCTTCCCTCCAACGGCCTGACCGCCCAGGGCATAGGCCGCTTCCAGCAGGTCGTCGGCGATCTTCTGCATCTCCTCGGAGGTGCCCCGGCGGCCGGTATAACGGGGCTCATAGGGGTCGCCGAAGATGATGCGGGTCTTGTGAAACAGCTTCTTCTCCCCATCCACAAAGACCGGCACCAGCGTGGCCCCGGTCCGGACGCCGATCATGGCGGCTCCTGCCTTCGCCTGGGGCGGCAGGCCGTCTATGTAGCCTACGCCGTTTCGGATGGTCGTTCCCTCGGGAAAGATCAGCAGGTTGTCTCCCTCTTTCAGGACCTGGATGGCGGTGCGGACGGTGCTGATGTCGTTGTTCCCCCGGCTGACAGGAAAGGCCCCCACCTTTTTCAGCAGCCAGCCCAGGAGGGGATTTTGAAACAGCTCCTCCTTGGCCATGATGTGCAGGCGGTAATTGATAGGCAGACGGAGGGCCACCAAAATGGGGTCCCAGTTGCTGGAGTGGTTGGGACAGAGCAGCACGCCGCTTCTGGGCAGCTTCTCCATGCCCTCCACCGAGGTGGGGTGAAGAATCCGGGAGACAAGGCCCACTATATAATAGATGAAGACAAACAAGCGGTTAAAGGGTTTCATAGGCCAGTCCTTTCCCGAATCATTCCCAGCAGCGCCTCCAGGCTCTGCTGAAAGTCCAGCGCCGAGGTGTCCAGCAGCGCCGCTCCCTCCGCCTGCCGCAGGGGGGCCGCCTCCCGGTGGGTATCCCGGAAGTCCCGGTCCTCAATATCCCGGAGAACCTCCTCAAAGGGCTGAGGCGTTCCCCGCTCCTCCAGCTCCCGGCAGCGGCGCTCCGCCCGAACCTGAGCAGAGGCGGTGAGGAAGATCTTAACCTCCGCGTCCGGCAGGACCACGGTGCCAATGTCCCGACCATCCATGACCACGTTGTTTTTCCGGGCCAGCTCCCGCTGGGTCTCCATCAGATAGGCCCGCACCACCGGCAGGGCGGAGACGGCGGAGGCGTACCGGGAAATCTCCGGCAGACGGATCTCCTCGCTGACGTCCCGGCCGTTCAGGAGCATCCGCTGACGCCCGGCCTCGTCATACCGCAGCTCCACCCGGAGCGCGGGCAGCATCGCCGCCACGGCGGTCTCGTCGCCGGGGTCCACATCCCGGTCCCGGACGGACAGCCCCACGGTCCGGTAAATGGCGCCGGTATCCACGTACAAAAAGCCCAGAGCGGCGGCGGCGGCCCGGGCCAGGGTGCTTTTCCCCGCGCCAGAGGGACCGTCGATGGCCACGCGAATGGTGCTCATAGAAAATCCTCCTCTTCTGGTCCTTCCGCAGCCGCAATTCCCGCGGCCCGCCCGGTAGACCAGGCAATTTGAAGATTGAAGCCGCCGGTGTAGGCGTCTACATCGATGATCTCCCCGGCAAAGTACAGTCCCCGGACCAGCTTCGACGCCATGGTGGCCGGTTCAATCTCCTTTACCTTCACACCGCCGGAGGTAACAATGGCATCCGTCACAGGGCAGGGTCCGGAGATGACCACCGGAAAGTGCTTCAAAATCCGCAGCAACCCCCGGCGCTGTTCCTTCGTAATGTCATGAACCTTCTGACGGGAATCAATTTCGGAAGCCCGCACGATTTCCGGAATCAGCTTCTTGGGCAGCAGATCGTTCAGGGCGTTGCAAAAGTCCTGGTTGCAGTACTTCTCAAAATCTGCCAGCAGACGCCGGTCCAGAGCCGACTCATCCATAGCGGGCTTCAAGTCAATCTCCAGGTGGTAGGCCCGCTCCCCGAACCGCCGCATGTGGGCGGAGGCCGACAAAACCAGAGGCCCGCTAAGACCGAAGTGGGTGAATACCAACTCCCCGAAGTCCGTGTAAATCTTTTTGCTGTCCTCAAACACCGTCAGCCCCACGTTCCGCAGACTGAGGCCCTGAAGGGTCCGCCCCAGCCCAAAGTCCCGCAGGGGCACCAGTGAGCCCCGGAGGGGCGTCACCGTATGCCCGGCCTCCGCCGCCATGCGGTGGCCCTCGCCGGTGGAGCCGGTGGCGGGATAGGACACGCCGCCGGAAGCCAGAATCACCGCGTCCGCCGGATAATTCCCCCGCTCTCCCGCCGCGCCGCAGACCGCGCCTTCCCGGATTTTCAGGTTCCCGGCCCGGTCCCGGACCACCCGGACCCGCAACTTTTTCAGCCGCCGCTCCAGGGCGGCACTGACGTCGAAGGCCCGGTCGGAAACCGGAAACACCCGATTCCCCCGCTCCGTCTTCAAGGGCACGCCAAGACCCTCAAAAAAGGCCATGGCATCCTGCGCATGAAAGCGCGATAGGGCGCTGTAAAGGAATTTTCCATTGCAGGGAATATTCGCCAGCAGCTCCTCCAGCCCCGCGTTATTGGTCAGGTTGCACCGGCCTTTCCCGGTGATGTTCAGCTTTTTTCCCAGCCGCTCGTTGGGCTCCAGCAGCGTCACGGAGGCTCCCCGCTCCGCCGCGGAAATGGCGGCCATCATTCCGGCGGCCCCGCCGCCGATCACTACGATTGCCTTACTCATCGTCCATCTTTCCAAATACGCCGTATTCGTTCCAAATGTTCTCCAGCTCCGCGAAGGTGGTTGAGACGTCTGCGCCGTAGCGGTTGGAGAGAGCCACCAGCAGGGCGTTGATGAGGGACAGCGGCGCCACCATGGAATCCACAAAGGAAATCATCTCACAGGGGGCCAGCAATGCCGCCTGGGAGAGCTGGTACACCGGGGACAGCTCGTTATCCGTGATGGCGATGATCTCCGCTCCCCGGTCCCGGGCAAACTTCACCGTGTTGATGGTGACTTTGGAGTACCGGGGGAAGCTGATGGCAATCAGCACGTCCCCGGACCCCATGCGGAGCATCTGCTCGAACATCTCCCCCGCCGCGTTGGACTGAATCAGCGTCACGTTCTCCGACAGAAGGTGCATATAGAAGTGGAGATATCCCGCTACAAAGGAGGAGGACCGAACCCCCAGAATGTAGACATGACGGCTGGAGAGAATCTTGTCCACCACCCGGTCAAACTCGCTGCGGTTGGAATGGCTGAGCATCTGGCGCAGCTTGTCGATGTCCGACTGAATCACCGCCGGCAGCACGTCCTGAAACATGTCCCCCGCCGCCTGAATGCGCTGGGTGGAGGTCAGGCGGCTGCGGATCATATCCTGCAAAGCCCGCTGCATGCTGGGATAGCCGTCGTAACCCAGCTCGGAGGCAAAGCGCACCACCGTGGATTCGCTGACTCCCGCCAGAATCCCCAGACGGCTGGCGGTCATGAAGGCCGCCTTGTCGTAGTTCTCCAAAATATAGGAGGCAATGCGCTTCTGTCCCTTGGAAAAGCCGTCCATGCCCCGCTCCAGGCAGTTCAAAATATTCTTTGCCAACTTCTCTCCCCCCGGAATGGAATTTTCCAGGAATGACGCTCCCTCAGTTCCTGCGGGCCGCAAGGCTGTCCGCCAGCTCCCGCAAAAAGGCCGTATCACCCAGCCAGCGGCCGGAGTCCAGAGCCTCCTTGGCCCGAACGGTGTAGTCCTGCACCAGAGCCTCGCAGGCCTCCACCCCCAGCAGGTTCACATAGGTGGCCTTCTGGTTCGCCGCATCGGAACCCACGGGCTTGCCCAGCTCCTCGTCGGTGGAAACCGCGTCCAGAACGTCGTCCCGAATCTGGAAGGCCAAGCCCAAATTCGTGGCATAATGCCAAGCGGCGTTCATGCAGCTTTCGTCCACCTCCCGGCGGCCCATGGAGGCGCAGACACCCATCATGCAGGCCGCCCGGAGCAGGGCCCCGGTCTTTTTGTTGTTGATGTCCGTCAGGTCCTCCGCCGTCCGGGGCTGGCCGTCTCCGGCCGTATCCCAATACTGCCCGCCGCACATACCCGACTCTCCGGCGGCCTCCGCCAGAATCTTCGCCGCCAGGATCACGGCCGTCCTGCCGCCGTGCCGCCACTCTCCCTTCACAGAGAGCACCGTCTGGAAGGCCGCCGCCTGGAGAGCATCCCCGGCCAGGATGGCCACGCTCTCTCCAAATTTCTTGTGGCTGGTAGGCATCCCGCGGCGGAGATCATCGTTGTCCATGCAGGGCAGGTCGTCGTGAATGAGGGAATAGGTGTGAAGCATTTCCACTCCACAGCCAAAGTCCAGAGCCTCTTCCAGGGCTCCCCCCGCCGCCTCGCAGAATTTCATGGTCAGTATGGGCCGGATGCGCTTGCCTCCGGCCAGAAGGCTGTAGCGCATAGCCTCTTCCAGGCCTCCGCTGGAGAAGAACGTCCGCAGACGGGCCTCCACCAGCTCCCGTGCCTCTTCCAATTGCATCTGAAAATCCATGGCCTATACCTCCTCCATCGTTTCAAAGGGCTGCTCCACCGGTGCGCCGTCGGGGCCCTTCATGAGCTTTACCACCTGCTGCTCCGCCTGATCCAGCTGCTTCGTACAGGCAGCGATCAGCTTTGTTCCCTCTTCAAAGAGAGCCAGGGAGTCCGCCAGCCGGACGTCCCCCTGCTCCAGGGCGGAAACAATTTCCTCCAGACGGGTGATCTGCTGTTCAAACGTCATTTTTTTCGCGGCCATGCCGTTCCCTCCTTTTCATAGGACTCCTCCACAGTGCAGAGGAAGCCTCCCTCTCCCAGGGTCACGGAAACCCGTTCCCCGGCCTGCACGTCCCGCCAGGACCGCAGAATCTCCCCGGAGGGCCCCCGGGCCATAGCGTAGCCCCGGCCGAAAACCTTCAAGGGGCTCATGGCATCCAGGGCCGCCCCCAGCACGGAGACCTGCTGCCGCTTCCCGGCCACCAGCCCCGCGGACAGGTCCCCCAGCCGCTGCTGGACGTGGAGAAGCTCCATCCGCTTGTCCTGGACATAGGCCAGCTGGTCCCGGAGGACCCGCTTTTCCGCTAGGGCCGCCAGCCTCTGCCGGAGGGCCGTCAGGCGGGCGCTCTCGCTCCGCCCCAGCCGGGAGGCCGCGCCGGTCAGCCACTGCTTCAGGGCCCCCTGGTCCGGCACGGCGATTTCCGCCGCGTTGGAGGGGGTGGAGGCCCGGGCGTCCGCCACAAAGTCGGCGATGGTCACATCGGGCTCGTGGCCCACGGCGGAGATCACCGGCAGCTCGGAGTCGTAAATGGCCCGGGCCACCCGTTCGTCGTTGAAGGCCCAAAGGTCCTCCATGGACCCGCCGCCCCGGCCGGTGATGATCACGTCTCCCACCCGCCAGCGGTTGGCGTAGCGGATGGCCCCGGCGATTTCCGGCGGAGCCTCGGCCCCCTGGACCCGGACGGGCAGGAGGACCGCCTTTGCCAGCGGGTAACGCCGCCGCAGAATGCGGATCATGTCGTGGACCGCCGCCCCGGCGGAGGAGGTGACAATGGCGATACGCTCCGGATAGGGCGGCAGGGGCTTCTTGTGGGCGGGGTCAAAGAGGCCCTCGGCGTAGAGCTTGGCTTTCAGCTGCTCGAAGGCCACCGCCAAGTCCCCCGCCCCCTCGGGGATCAGGGAATTGCAGTAGAGCTGATAGGCCCCGTCCCGGGGAAAGACGGTGATCCGCCCCTGGGCGATGACCTTCATGCCGTTTTCCGGGCGGAACCGGAGGCGGGAGGCCTGCCCCCGGAACATGACGCACCGCAAAGCGCCCTCCGGGTCCTTTAAGGTGAAGTAGTGGTGCCCGGAGGGATACATTTTATAATTGGAGAGCTCCCCCCGAACATACACGTCCTGGAGCATGGGCTCCCCGTCCAGCAGGAGCTTGACCAGCTGGTTGACCTCGGCGACGCCGAAAATGTGCTGTTCCATGGGCTACCTCTCGTCGCTGCGCCCGGCCAGATAGTCCAGACTCACACCGAAGTGATCGGCCAGAGCGCAGAGATTATAAAAATTGGGGACACTGGTTGCGCCCTCAAGTCCTTGATATTGGCGGGTCGTAATTCCAACTGCCGCCGCAACCTGGACCTGGGTTTCCTTCCGTTCCGCCCGCAAAGCCCGCAATCTTTCTGAAAATTCCATGATAACTCCTTGACACGAAACAAATTTCATGTTATGCTGGGTGCACGAAATTCATTTCATGCTTTGCAAATATCTTAAAAGAAAGGTGGTTCCCATGTCCGACTTCATGCTCTGGCTCCACGCCAACTACATCCGGCCCCAAATCGGCAAGGGGGAAAAAGGAGACTACAGTTTCCATTTTGACCTGGTGGACAACAGTCTGCCGCCCGCCGTCCGGACCTCTATGGAAAAATGCCTGGAGTTTACCGCGATAAGCGCCTTCTCCCTCGGTTTAAAAACCGGAGCAGGACTGGCAGGCAGCGCATCCCGGACCCCTTGACAGCCGCAACGGGAAAAAGCAGAGCCGGACATGGTTCAGCCCCATGCCCGCTCTGCTGTTTTTATTCGGAGAGCTCCTGCCGGGAGAAGCTGCCCAGAATGCCGTTGATGAATTTCACCGTCTCCGGCGTCTCGTATTTTTTGGCGATTTCCACCGCCTCGTTGATGGCGGCGGCGTTGGGCACGTCCGGCATATACAGCACCTCGTACATGGCCACCCGCATGACGGCGGAGGCCACCAGGGGGATGCGGGAAAACTTCCAGCCCTTGGCGTACTTTTCAATATAGCCGTCCAGCTCCGCGCCGTGCTCGTCGACCCCCCGGACCAGCCGGCGGATATACGCCGCCTGCTTGGCGTTGGGGGCCTCCCGGTAGAGGTCCTCCTCCTCCGCAAGCTCGGCGAAGGCCGCCGCTGTCAGCCGCTGGTCCAGCAGCTCCTCCGCGGTTTTGCCGGAAAAATTCAGTTCATAGGAGAGATGAATGGCAATCTCCCGGGCGGTGTTCCGTACCATAGCTGTTCGTCCTTTATCTGTCGTTCCGGTCCGGCGCTCAGTTCAGCGACACGCCGCCCACATGGATGTTCACCGCCTCCACGGCGCAGCCGGTCATGGCCTCCACGGCGGAGGACACGGCCTTCTGGGCGTTTCCCGCCACTTCGGGGATGGGATGGCCGTACTGAACGGTCAGATACAGGTCCAGAACCAGCGCCGCGCCGGTCATGTCGATTTTCACGCCCCGGACGCCCTTCTGGGCGTTTTTCCGGTTGTTCACCAGATCGCTGACGCTGCTGCCCAGGTTTGTCATCATCCCGGACACGCCCTCCACCTCCCGGACCGCGCCCACGGCGATGGCGGCGATGACCTCCTCCGAGATGTTGATGCTGCCGTTTTCCTCCGGCAGGGTCATATATTCCTTACTCTCGGCCATGCTGTACCTCTCCTTATTTTTTCCTTCGTGAAACGGCCGCCGCATTTCGGCGGACCTTTCCGTTAAAATCATGCTGAGTGATTATACCATATCCCACCGGAAATTACAACTGTTAATTTGCCGCCATGATCTTGATATTCCCCGCCGGGAGCCCCGTCTCCGTCATGGTGATATCGGTGATTTTTGCCACATCCTCGGCGGTCAGATCCCCGCTCTTGGTGGACACCACCACGCTGACGCTCTCATCCCCCATGAAGGCCACGCAGTCCGCGTAGCCCTTGGCCGTGACCAGATTCTCGATCTGGGCCTCCGCCAGGGTGTAGGAGGCCAGAACCTGGATGCCCTGGGACGCCTCGTTGGCCACGACCTGATCGGCGTTCTCCTGCTCCGCCGCCTCCTGGAGAAGGGAGATGGCGTTGTCCCGGGCCTGCTGCCGGGTGAGCCGGGCGGAGGCAAAGTAGTCCGAGCCGGTGTAGATCATCCCCTCATCCGGCGGGGCTCCGGTGTCCTCCGCCGGGCCGGGGGCCGCCTCCTGGCCGGATTTTGCGGCTTCACCGGGCTTTGCACCCTCGCCGGGCTCTCCGGCCTCCCCGCCCTTGCCGGAAACCAGCTGGGCCTCCCCCAGCAGCTTGCCTCCGGCGGCCTGCTGCACCTCCTGGCCGGTGTAAATCCAGTTCAGCGCCACCGCCGAACAAACCAGCACCGCCATCACCGCCACCACGGCGTTCCGCTTCCATCTCGCACTCATAGACCCGTTCCTCCTCCAAATAATTACTGCCATTTTGCCACCGTGACCCGGTCGGTAGGCAGGCCGGTGAGAGCGGCCACCGCCCCCGTCACCGCCAGCCGGACCTCTGCGCTGCCGCCGCCCTGACACACCACCAGGGCGCCCCGGTAGGTGGGCCACATCCGCCGCACCACCACCGTCTCGTCTCCGGAGGAGCCGTCCAAGCGGACCGTCTCCGACTTTCTGGAATAGTCCTCCGGCGCGGCGGTGTCCCCGCTGTAGCTCAGCTGGGTGTCCTGGGCCAGCTGCCGCTCCCCGTCGGAATCCACGGACAGCATCACCTTCACCTGTCCCACGCCGTCCATGGCCCCCAGGATTTCCTCCATCTCCGTCTGAATCGTCTGGAGGTCCCAGCCGCTCTGAGAGGCCGGAGCGGAGGGCTTCTCCCGCCGGAGACCCTCCTCCCCGCTCCCAAGCCCCGGCCACAGCAGCAGCCCCGCTCCGATCAGCGCCACCAGCGCCGCGTACTTGTACTTGTTCCATATCTTTTGCACTCCTTCAGTTTTTTCCTTCATGCCAAACCTGCCTCTCCGCCGGGATTCCAAGCTCCTCAGCCATCCAGTCCGCCAGGGCCGGGGAATAGGGCCCGGTCAGCTCCGCCGCGGCCGGAACAGGGGTCTTCCCATCCGCCCCCGGCTCCGTCTCCACCCGGACCGTGAGCTTCCCAAGCCCCAGCGCGTCCGCTTTGTCCGATATATATGCCGCGGTCCGCTTGGCTATGATAGCTGCCAGCTCTTCTTTTCCGGCGGCGTCCAGCTCCGCCGTCCGTTCCTGAACGGCTTCCCGGTAATCGGAGAAGTCCAGCCGCAGTCGCCCCAGGTCCGTTTTCAGCACCGGCTGGAGCAGCGCCGCCAGCAGCAGCAGCCCTCCGGTAAAGCCGGAAATTTTTCGGAGGGTCCCCTCCGGCACCAGGGTCTGGACCACCGTCAGCATCAGCGTCACCGCCGCAATGGAGGTGAGCCAGCTCCGTACCGCCCCGATCATGGCGTCACCGCCGCCACGGAGCTGAGCACCGACACCAGCAGCAGCAGGGCGCAGCTCCCGGTCATGCCCAGCACCAGTCCGAAGGCCCCGCCCAGGCCGTCAATGAGCTTGCACAGCTCCGGGGCCCCCACCGCCGCCGCCAGGAAGGCGGAGAGCTTGTACAGCAGATACTGGACGCCCAATTGCAGAAACGGATAGGCGCAGGCCGCCAGAATCGCCAGCATCCCAAAGACGCCGATGGTGTTTTTCAGCATCCCTGCCCCGGCCAGCACCGTCTCCGCCGCCTCGGCGATGATGCCCCCCACCACCGGCACCGCGCCGGAGATGGCGGCCTTCGCCACCTTCACCGAGGCCCCGTCCGCCGCCCCGGCGATGACTCGGACCGTGGAGAGGTACACCGTAAACAGCAACAGGGACGAGGTCAGCATCCAGGTGACGATTTTTTTCAGCGCCTCCGCAATGGCTCCCAGCCGGTTCTCCGGCAGACAGGCTCCCGCCGCCAGGGCCCCGATGTACAGATAGACCAGGGGAATCAGCAGTCCGTCAATAAGCTCCATCAAAAGGTCCGCCAGGAAGACGGTCGTCACCTGCTGGAACGTGGCGGTCGTCACCGCCCCGGAGGCCGCCGTGGCCGCCGCCAGGGTGGGAAGCAGGGCCTTGGAAAAGACATTCAGCTCCCCGATGGTCTCCGCCCCCAGGCCGATGAGGTCCTCCAGGCTTCCCGCCGTCAGCAGCGTGACCGCCAGGGCCCCGGCCATGGGGAGAAAGGCCGTGCCCTTTCCCGTTCCCTGGGCAAACCCGTCCACCGCGCCGCAGGCCACCGCCACCAGCAGAATGGACGCCGCCCCCCGGAGCCGCTGGCGGAGAACGGCCTTCACCTCCCCGACCAGCCGCTCCGCAATTCCCGCCAGCCCCTGGGAAAAGCCCCCGGGACCGGATAGGTCCCCGATTTCCAGCACGTCCTCCGCCGCCTCCGGCAGGGCGTCCGTCAGGTCCTCCGGCAGCTCCGCCGCCCGGGCGTCCACCGTCAGGGCCAGGAGAAGCACCATCAGGCAAATCCAATGTTTCATCGCATCAGCTCCATCAACAGGGACAGCACCGCCCGCAGCAGGGGCAGAGCGGCAATGAGCGCGCAGACCGCTCCCGCCGTCTCCACCACCGAGGCCAGGGCGGATTCTCCCGCATCCCGGCAGAGGCTCCCGCCGAGCTTCACCACCAGGGCAATGCCCACGGTTTTGTACAGGGGAATGAACAGCTCTCGGGACAGGCCGCTCTCCTCCACCAGCTCCCCCAAAAACTCCATCAGCCGCTCCAGACTCCCCGCCAGGGAGAGGAGCACCGCCGCCGTGGCTCCCAGGGTCAGCAGCAGCGCCGTCTCCGGACTTCCCCGCCGCACCACCAGAGCCAGCAGTGCCGCCGTCACGCACAGCGCCGCCGCCTGAACCGACAGCTCCACGGCTAAAAGTTGAACAGGGTCTTGATGAGATCAAAGAGATCGCTGATCTCCTGGACCATCATCATCAAGACCACCACCAGCCCCGCCAGGGTCGTCATCATGGCCTGTTCCTCCCGGCCGGAACGGACCAGGAGCTGGTTCAGCACCGCCACCAGAATGCCGATGGCGGCAATTTTGAAAATCAAATCCACATCCATGCGTCTGTTCCCCTAAATCAATAAAATCACCAGCAGCGCCGAGGCGGAAAACCACAGCGCCGCCGCCCGCTTCTCCTCCTCCGGGCGCTTGTGCTCCGCCTCTTCGGCGCTTTTCGCCAGCTCATAGGCGACATGGGAAATCGCTTTACAGGCATTCTCCTCATCACCTTGCAGGTCCTTTGCCAGGGTGGAGACGGCAGACTTGTCCCTCTCAGGCAGGGGCAGGGCTTCCGACCGCTCCCGCCAGACCTGGGGAAGATTCTCCCCTCCGGCGGCGGCCCTGGAAACCGCCTGAAAAAACGCGGCGGCAGGCTCCCCGCAGTCTGCGGCCAGAGCGCTTAACAGCGCGGGCAGGGGCGTCCGGGCCATGCGGACCTCCTCCCCCATCCGGCGGAAGGCCCGCAGAAGGTCCGAGCGCGCATCCCGCTCCCGGCGGCGCTCCGCCCGCTGAACATACCAAGCCAGCACGCCGCCGGAGGCCACGCACAAGCTACCCAGCAGCCTCAGCATGGCAGCTCCTCCAGCTCATAGGCCCGTCCCTTTTCATTCCGCAGGATGCGGACCGCCAGACGGAAAACCTGGTTCTCCAGCAGCTGCCGGTAAAGGGGCTTTCGCAGGAGTTCCGGTATATTGGCCGCGTGAATGGTGGCCAGCAGCCCCACGCCGCAGCCCGCCGCCATGCTGATTGCCGTCAGGTCCTCCCGGACGGTGATCTCATCCACGGCGATGATCTGGGGATTCATGGCCCGGAGAACAATGGGAATGCCCAGGGCTTTGGGACAGGCGTCCAGCACGTCGGTCCGCGGGCCCACATCCATCTGTGGCACGCCCCGATAAACCACCGCTACCTCTCCCCGCTCGTCAATGAGGGAAATCCGCTGAGCCGGGCAGCCCGCTTCGCCCTCGGAGAGACAGCGGACCAAATCCCGGAGGAGCGTGGTCTTTCCGCCTCCCGGCGGGGAGAGAATCAAGGTGCTGACAAAATTCCCCTCTCGGAACAGCCGGGGCGCAAGATCGGAGGCCACGCCACGCCGTTCCCGGGCGATGCGGATCACCGCGGAGGACAGGTTTTTCAGGTTCGCATTCACTCCGTCCTTCATCACCGCCGTGCCGCAGAGCCCCACCCGAAAGCCTCCCCGGACGGGCAGGAAGCCCTCACGGATGGTCTCCGACGCGGCGTAGCGGGAGAACTCCGTGGCGATGTCGCAAAGAGTCTCCAGCTCCTCCGGCTCCACCTCCGCCTCCAGCGGCAGCTCCCCCGTGGGCAGCAGCGCAGTCAGGGGCCGTCCCGCCCGGAGGCGCAGTTCCTCCGCTTCCGCCTTCTCCCCGTCGGAGAGGGCCAGGGCCGCCTTTCGCAGTCGGCTGGGCAGGATGGCGGCAGCCTGTTCATAGCGGAAAATCCGTTCATTTTTTTGCAAGGGAGATTCCCCCTTTCTTTGGTTACTTCACTCTATGAGGGCCCGTCCCGGTCTATGCCAGGTTTGTCCAAAAAATTTATGGAAAGCACGCTTGACATTTTGTTGAACAAGTGGTATTCTGATAACGGAAAGCAAACTTTCCATCAAGCCTCAAGGAACCTTTTGACGAGAGGAGGACTCTGATGAAAAACAAGCTGGAGGAGCTGCGGAAGGCCCGGGGGCTCCGGCAGGAGGAGCTGGCGGAGGCGCTGGAGGTCTCCCGGCAGACCATCGGTTCTCTGGAAAACGGGCGGTATAACCCGTCTATTCTGCTGGCGTTCAAGCTGTCCCGGTATTTCGGCGTGCCCATTGAGGAAATTTTTATTTATGAGGAGGAACCGTCATGAAAGGGAAAAAGACACTGTATATCGCGTTTATCGTCATAGGGCTGTGTTTTACCGCGGCGGCGCTGATATTGTGGGAGGCAGTCCCCAACAGCCTGGGTGGTGCACTGATGGGCTCCGGCAGCGGCATGGCGGCCATCGGTCTGACGCAGCTTTTGATGCTGCGCTTGGCCACAAAGGACCCGGCCCAGGCCCGGAGAAAGGAGATCGAAGTCAACGACGAGCGGAACGTGGCCATCCGCCGCCGGGCCAAGGCCCTGTCTGGAGACGTGCTGCAATGGGTAGTCATTGCAGCGTCGTGGGTGTCTCTTGGATTTGACGCGCCGCTTTGGGTGACTCTGGCGGCAATTGTGACCTTTGTTTCCAAAAGCGTGCTGGAGGTTTATCTGGTAGCGCGGTATCAGCGGGAGATGTGACCCAGGGGCTCTACCCCTGAGGCGCGCTGCCCCTGCACCCGGCGGCAAAAGAAGCGCCGGTCTGACGACAGGCGCTTCTTGATATGCTGATTCATGTTTTCGACTGTTCCAGCGGAATCACCACGTCGCCAAAGCGGATGGATTCCACCTTGGCAATATCGACGGGAAACTCCCAATAACCATGCACATTTTTTTCCTTCTGTTCCGTCGGGTCCGCTGCGACAATGGACCCTGAGTAATATCCGTTGACCGTCACATTACCCGCCAGCTGAAGGACCGGAGCATCAATCCTAAATTCCACCGCGGCGTCCTTGGGCCGGATAAAACTGTAACCTGTGGATGTCACCTGGATGTCTCGGATCGTGAAGGTCTTTTTGCTTTCAGTTGTGACCGTATTGCCGGCGATCTCTTTTGATTCGGTATGCGTACCGCTTACACGGGCATTTTTCGCCGCCAGGGCCGATTGATTCTCCACGGGTTTCAGCGTGAACGGCAGGGTCCACGTTCCCTCCAGCTCCTCAAAGTGCTTTGATCCCTCTTTTCCCGGTTCCGGCGCTTTCCCAAGTAGTACAATGCCATCCAGGCGCAGCTCCATCTCGCCGCCCTCCAGGAAATTAACGCCACTGGGAGCCTGCCACATCCAAAGCTGAATCTGTGTCCCGTCTTCCAGAACGCCTACGTCTTTTGCTAACATGCCATGGAGGGTGGGACCATCCATCACCTCTTTTTCCATGGGGCCGCCAACCAGATCGAAGTCCCCGAAGGCCCAGCGGTCCACCAGCTTTTCCCCCTTGAATTTGAGCATGAGCCATAGGACATTCTCTCCGGGGGTGACGGAATCCAATGTAACCGTAATGTCGTTGTCCATAACGGTGTTCCCAACCGGCTGGACCAGGCTCTTGATGACCTCCGCCTGGTCCTTGGGCATCTCCTCCCCGCCCCCGGCTTCCGTCCATTGCTGGCCGAACCACTCCTGTAAGGTCTGCGGAATGCCGATGGCCGCCGCCAGGGCTGTCCCGGCCAGGAGGACGGCCAGCGCCGCCGCAATGATGAAGGATACCGATACCTTCTTTACCACCTGGGTTCTCTCCTGCTTTGTCATGTTTAGAACCTCCTCGTTCAGTCTCTTAGAGGCGCGGACCTCGTCAAACATTTCCCGATACGATGCTTTCAAGGCTCACACCTCCTCTAATTGAATTTTCAGCTTCGCCCGGGCTCGGGCCAGCCGGGTCTGGACCGTGGACGCGTTCAAGCCCAGCAGCTCCCCCACCTCGTCCACTTTGTAGCCCTCGTAATAATAGAGGTACAGCGGAACGCGGTACTTGGCAGGGAGCTCCATGACCTCCTGAAACAGCGTCTGCCGGGCCGGATCTGAGAATACCGGCTCCGGGCACTGGTCCAGGGGCACCGTGCGCTTGCGCCAGGGATGCGCGCTCATCCGCTTACACTCGTTCAGGGCCACCCGGACCAGCCAATGGCGCAGATGGTCTTCCCCCTGAAAGTCCGTATCCGTCCTCCAGAGGCGAAGCATGGCGTTTTGGGCCGCGTCCTCCGCGTCTGCGGGATTCCGGAACCAGTTCAGGGCAATCCGGTACACCATGTCCAGATACCGCTCTGCGGCGTCCGTAAATTGTCGTTCTGTCAGCATATGCAGCTCTCCTTGAAAGGCCTTTCGACAGCAATACCCAGCGAAGGAGAAAAATATCCCATGGGATGAAAAAACTTTTTTATTGCACAAAAACTAATTTTTGTGCAATAACTGGAGTGATTATGAAAAAAGAGGGCTTTCGCCCTCTTTTTCACCGGGTATACGCCCGGTGGAACACCTTTTTGCCCTTTTTGATGATAACGCCCTCTCCCTGGAAGTCTGCCTGATCAAAGGCTTCGGAAATGTCCGCCACCTTCCGGTCGTTCACCAGCACGCCTCCCTGCTGAATCAGCCGCCGGGCCTCTCCGTTGGAGGGGCACAGGCCGCAGGATACCAGCAGGGCGATGGCCCCGATCTTTCCGTCCTCGAACTTGGCGGCGGGCAGCTCCGTAGAGGGCATGTGCTCCGTGGAGCCGCTGCCCGCAAAGAGGCCCCGGGCGGTCTCCTGGGCCTTTTCTGCCTCCTCCCGGCCGTGGACCAGCTTGGTCAGCTCATAGGCCAGGATTTCCTTGGCCCGGTTCAGCTGGCTTCCCTCCCACTTGTCCATGGCGTCGATTTCCTCCAGGGGCAGGAAGGTCAGCATGCGGATGCATTTCAGCACATCCGCGTCCCCCACGTTCCGCCAGTACTGGTAGAACTCAAAGGGGGTGGTCTTGCTGGGATCCAGCCATACCGCGCCCTTGGCGGTCTTGCCCATCTTTTTGCCCTCGGAGTTCATCAGCAGGGTGATGGTCATGGCATAGGCGTCCTTGCCCAGCTTCCGGCGGATCAGCTCCGTGCCGCCCAGCATGTTGCTCCACTGGTCATCGCCGCCAAACTGCATGTTGCAGCCCAAGGTCTGGAACATGTGGTAGAAGTCATAGGACTGCATGATCATATAGTTGAACTCCAGGAAGCTGAGGCCCTTCTCCATCCGCTGCTTGTAGCACTCCGCCCGGAGCATGTTGTTGACGGAAAAACAGGCGCCGACTTCCCGCAGGAGCTCGATATAGTTCAGCTTCATCAGCCATTCGGCGTTGTTTACCATGATGGCCTTATCCGGTCCGAACTCGATAAACCGCTCCATCTGCTTTTTGAAGCAGTCGCAATTGTGCTGGATGGTTTCCGTGGTCATCATCTGCCGCATGTCCGTCCGGCCGGAGGGGTCCCCCACCATGCCGGTGCCGCCGCCGATCAGGGCAATGGGCCGGTTCCCCGCCATTTGCAGCCGCTTCATCAGGCACAGGGCCATGAAATGGCCCACGTGGAGGCTGTCCGCCGTAGGGTCGAAGCCGATGTAGAACACGGCCTTGCCGTTGTTCACCAGCTCCCGGATCTCTTCCTCGTCTGTTACCTGGGCAATGAGGCCCCGGGCTCTCAGCTCTTCATAAATCTGCATGTTGTTCTTCTCCTTTAGTTCAGATTCCCCGGAGGGAACGAAAAAACGCCCCGTCCCGGTGGGGACAGAGGGCGAAAACATTCGCGGTACCACCTCTGGTTCGCCGCCTTCTCACAAAAACGGCCTCATGGAGTGCCAACACACTCCCGCGCGGTAACGGGCGCACCCGGCGCGCGCCTACTGGGAAGAATCTCCTCCGTTCGGGCGCCAGCTCCCAGGCGTATTCGCCGTCCGCCTTCCTCCCCCTTCCACCAAACCAGGGGCTCTCTTTGCGAAGGACATGACGGGTACTGGTCCTTTTCATCACTGTAAGGCGTATTGTAGCAGACGCAGGCGGAATTGTCAACACAAACCGGAGGGAGAAATTCCGCCTGTACATTGATACTCGAACCTGAATATGATAAAATAAAGAAAATAAAACAGGGCAGGCCCATGAAAAAAAGAGGCCCGTCATGAAAAAACGCATGCTTGCCGCACTGATCCTTTGTCTGCTTCCTCGTATACCGTGAGGAAATCACCCTGGAAGCCTAAACAGCCCTGCCCATGAGAGGAGAACCGGATGGAGTATATCCCCGCCAAGTCCATCGTAAACCGGACCAAGGACCCCAGCTGGTTCGGCACGGAGTACAACATGAACATCTACCGAGGCTGCTGCCACGGCTGTATCTATTGCGACAGCCGGAGCGACTGCTACCACAACGAGGGCTTTGACCAAGTTCGGGCCAAGGCGGACGCTTTGCGCATCATCCGGGACGACCTGGAGAGCAAGGTCAAGCCGGGCGTCGTGGGAACCGGCTCCATGAGCGACCCCTACAACCCCTTTGAAGAGGAGCTCCAGCTCACCCGCCGGGCTTTGACCCTGCTGGAGGCCTACGGCTTCGGCGTGGCCATCGCCACCAAAAGCGACCTCATCCTCCGGGACATCGACGTGCTGTCCTCCATCCACCGGACCATGCCCGCCATCTGCAAAATCACCCTCACCACCTGCGACGACGCCCTGGCCGCCAAGGTGGAGCCCTATGCCCCTTCTCCCTCCCGCCGCCTGGCGGCGGTGGAGCGGCTCAGCGCGGCGGGGCTGTTCACCGGCATTTTGATGATGCCCATTCTCCCCTTTCTGGAGGACAGCCCGGAAAACATCCGGGAAATCGTGGACCGGGCGGCGGATGCAGGGGCCCGGTTTGTCTACCCTGCCCTGGGCATGACCTGCCGGGCGGGACAACGGGAGTACTTTTACCGGAAATTAGAGGAGCATTTCCCCGGCCAGGGTTTGGCGGAACGGTATCGGCGGCGGTATGGCCCCCGGTACGAGTGCGCCAGCCCCAAGGCTCGGGTCCTGTGGGAGATCTTCCGGGAAGCCTGTAACCGCCGGGGACTGCTGTACTCCATGGGGCGCATTGTCACCGCCTCCCGGCGGGGGCATGAATCGGATCAGCTCAGCTTGTTTTAGGACTTGCCTAGAAGGAGGCGAAATGCCATGTTCCAGGTAGGTCCTAAAAAAATGTTCTGACCATGCAGCATTTTCCCCCTCTGAACGGTATTCCCTGTAGAGCGCTCAAACCACTCGTCTTGTAAAAGAAGGTGCAGCATGGATACAGCATCCGCCGTGGAACAGTACGGCCATATGGTTTACCGTCTGGCCTACGCCCAGCTTCGCAGCCGTCACGACGCCGACGACGTCTTTCAGGAGGTCTTTCTCCGCTATCACCGGGCCGCCCCGCCCTTTGAAAGCGAGGAGCACCGAAAGGCTTGGTTTCTGAGGGTGACGGCCAACTGTTCCAACAGCCTTGCCGCCTCTCCCTGGCGGAAACGGCGCGTAACTCTGGAGGACGTTTACGCCTACGACCAGCCGGAGGAGTCCGGCCTGGACGCCGCCCTGGCCCAGCTGCCCTCCAAGTACCGGGCTGTCATTCACCTCTACTACTATGAGGGCTACAACACGGAGGAAACCGCCCGTATCTTAAGGCGCAGGCCCTCCACGGTCCGGGCTCAGCTGACCCGGGCCCGTCAGGCCCTGGCCCGCCTTCTGAAGGAGGATTTATGAACATTTCAGAGACCTACCGGCGTCTCAACGCCCCCGTTGCTCCCTCTTCCCGCCTACTGGAACAGACCCTGGCAAAAACCCGCCGCCCCAGGTTTCCCCTCCGCCGTCTGATCGGCATCGCCGCGGCGGCGGCGGTACTTCTGGCCACCCCGGCTCTGGCGGCCCAGTACCATCTGCTCTACGCCCTCTCCCCCGCCGCCGCCCAGTTCTTCCAGCCCGTTCAGCGGTCCTGCACGGACAACGGCGTGACGGTGGAGGTGTCTGCTGTCCGCGTGGAGGGCGATACCGCCCAGGCGTACATCGCCCTTCGGGGGGACACGGTGGACGCCGGCTGTGACCTTTTTGACAGCGCCAGCTTTCACTTCCCCTTCGATCAGACCGGCCACTGTGAGCGGACGGGCTTCGACCCGGAAACCAACACCGCGTTTTTCCTGGTGACCACCCAGACCATGGACGGCTCCGCCATCCCCCAGGGACGAAAGATGACCTTCTCCCTGGGCTGCTTCCTCTCCGGCAAACAAGCGCTGGAGGGCGCGGTGGTTCCTCTGGCGCTGGCGGACCACGCCGCGAAGGCAGAGACCGTGGAGGGTTTTTTCCGCGGCGGCGGCGGAAAAAACCCGGAGCTGGTAGACTCCGTGCCCATGCTCCGGCCCGGTGAGGCCCTGGCGGAACCGGCCCCCGGCCTTCCCGTCACCGCCGCCGGGTACGCGGACGGCCTGTTCCATGTTCAGCTCTGCCGGGGCGATGCCGGAGAGCTGGACAACCACGGTTTTCTATGGCTGGAGAACCGCGAGGGAGCGCGGCTGGACAATCTTTGCTCCGCCGAATTTACCGATCTCGGCGAGGGAGACGCCCGTCTGGATTACCAGGAGTTTGTCTTTGACATCTCTCCGGAGGACCTGGGGGACTATACGCTCCGCGGGGACTTCTACACCGCCGCCGCCCGGATTGACGGGAACTGGCGGATTACCTTCCCCTTGGAAAACGGCGGATAAGCCATCACCCAAACTATCAGAAAAGAAACACCGCCCCAGGCCATGCGCTCCGCATAGCCTGGGGCGGTTTCTGTTTTGGGATTTTCTCAGTCCAAGGGCTTCATAGTGGGGAACAGAATCACGTCCCGGACGGTGTCCGCCCCGGTCAGCAGCATGACACAGCGATCAATGCCCATGCCCATGCCGCCGGTAGGAGGCATGCCGTACTCCAGGGCCGTCAGGAAGTCCTCGTCCAGCATCTCCGTCTCGTCGTCTCCCCGGTCCCGGAGCTCCGCCTGCTTCTCGAAGCGGCGGCGCTGGTCAATGGGGTCGTTCAGCTCGGAATAGGCGTTGGCCAGCTCACTGTGGCAGACGAAAAGCTCGAACCGCTCCGTCAGCCGGGAATCCTCCGGGCTCCGCTTGGTCAGCGGAGAGACCTCCACCGGGTACATGGTAATGAAGGTGGGCTGGATCAGCTTCTCCTCCACTCTCTGGTCAAAGCAGGCGTACAGGGCGTTGCCCCAGGTCTTGTCCGCCGTCTCCGCCAGCTCCACGCCGATGGCCTTCGCGGCGGCCACGGCCTCCGCGTCGTCGGAGACGGCGGCAAAGTCCACCCCGGCGTACTCCTTTACGGCGTCCACCATAGTCAGCCGCCGCCAGCCGGGGGTCAGGTCAATCTGCTGACCCAGCCACTCCACCTGATAGCCGCCCAGGATTTCCTTGGCCGCGCCGGAGATAATGCCCTCCGCTACGTCCATCATGCCGTGAAAGTCGGTGTAGGCCTGATACAGCTCCACCGTGGTAAACTCCGGGTTGTGCTTGGGGTCCATGCCCTCGTTCCGGAAGATGCGGCCGATTTCATACACCCGGTCCATGCCGCCCACAATCAGCCGCTTCAAGGGCAGCTCCGTGGCGATGCGCATGTACATGTCGATGTCCAGGGTGTTGTGATGCGTGACAAAGGGCCGGGCCGCCGCGCCGCCCGCCAGGGTGTTCAGCACCGGGGTCTCCACCTCGATATAGCCCCGCTCATCCAGATAACGGCGCACGAACTGGATGAATTTCGACCGGATGAGGAAGTTGTTCTTCACGTCCGGATTCACCATCAGATCCACATACCGCTGGCGGTAGCGGAGCTCCTTGTCCTGGAGGCCGTGGAATTTCTCCGGCAGGGGCAGCAAGGACTTGGAGAGCAGGGTGATGTTCTTGGCCCGGACGCTCATCTCCCCCCGCTGGGTGCGGAAAACCTCGCCGTCCACGCCCACGATGTCTCCAATGTCAAATTTCTTGAACTTCTTGTAAACCGCCTCGTCCATCTCGTCCTGGCGGGCGTACAGCTGGATGCGGCCGTCCTTGTCCTGCAAATCACAGAAGCTGACCTTGCCCATGCCCCGCTTGCTCATGAGGCGCCCCGCCACCTTCACGGGCCTGCCCTCCATGGCGTCAAAGTTTTCCTTGATCTGCCGGGACGTGGCGTCCCAGTCGAACCGGGTCAGCTGAAAGGGGTCCTCTCCGGCGGCCTGGAGCTCCGCCAGCTTCTCCCGGCGGACCCGAGTCTGTTCGCCCAGGTCCAGCTCGGGCTTCTTCATTTGTTCAGCCATGCTCTCTCTCCTTATATGACGGCGGCTTACCGCTCGATTTTCAGCACCTTATAGGAGATGTTCCCCCGGGGGGCCTCCACAACGGCGGTCTCCCCTTCCCTCTTGCCGATGAGGGCCTTGCCAAAGGGGGACTCCTCCGAAATAATGCCGTGCATAGGGTCGGACTCCTGGGAGCCCACAATGGTATAGGGTGTGGGCAGGGCCTTTCCGTCGGGACCCGCCACCGTCACTTTACAGCCGATGGCTACCACATCCGTGTTGCTGCTCTCGTCCACAATGACGGCGTGCTGGAGAATTTCCTCCACCTCGGCAATGTGGGAATAGAGCTTGCCCTGTTCGTTTTTCGCCTCGTCGTACTCGCTGTTTTCGCTGAGGTCGCCGAAGCCCCGGGCCACCTTGATCTGCTCCGCCACCTCGTCGGACCGGGTGGTTTTGAGGTAATTCAGCTCCTCCTGCAGCTCGTCGTAACGGGCCTGGCTCATCTTGTATTCTTTTGCCATGTCGGACAGTTCCTTTCTTACGATGCTTCATCCTGGAGAATCGTTCCCCGGGGCGCAATTTTACAAGATGATATTATATAGAAGGTCTGAGGGAATGTCAAGTCTCTCCCTCCGGGGAACCGTTTCCCGTCCCCAGCGCAATCTGTTCCCGTTTCAACATCCCCGCCTCCCGGAGAACCGCCAGCAGCTGTCCCCGGTCCACCCCCTTGGGCAGAGCCTCCTCCAAGCTGGGCGGCAGGGACAGGAACGGCAGGGCCTGTTTTTCGTCATAAAGCCGCAGGGCAACGGGGTTTTTCAGGGACAAATCTGTACGCGGATCAAAAAGAACCAGGGCCTCCGCCCCCTCCAGCTGATCCTTGGAGGGCCCCAGCAGCAGCGACACGCCGTATTCCCGCCGGAGCTGGCGGCAGAGCTCCTCCCCGCCGTAAGGCAAATCCAGCAGCACATACCGGTGCCGGAGGCACAGCTCTGTCACGGTCCGCACCGCCTCTCCCGTCAGCGCTCCTGCCGTCACGGCCACCCGGGCCCCGGACACCGGCCGCCCCTTCGCCGTGAGGCCCGTCCGGACCCAATCCGCCGCCAGACAGCGCCGGAGAGACAGGGTGCTCGCGGGCCGCAGGCCGCACTTCGCCAGCTGCTCCTGGAAGGAAAACGCCTCCGGCAGCACCACCTGCGTCACGCCCCGCTTCCGCAGCCTCTTCCCCGCCGCCAGCACCCGGCGGGAAAGTATGGCACCATGAGGGCTTTTTACAATCTCCGCCTGTAAAAACCGCATCCGCAGAATGTGCCGCTCCTCCAGCCGGATGCTCCGCCGTCCCTTTTGGGGCTCCGCCCAAGTCAAGTATCCTACCATAAAACTACCTCCCGCCCCATGATATGGGGCGGGAGGCTGAATTATGTTCTCATTGACCCGGTTTAATCGCTGAGCGTGTAGCCGCCCAGATAGCCCTTCTTGGGCTCCGCCCCGTGGCTCAGGGGATTGATCGTCGTGTTATTCTCCTTGATTTCAAAATGGAGATGGGGACCGGTGGAGTTGCCCGTGGAGCCGGTAATGCCCAGCACGTCGCCCTGCTTCACCTGCTGGCCTACGCTGACCTTCCGGCTGCTCATGTGGGCATACAGCGTGGTGTTTCCGGAGCCGTGATAAACCACCACATAGTTCCCATAGGACTTGGAATACTCAGAGATAATCACCTGTCCCGCTTTGGCGGCGTAGATACTGCTGTTATAGCCTACCCGGCCGATATCCGTTCCCTTGTGATTTGTGGAGCCGATGCCGCCGGGAGAGGCCCGGCCGCCCACGGTGGAGGTAATGTAGCGGCTGTTCACCGGCCAAATGTAGCCGCCGGGGTTGGAGGCAGGGCCGGACTGCCCCGCCGCGGCCCGGCGGGCCGCCTCTTCCTCCTCCATCTTCTTGATCAGCGCCTTGATGCGGGCCTGGACCGCCTCTTCCTCCTCGGAGAGGTCGTCCAGGGCATCCTCCTGATCCTGCTGCTGCTGGCGGAGCTTGAGCACCAGAGCATTGGCCGCGTCCCGTTGGGAATCCAGATCCCGCTTCTTGGCCTCCAGCTCCGCCTTGGCCTCCTCGGAGGCATTCTTCTGCCCCTCCAGCTCCGCCTTTTTTTCGGCGGTGATGGCCTGGAGAGTCTTCAAATCGTCAATAACCCGCTGGTCATACTCCATGATCTCGTTGACCACATCCAGGCGCCCCAGGAGGTCCGAGAAACTGCTGGCCCGGAACAGGACGGACCAGTATTCCACCTTTCCCTGCTCCTCCATGGCCCGGACCCGTTTGCAGAAGAGCGCATACTGGGCCTCTTCCTTGGCCTCCGCTTCCGCCAGCTCCGCCGCCGTCTGAACAATCAGGTCCTCGTAGGTGGCAATCTCCTCTTCCTTGTTGCCGATTTCCTGCTCGGTCACACTGATCTGGCCGTCCAGCAGGCGCTTGCGCTCCATGGTGCTGCTGATGTCGGAGGACAGCTTGTCAATCTGGGCCTGGATGTCCTTTTTCTCCTGGGCCAAGCCCTTGGCGTCGCTTTTCAGCGCGTCGATGTCCGCCTGGGTCACTGCTGCGGCAGCGGGGGTCAGGTCCGCCAGAAGCAGGCACAGCGCCAGAACCAGCAGCGGCAGGGAGTGGAGAACGAGTCTTTTGCAGTTTCGCTTCATGCCGCCCTCCTTAAACCTGTAAATATTTCCGAATGGCGGAGAGGCTCCCTCCCACGCCGATGAAGATGCCCGCACCTGCAAAGGAGCCCGCCACAGGGACCCAGAGCTCCTTGAAGGGAATCACGTCAATAAGCTGCAAGGCGTCGCTGGTGCTGACGCCCCGGGCCACGGCCTCGTAGAGCCCCCACTCCATCAGGAAGGCCACGGAGGCCCCCAGGAAGCCCATGAGGAAGCCCTCATAGACAAAGGGCCAGCGGATAAAGCCGTTGGTGGCCCCCACCATCCGCATAATGGCAATTTCCTCCCGCCGGTCAAAAGTGGTGAGGCGGATCGTGTTGGAGATGATAAACACCGACACCAGGAACAAAATGGCAATCAGGGCCACACAGACCACGGTAGCCACGTTCCGCAGGGTGATGAAGCCCCCGGCCACCTCCTCTGCGGCGTTGACATCGGCGATGCCGTCCACCGCCTTGACTGCCGCCTTGGTCTGGGAAATCTGCTCCAGATTCAGGATTTTCAAGGAAAACCGGTCCCGAAGAATCTCCGGGTCCAGGTCCCGGAACATCTCCTCCTCGGGATAGTCCTCCAGAAACTTCTCCATAGCCTGCTGGCGGCTGATGAAGGTGACGGAAGCCACATTGGGAATGGCCTCCAGCTTTTTCTGGAGGTTTTTGGGCTCCGCAAAATCCTCCTCCACAAAGGCCAGCATCTCGTTCTCCCGCTCCAGGTCCTTCAAAAGCCCGTTGGCGTTCACCGCCACCAGAGTGAAGGTGCCCATGATCAGCAGACAGGCCACGGTGATGCCGATAGCGGCGAAGCTCATGAAGCCGTGGCTGAACATGTTGGAAACGCCCTCATGGATAAAATATCCGAAATTGTGCTTAGACATGAATGCGTCCTCCCACATAGCCGCCGACGCTGTCATTGACCACCCGGCCGGAATCAATCGTGACCACCCGCTTGCCGAAGTGATCCACCAGGTCTTTTTCGTGAGTCACCACCACCATGGTGGTGCCCAATTCATTGATTTTCACCAGCAAATCCATCAGCTCCAAAGACCGCTCCGGGTCCAGGTTGCCGGTGGGCTCGTCGGCGATGATGGTAGCCGGGTTGTTCACCAGGGCCCGGGCAATGGCTACCCGCTGCTGCTCTCCGCCGGAGAGCTCGTCAGGGTAGCTGTAGGCCTTTTTCTCCAGGCCCACCAGCTCCAGCACGTAGGGGATGCGCTTCCGGCTCTCCTTGGCGGAGGCTCCCACGGCCCGCATGACAAAGGCCAGATTGTCGTAAACCGTCTTTTTGTCAATGAGGCGGAAATCCTGGAAGATGACCCCCAGGGTCCGGCGCATCAGGGGAATCTGCCGCTCGGAGATGTTCCGGGTGGAGAAGCCGTTGACCCGGACCCGGCCTGCGTTGGGCTCCACCTCGCCGGTGAGCAGCTTGATGATGGTGGACTTGCCGGAACCGGAGGGGCCCACCAGGAAGACAAACTCGCCGGGATTGATCCGCAGGGAAATCCCCCGGATGGCTTTCGTCCCGTTGTCGTATTCCATCTCCACGTCCTTCAATTCAATGAGGGCGCTTTCTGATTCTAACATAGGGGCACCTCCAATTGGCGTCGAAAACTGGGAATCGCATGGGCAGTCGACAGAATTCGGATGTTATTGTAGCATAAACCACGGCTCCCGTCAATGCGGCGCACCGCCAAACTATTGTGGTAGTTTTCGTGCATCCTTTATCAAGAGCGCTCGGAAATGAGGAAGAAAAATTTGATGCGCACTCCATTCCCGTCCGAATCGGAATGTGTCTATTTATAGAATGCAATATAACCGGCTTCCGTCGGATGGTCTGCAATGAGAGGCGCCCTTTCTCTCAGCACATGAACTGCAATCACCAAATCCGCTCCTGCGGATATGAAATTAACCGCCATAGTCAGCAAGGACACCGTGCCCGGATATATAAAAACGAAAAGCACACTGCCAAAGCCTAATACAATAAACGGCGTCAAAACCCCGATGAAATACGCCTTCTTCTCCAATGCCGCTTTGCAGGCGCAGCTTGGCATCATGGCATTGATATTAAAGCGAACCACACTCCACCCCTTGCCGCTTGCAGCTGCCCAGCCTGCCCCATGCAATAATTCATGTACTACAACGGAAAGGATCGTGATCGCTAGAAACAACATATAAAACGGAAGGCCGCTTACCTCTAATAAATGCGCTCTTCCAATCAGAAAAAAGCGGTACAGAAGGCCAAAAACCAGAACAAATGGAAGGGCATAAAGAACACCGGAAACCATCGCCTTTCCGGAAGCAATCGTAACATCCTTTTCCTTATAGCCTTCTTCACACAATTGTGCTTTCATCTTTTCGAAATTTTCACTGTAATTATCCACCAGAATCTCTCCTCCTTAAATCCCGACTTACCGATTTGAGGATAGGTACTTCCATTCCTCTCAAACCGCAAGTCCATCCGGCAGCGCGTGAGAAAGCGGCGGACAGAGGTCCGCCGCTCCGGTTCAGGAATCAATTCCCCGAGAGGTCAGGTACTTCTTGACCATCAGCGCCACCTTGAAGGTGATGGCATCGTCAAACTCCCGCAGGTCCAACCCCGTCAGCTTCTTGATCTTCTCCAACCGGTAGACCAGGGTATTCCGGTGGACGAAGAGCTTCCGGGCCGTCTCCGAGACGTTCAGGTTGTTCTCAAAGAAGCGGTGAATTGTAAACAGGGTCTCCTTATCCAGCGCGTCGATGGGATTCTTTTTGAAAACCTCCTGGAGGAACATCTCGCACAAGGTGGTGGGCAGCTGGTAAATCAGACGGCCAATACCCAGATTCTCGTAGTTGATGACATATTTTTCCGTGTCGAACACCTTGCCCACATCAATGGAAATCTGGGCTTCCTTATAGGACTTGGCCAAATCCCGCAGATGGGTGGCGATGGTGCCGATCCCCACCACAACCGTGCTCTCCGTACCGGAGCGCAGGCTCTCCTCAATGGAGGAGGCAATCTTGTTCAGCTCCCGGAATCCTGCTCCCTCGGGCATCTGCCGGACCAGCACCACGTCCCCGTCGCCGATGTTCAGCACAAAGTCGTTCTGCCGGTCGGGGAACATGGCCTGGACCACGTCCGTGGGCACAGACTCCCCTTTTTTCAGCGCCCGGACCACAAAGACGCCCCGGGCCACGTCGGCTGTAACCCGCAGTTCCTTGGCCCGCATGTAGATATCGCCCAGCATAATGTTGTCGGAGATGATGTCCTTGATGAAGGACCCCCGGTCATGCTTTTCCTCGTAGTATGCCTTCGCGGCGTTCAGCGCCACCGTGGCCACGGAGCAGACCGCCTTGCTGACGTCGTTCTCTCCAAAGGCAAAGGCCGCATAGTCAAACTGATTGCCCCAGCCGTTCAGGGCCTTGAAGGTCTTCCCTTCGGAGGAGATCAGCGCACCGGAGGCATTGTTCACCACCGGGACGTATTCCGTCCACCGCTGTCCAATCAGGGAAAGCTCACTGCAGGCGATGACCACACCTTCCCCATCCATGACTCCAATCGTGCGGTCGGTATTCTCCTTCAACTGCAATACCACATTTTGATAAATTCTTCCAGACATGGCCGTCCTCCTCACCTAAAATACCGGGGAAGCATTGATACCATTTTCAAAACATGTATATTATATCGTCAACTTCACCAAATTGCAAGATGTTTTTTCTTTTTTCAACAAAAAACTCATTCCCTTTTTGGTAAGTATTCGGGCTTTTTCTCAGAACTACACAAGGGCGCGGAGACTTGCAATCTCTAACTCGGTCAAAAAGCGAAACGCTCCCCGGGAAAGTCCTCGGTCCAGGGGGAGATTTCCCATCTGTATCCGCTCCAGATAGACCACCGGCTTTCCCCTCTCCGCCAGCATTCGCTTCACCTGATGGAACTTTCCCTCCCGGAGGGTGACATGGGCCTCGCTCTCCTCCCCTGCGGAGAGAATCTCCAGTCTGGCGGGAAGGCATTGGAGTCCGTCAAGCAGAGACATCCCCTGGGCAAAGGCCCGGCAGTCCTCCTCTGTCAGCCGCCCTGCTGTCCGGGCATAGTAGACCTTGTCCACATGCCGCTTGGGGGACAGCAGGGCGTGAGCCAATCCTCCCTCGTCGGTCAGCAACAGAAGCCCTTCCGTATCCTTGTCCAGGCGGCCCACGGGAAACAGCCTCCGGAGCTCCCGGGGCAGCAGGTCCAGAACCGTTTCGCCCCTTCCGTCCTCCGTGGCGGAAAGGTAGCCGGCGGGCTTGTTCAGCATAATCCAGGTATTGCGGCGGTAGCAGAGCGCTTCACCATTGACAAAAATATCTGCCGTCTCCGGGTCAAACTTCTCCTCTGCGGAACGGACAGCGGCTCCATTTACTGTCACCTGTCCCCGGCGGGCCAGCTCCTTTACCTCCCTGCGGGACCATGTTCCCATAGATGCGATGATCTTGTCCAGCCGCTCTTTTGCCATGACGGTCCTCCCCTTTCCGGCTCTCTTTGGCAGAGCCCGGCGATTGCTTGTTTGATTGTAGCATATTTTTATGGAAAAATGAATAAGGAACTGTCAGGAGGGATTGACATGTTGATTTGGACCGCAAAATTTTCCCGAAAGAGAGCCGTCGCCGCCACCGTCTTCATGGGTGTGGTCATGGCGGCGCTGATTGTCCTGGCGGGCCGGACTCCGGAGGAGCCGGAGATCCCCCAGCCCAAGCTGACAACCAATGAGGAACGGGTGGCCTACCTCCAGTCCCTGGGCTGGGCAGTGGAGCCGGAACCGATTGAGACGCTGCAATTCCTGCTGCCCGCAACGCTGGAGGAGCCCTACCGTTCTTACAACGAGCTTCAGCTCAGCCAGGGGTTCGATCTGACGGGCTGCTGCGGCAAGCAGGTGAGCCGCTGTACGTACACCGTGACGAATTACCCAGGTCAGGCCCAGGGGGTCCAGGCAAATCTCTACATTTGCGAAGACGTGCCTGTGGCCGGGGACATATGCTCCTCCGGAGCCAAAGGCTTCCAAGAGCCTCTGCTCCAGGCGGAGGAGTGAAAAAGGACTGCCGTTTTCACGGCAGTCCTTTTTATGCACAAGAACTTACTCAGCGATGTCGGTGACAGCGCCGGAGCCAACGGTACGACCGCCCTCACGGATAGCGAAGCGGAGACCCTTTTCGATGGCGATGGGGGTGATCAGCTCAACCGCCATCTCGACGTTATCGCCGGGCATGCACATCTCGGTGCCCTCGGGCAGGGAGATGACGCCGGTCACGTCGGTGGTACGGAAGTAGAACTGGGGACGGTAGTTGTTGAAGAAGGGGGTGTGACGGCCGCCCTCGTCCTTGGACAGGACGTAAACCTGGCCCTTGAACTTGGTGTGGGGGTTGATGGACTTGGGCTTCGCCAGAACCTGGCCGCGCTCAATGCCGTTGCGGTCGATGCCACGGAGCAGGACGCCGATGTTGTCGCCGGCCTCGGCGAAGTCCAGCAGCTTGTGGAACATCTCAATGCCGGTAACGACGGTCTTCTTGGTTTCCTCAGCCAGACCAACGATCTCGACTTCCTCACTGAGCTTCAGCTGGCCGCGCTCCACACGGCCGGTAGCGACGGTGCCGCGGCCGGAAATGGTGAACACGTCCTCAACGGGCATCAGGAAGGGCAGAGAGTCGTCGCGGGGAGGAGTGGGGATATAGTCGTCGACCGCATCCATGAGCTCCTTGATGCAGGCATACTCGGGAGCGCCGGCATCGCTGGAATCGGACACCAGGGCATTCAGGGCGGAACCCTTGATGATGGGCAGATCGTCGCCGGGGAACTCATAGGTGCTCAGCAGCTCGCGGACTTCCATCTCCACCAGCTCCAGCAGCTCCTCGTCGTCCACCTGGTCGCACTTGTTCAGGAACACCACGATGGCGGGCACGCCCACCTGACGGGCCAGCAGGATGTGCTCACGGGTCTGAGCCATGGGGCCGTCGGAAGCGGCGATGACCAGGATGGCACCGTCCATCTGAGCGGCGCCGGTGATCATGTTTTTGATATAGTCGGCGTGGCCCGGGCAGTCGACGTGGGCATAGTGACGCTTTTCGGTCTCATATTCCACGTGGGCGGTGTTGATCGTGATACCACGGGCCTTTTCTTCGGGGGCCTTGTCGATGCTGTCATAGGCCTCGAACTCAGCCTTGCCCTGGAGGGACAGCCACTTGGTGATGGCGGCGGTCAGGGTGGTTTTGCCGTGGTCAACGTGGCCGATGGTGCCGATGTTGACATGGGGTTTGGTTCTCTCAAATTTCTGCTTAGCCATTTGATGATCCTCCTAATTCATGTTCAATTGCAATAGCGGCATTGCGAAACGTTCAACAGCAATGTCTATTCTACCGTATTCCGCCTGGAAAATCAATCCCTTTTTCCCAATTTAGTCCAGGGCTTTTCCGCGGAAAAAAATCAGTTGGGCTTCGCCCGGGTCTCCACAATCTTCTCCCGGATATTCTTCGGGATCTCGACATAGTGGCTGGGCTCCATGGTGTACTGGCCGCGGCCCTGCGTGCGGGAACGAAGGTCTGTGGCGTAGCCAAACATCTCGGCCAAAGGCACATGAGCGTCGATCTGCTGGGCGCCGGGACGGGCCTCCAGCTGAATGATCTGGCCGCGGCGGCTGTTCAGGTCGCCGATAACGTCGCCCATATACTCGTCGGGAACGATGACGGATACTTTCATGATGGGCTCCAGCAGCGTAGCGTCCGCCTTGCGGCAGGCTTCCTTGAAAGCCATAGAACCGGCAATCTTGAAGGCCATCTCGGAGGAGTCGACCTCGTGGTAGGAACCGTCGTACAGCGTGACCTTCACATCCACCACGGGGAAGCCGGCCACTACGCCGGCGTTCATGGCGCCCTGGATACCCGCATCAACAGCGGGGATATACTCCTTGGGCACCGCGCCGCCCACAATGGCGTTGACAAACTCGTAGCCCTTTCCGGACTCGTTGGGCTCCACACGAATTTTGACGTGACCATACTGACCCTTGCCGCCGGACTGGCGGGCATACTTGGTATCCTGTTCCACCTGCTTCTTGATGGTTTCCTTGTAAGCCACCTGGGGAGCGCCCACGTTGGCCTCCACCTTGTACTCCCGGAGCAGACGGTCCACGATGATCTCCAGATGGAGCTCGCCCATGCCGGCGATGATGGTCTGGCCGGTCTCCTCGTCGGTGTAGGTCTTGAAGGTGGGGTCCTCCTCGGCCAGCTTCATCAGGGCGATGCCCATCTTCTCCTGGCCGGCCTTGGTCTTGGGCTCAATGGCCACACGGATAACAGGCTCGGGGAACTCCATGGATTCCAGGATGACGGGGTGCTTATCGTCGCAGAGAGTGTCGCCGGTGGTGGAGTTTTTCAGGCCGATGACTGCGGCAATGTCGCCGGAGTACACGGTCTCAATGTCCTCCCGGTGATTGGCGTGCATCTGGAGGATGCGTCCAATGCGCTCCTTCTGCTTCTTTGTGGAGTTGAGCACCTGGGTCCCGGTGTTCAGTGTGCCGGAATAGACACGGATGAAGGACAGACGGCCCACGTAAGGATCGGTAGCAATCTTGAAGGCCAGGGCGGAAAAGGGCTCGTCGTCAGAGGACGGACGCTCCTCCTCCTCCTCGGTGTTGGGGTTCACGCCCTTGATGGCGGGAACGTCGGTGGGAGAGGGCATATAGTCCACAATGGCGTCCAGCATCTTCTGTACGCCCTTGTTTTTGTAGGACGTGCCGCAGGTGACGGGGACCATTTCGTTGGAAATGGTAGCCTTGCGGATGGCGGCCCGAATCTTGGCCTGGGGAACCTCCTGTCCGTCCAGGTACATCTCCATGATCTCCTCGTCGAACATGGAAACGGCATCCATCAGCTTTTCGCGGTACTCATTGGCAAGGTCCACCATGTCGGCGGGGATCTCCTCCACCCGCATGTCCTTGCCCAGATCGTCATAATAGATATCCGCGTCCATCTCCACCAAATCAATGATGCCCTTGAAGGTCTCCTCACTGCCGATGGGGAGCTGGATGGGCACGGCGTTGCACTTCAGGCGGTCCTCCACCATGTGGAGCACGTTGTAGAAATCCGCGCCCATGATATCCATTTTGTTGACGTAGATCATCCGGGGAACCTTGTAGGTGTCCGCCTGACGCCATACGGTCTCGGACTGGGGCTCTACGCCTCCCTTGGCACACAAAACGGTTACGGAACCGTCCAGCACACGCAGGGAGCGCTCCACCTCCACAGTGAAGTCCACATGGCCCGGGGTGTCGATGATATTGATACGGGTGGGCTTGAACTGGTTCTTGGAACCAGACCAGTAGCAGGTGGTAGCGGCAGACGTAATGGTGATGCCGCGCTCCTGCTCCTGGGCCATCCAGTCCATCGTGGCGGTACCGTCATGGGTTTCGCCGATTTTATAGTTCACGCCGGTGTAGAACAAGATCCGTTCGGTAGTCGTGGTCTTGCCCGCATCGATGTGCGCCATAATGCCGATGTTTCTGGTGTTTTCAAGGGATGTTTTTCTCGGCATACTCGATTTCTCCTAACTAACTTACCAGCGATAATGCGCGAAAGCCTTGTTGGCCTCGGCCTGTTTGTGCATATCCTCGCGCTTTTTCACCGCTCCGCCGGTATTGTTGGCGGCGTCCATGATTTCGCCGGCAAGACGCTCGGCCATCGTGCGCTCACTCCGGGCGCGGGAATAGGTGGTCAGCCATCTGAGGCCCAGCGTGGTGCGCCGGGCGGGACGGACCTCCATAGGGACCTGATAGTTGGCGCCGCCCACACGGCGGGCCTTGACCTCCAGGCTGGGCATGATGTTATCCATAGCCTGGGTGAACACTTCAACGGGGTCGTTTCCGGTCTTTTCCTTGATCTGGTCAAAGGCCGCGTAGACCACCTTCTGCGCCACGCCCTTTTTGCCGTCCAGCATCACGTTGTTGACCAGACGCGTCACCAGCACGGAGCCGTACATGGGGTCGGGCAGAATTTCTCTCTTGGGAACATTACCTCTTCTAGGCACTATGCTTCCCTCCTTCATAATGATTCTATGATCTCATAGGTACTCAAAAGGCTCTCGCCTTCCGTGAATGCCTCTGCCGAAGGGCAATGCCCATGCATTTATATAAAATGCCTGTTCGGCAAAGTGATTCTTCGGGTTGTCCCTGCAAGGGGGATGCGATATCCGCAAGCGGCTTAGCCGCTTCGGCTATCCAATTCTTACTTGGACTTGGGCCGCTTGGCGCCGTACTTGGAACGGCTCTGCATCCGGCCGGACACGCCCTGGGTATCCAGAGTGCCGCGGATGATGTGGTAACGGACGCCGGGGAGGTCCTTGACACGGCCGCCGCGGATCATGACCACGGAGTGCTCCTGGAGGGAGTGGCCCACGCCGGGAATGTAGGCGGTGACCTCGTAGCCGTTGGTCAGGCGCACACGGGCGATCTTCCGCAGGGCGGAGTTGGGCTTCTTGGGGGTCTGGGTACGCACCGCAGTGCACACGCCCCGCTTCTGGGGAGAGGGCAGATCGGTCTCCTTGTTCTTGAGGGTGTTGAGTCCGTACTGCATAGCGGGGCTGGTGGACTTGTAGGTCGCTTGCTCTCTGCCCTTGCGAACCAGCTGGTTGAAAGTAGGCATAGTTTTCTCCTTTCTCTAAAGAATGGGAGCGGGATGCTCCGATTTATTTTTTGCAGGATACCCAAAAATATCCTGAAAAAACCACATAAACGGAAATTTTCACAGCAGGGCCACCACAGCGGCGTCCACCTGGATGCCGGCGGCCTGTCCCAGTTCACGCATCGTGTACTGGGTGAACACGGGGACAGCTCTCTGCCTGCACTGCTCGCGCAGGGGCGCGACCAGATCCGGGTCCGCGTCGGCGGCCAGAAACACCCGCCGGGCGAGGCCGTCCCGGATGGCGCGGCGGGACTGCTTGACACCGATCACCTTGTCGCTGGACCGGAGTTCTGTCAGCAAACAAATCCCTCCCGTTTTGACGCGCCAAAATTCGCGGACTATTTCCACGCAGTTGCTGATTATACCACAGCCGGAGCAGTGAGTCAAGAGCTATTTTGGCAGTCACTAATAGTATTATAGCCATCTTCTACTTTGCAAACAGCGATTATGCAGGGGCGGGTAATACCCACCCGTCCAGAAGGGCTGTACTGCGTTGCCCTGCGGGCGGATGAGATCCGCCCCTACTGAGCGTCACGTATTTTGACGATTGCTATAATCTGCATTGTAAACTGACAAACCCATCGCAAATTTTTATAGATCTCCATTGCGTTCCACGGCCTATTTTGCTATAATAGAACAATGTAACCTGCCGGATTGGAGATGATTTCTTGGCTCTGCATATTCTTCTAGTCGACGACGAACCCCATGCTCGGAGCCATCTGGCCGCGCTGCTGGAGGATTTTCTCAATGTGACCGTAGCCGGTTCGGTCTCCGGCGGCGCGGAGGCGATCTCCTTTCTCCGCCGCACCGCGGTCGACCTGATCTTCCTGGACATCGAGATGGGGGACGTGAGCGGCTTCGATCTGGCCCGCCACATCCAGTCCGTTTATCCCAAGGTTATGCTGGTGTTCCTCACCGGTCACGTGGACTTCGCCCTCAA
>CAJTZL010000007.1 GCA_910583695.1 uncultured Oscillibacter sp.
CACTTTGAACTGGACTCCGGCCAGGGGCGTCTTGCGGTCCAGGCTGCTGTACTTGCTGATTAAACAGCTCGATATTGTAGGTGCCGGGACCCTTGACCTCAATGGTTTTCGGCGTGTCATCCAGCAGGAATCCGGGTTTGCTTTTTACTTCCTGCACGATATAGCTGCCGGGTTCCACAGGAATTTTGATGAAGCCCGACTCGTCCGTTCGGAACTCGCCGTTGGATTCTCCCACCACAGTGCCGTCCGTCCGGGTGACGCGAATCACCACGTCACTCAGCGGCTCCTTAGTGGTGGAGGACATCTTCTTGATCACGAGATTTCCGACAGGTTGATTATAGAAGTAGACGCTCTGGTGGTCATTGGGGTTGACCACGATGGTCTGGCTCTTTCGGTTTTCGTCGATCAGGTAGCCCGGAATACTGGAGATTTCAGTAAATACCAGTGTGCCAGTTACCCCAGAAATGTTGATCTGTCCCTCGGAATCCGTATAATAGATGCCATTGGAGGACAGCTTGCCGCCGATGTTGTCCACGACCTGCCCATTCGCAAGCGTGATTTTGAAGCCCACGCCCTCCAGCGGCGTCCGGCGGTCCAGACTGCTGAATTTATAGAGCGTGACAGAACCCTTGGGCTGGTTACGGAACTCCAGGGTAACGGTTTGGCCCGCCTTGATGGTGGCGGTCTGGGGCACATCATCCAGGATGTAGTTCTCCCTGGCCCTGGTTTCACGCGCCACTATGGTGGTACCGGGGTCGATATTGGAAATCAAGATAGTCCCGGCGCTATCCGTTATAAACTTGCCATTGCGTCTCCAATCATGGTCCCATGGCTGTCGGTGATAAAAAATTCGCAGTCACTCAGCGGTTCGTGGGTGCTGGCGTCAATTTTCTTTATCAGGAGGGAGCCCTTCGGCGCATTGACACAGTCGCCGTGGCAAACGTGGGCCGCCTCCATGACCACCTCGCTGACCGTCGGGTGGGGGTGGACGGTGCTGCCGATCTCGGAAATCGTGCCCTCGCACTCCATGACGGCGGCCACCTCCGCCGCCAGGTCCGTGGCCCGGGGGCCGATGACGTGGAAGCCCAGGATCTCGTCAGTGGCCTTGTCGAAGACGAACTTCACCAAGCCCTTATTTTCGCCCATAGTTAGGGCTTTACCGTTGCCGGAGAGGCTGAACACGCCGGTACCCACGTCCCTGCCCGCGGCCCGGGCCTGCGCCTCGGTGAGGCCCACCATGGCCGTCTCCGGATTGCAGTAGACGCAGGAGGGGATGCGGTTCAGATTCAGCTGTTTACAGGGCTTCCCGGCAATGTGGTCGGCAGCCAGCAGGCCCTGGGCGGAGGCCACGTGGGCCAGCTGCATTTTGCCGTTGATGTCGCCGATGGCGTACACCCCGGGGACGTTGGTCCGGCACAGGCCATCGATCTCCACAAAGCCCTTCCGGTCCATCTTTACGCCGAGGACCTCCAGACCAATGCCCTTGGAGTTGGGAATCCGGCCCCCAGCCATGAGGACTACATCGCCCTCCACCGTGCCCTTGGCCCTGTCCTTGACGGAGGCATAATTTACCTTCAAGCCGGGCTCAATGGATTCCACTTTGACGCCCAGGACCAGCTCCACACCGTTCTTTTTCAGCTCGACCTCCACAAAGTCCGTGATATCCTTGTCCAGGGGGCCCAGGACCCGGTCCAGCATTTCAACAATTGTGACTTTCACGCCTAAGCGGTAATAGAAGGTGGCGAACTCAATGCCGATGACACCCCCTCCCACGATGATGATGTGCTTGGGGCAGGTGGTCATATTCAGAAGGCCGGTGGAGTCCACTACGCCGGGAAGGTCCACGCCGGGAATGGGAATCCGGGCGGGGCTGGAACCGGTGGCGACGATCAGGTGCCTGCACTCCAGAGTCTCGCCATTGTCCAGGGAAACCGCGGTCCGGGAAGTGAGAGTGGCGTGAGCCCGGATGACGGTCACGCCGTGGCTTTTTTCCAGAAAGCCGATGCCATTGCTCAGTTGCTTGGAGACGGCGTTTTTCCGTTCGATGATTTTCGCGTAATCGAAGGACACGTCTCCAGCGGTGATGCCGAAGGCAGCGCCGTTTTTCGCCTCGTAGTACACGTCGGCGGAGTGGAGGAGAGTCTTGGTGGGGATGCAGCCCCGGTTCAGGCAGGTGCCGCCCAGCTCCGCCTCCTCCACCAGGGCGGTATTCAGGCCGTTCTGGGCCAGACGGATGGCGCACTCATAGCCGCCGGGGCCGCCGCCTACGACGACCGCGTCAAATGTTTGCATACGGTAACCCCTCCTCTAATCAAATGAGCAAAACCGGGTTTTGCAGATAGTTTTTCACCTTCTGCAGGAACTTCGCCGCCTCGGCCCCGTCGATAATCCGGTGGTCGTAGCTCAGGCACAAAGCGCACATGGATTTGATAACGATCGTGTCTTCGCCCTCTTCATTTGTGACCACCACCGGGGTTTTGGCGATCTTGCCCACGGCCAGGATGGCGGACTCCGGCGGGTTGATGATGGCCACGAAGTCGTCCAGATCGAACATGCCGAGAGACGAGACCGTGAAGGTGCCGCCGTGGTAGTCCGTGTCGGTGAGCTTGCCCTCCCGGGCCTTTTCGATAAGCTCGGCGGACCGGGCGGCGATGCCGCTTAGGCCAATGATGTCCGCATCTTGGATCACCGGGACGATCAGCCCGCCGGGAACCGAAACGGCAGTGCCCACGTTCACATAGTCGTGGTACAGGATGCTGTCCCCCTCTACCGAGGCGTTGACGATGGGCATATCCGCCAGGGCCTTGGCGCAGGCCCGAACGATGATGTCATTGTAGGAGACCTTGATTCCCAGGTCCTTGTACTGCTTCCGCAGGGCGATGGCGGCGGTCATGTCCACTTTGATCCGGTGGTTCGTCTGGGCGTTGGTTTCCTTGCTGGCCAGCATGTTCCGGGAGATCGCCTTGCGCATGCCGGACATCTTTTCCATGTGGGTACCCCGGGACTGTTGGGCTGTCTGCTGAGCGGGAGCAGGGGCCGCCTGGGCGGCGGGAGTCGGGGCCGTGCCGGAGAGATCAAGAACGGTGATTTTTCCGTTAGGGCCGGAGCCGGAAATGCCGGAAAGGTCCATGCCCTGGGCTTTGGCCAAGTTTGCCGCCAGGGGCGTCACGGCGGGCTTGTTCACTATGTAGGCATTGACGTCCCGTTCGATGACCAGTCTGTCGGGGCCGGAACCGGGAACGGCAGTGATGTCCACGCCGTTTTCCTCCGCCCGGAGACGGGCCCGGGGAGAGGAGAAGACCCGCTCGCCGGGGGTTCGCTCCACGGCGGGGACGGCGGGCGCTTCTACGGCCTGAACAGGGGCCGGTTCCGCCGAAGCGGCGGCCTGAGCGGGGGCCGCCCCGCCGCCCAGAAGGCCGGAGATGTCCTCACCGGGCTCGCCCAGGACGGCGATGGGCTGGGTGATGGGTACCACGTCCCCCTCGGGGTGGAGGATTTTCAGCAGGGTGCCGGAGGCCTCCGCGTCCATGGTGATGGTCAGCTTGTCGGTCTCCATCTCGAAGAGCGGCTCCCCGGCGGTGACGGCCTCGCCCTCTTTTTTGAGCCACTTGGTGATGGTGCCCTCCTCCATCATGAGGCCCTGCTTGGGCATGATGACAATAGTCGCCATAAGTCAGAACTCCTTTCTCAGCGGTAGCAAGCCGCCTTGCAGGCGTCCACGATTTCCTTCACGCTGGGGATGACCGCCGCCTCCAGGCCAGGGTTGAAGGGCAGGGGACAGGCCTTGGCACCGATGTGCACCGGGGCGGCGTCCAGATACGGGAATACCATCTGACCTACCTGGGACACCACCTGGGCGCCCCAGCCGTTGTTCTGATGGGCCTCGTGGACCACAACCAGACGGCCTGTCTTCTTCACGCTGTCCGCGATGGTATCATAGTCAAAAGGAACCAGGGTCCGGGGGTCGATGACCTCGGCGGAAATGCCGTCCTTGACAAGCTCGTCCGCCGCTTCCAGAGCTCGGCTGACGTAGAGGAGGTTCGCGACGATGGTCACGTCCGAGCCCTCCCGCTTCACGTCGGCCTTGCCGAAGGGGATCATAAACTCCGGGTCGTCGGATACCTCGCCCTTGGCGATGTAGAGGGCCTTGTGCTCGAAGAAGCAGACGGGGTTGTCGTCCCGGATGGCGGTGCGGAGGAGGCCCGCCGCCTCGGCGGGAGTGGAAGGGCAGGCCACTTTCAGGCCCGGAATGTGCATGAAGATGCTCTCCAGGGACTGGGAGTGGGTGGCGGCGTTGCCCCGGCCCGTGCCCTGCTGGCTGCGGAGAACCATGGGAATCTTGGCGTTGCCGCCGAAGACGTAGCGGGTCTTCGCCATCTGATTGAAGATCTGGTCCGCCGCCACAAAGGCAAAGTCCCAGTACATCAGCTCCGCCACGGGCCGCATCCCCGCGCAGGCCGCGCCCAGCGCCGCGCCCACGATGGCGGACTCGGAAATGGGGGTGTTGCGGATACGGTCCGTGCCAAATTCCTTGTAGAGGTCCCGGGTGGTGCCGAAGACGCCGCCCAGCTTCTCCACGTCCTCGCCCATGACGAAGACCCGCTCGTCACGGCGCAATTCCTCGGCGATCACCTTCCGAATTGCCTGCGCGTAAGTCAGTTTAGCCATTGCCTCGTACCCCCTTACCCTTCATAAAATACATCGTCCAGAACATGGGCCGGATCGGGTTCCGGGCAGTTCATGGCGAACTCCACCGCCGCTTCCATCTTCTTGGCGGCGGCCTCTTCGATCTCGTCCAGCTCTTTCTGGGAGGCCAGCTTGTGCTTTGCCAAGTAGTCCCGGAAGCGCTTGATGGGGTCCCGGTTCTGCCGCCAGTCCTCCACTTCTTCCCGGGTGCGGTAGACCTCCGGGTCGCCGGTCCAGTGGCCCCGCCAGCGGTAAGTCTTGCACTCGATAATGCTGGGGCCTTCGCCCTTGAGAGCCCGCTCCTTGGCCCGGGCGAAGGACTCATAGACGGCCGTCACGTCGTTGCCGTCCACGGTCTCGCCGGGGATGCCGTAGGCCGCGCCCCGGACGGAGATGTCCTCCACGGAGGTGGATTGCCACACGGGGACTGTCATGCCGAACTGGTTGTTCTCCACCACATAAATGCAGGGGAGCTTCCACACGGCGGCCATGTTGATGGACTCGTGGAAGGTGCCCTGATTGGAGGCACCGTCGCCAAAGAAGGCCACGGCCACGTTGGGCTTACCCTGCATTTTTAGAGCCAGAGCGCCGCCGGTGGCGATGGGAATGCCGCCGCCCACGATGGCGTTGGCCCCCAGGTTCCCCTTGGAGAAGTCCGCGATGTGCATGGAGCCGCTGCGGCCCTTGCAGTAGCCGCCGGATTTGCCCATCAGCTCCGCCAGGGCCCGGTCCAACTCCGCCCCCTTGGCGATGCAGTGGCCGTGACCCCGGTGGGTGGAAGCGATGAGGTCCTCGTCCGTCAGCTGGGCGCACACGGACGCTGCCACGGCCTCCTCGCCGGTGTAAAGGTGGACGGAGCCCCGGAGCTTATTCTCCGTGAACAGGGTCCACGCCGTCTCCTCGAAGTCCCGGATCTCGTTCATCTTGTTGTAGATCCAAAGACCGGTTTGCTTGTCGATCATAGGTTGAACTCCTCTTTAATTGAAATGGTTGTCAGGAAGCAAAAGCGCTTTGTAAACACGTTTATGGATCACCGCGTCAAAGGCTGTCCGCCACTCCTCCAAGGGAAGGCGCATGGAGAGGAAGGGGGACAGCGTTACCCGCTTTCCGGCCAGAAGGTCCAGCGTGATGGGCCAAGTGGTAGAAGCGGTGGAATTGGAGGGAACGTAAGTCACTTCCCGGTCAAAGATGCTGTCCAGCCGGAAGGGGACCGTCCCGCCGAACATGCCCAGCTGCAAATGGATGCCCAAGGGCCGGATAATCTTCATGCAGGCTTCCAGGGAGGCTGGGATGCCAGTGGCGTCGCAGGTGATGTCTGCTCCCAAGGGATTCCTGGCATAGACCGTTGCCTCCAGGGCCTGGAGGCTGTCTACGGTCTTATCTGCCCCCAGGGATTTGGCTAGGGCCAGTTTCTCCCGGTCCTGGGGTAGCCCGGAGAGGATGACATAGGCCCCCCGGGTCTTGAACACCTGGGCGGCAAATTGACCCATGATGCCGGGGCCGCTGACCACCACGGTATCCCCGGGCTCCACTCGGATTTTCTCATACACTCCCCGGACCACGCAGGCCAGGGGCTCCGTCAGGGCAAAAGCCAGACGGTCTTCCAAGGTCTGGATCTCCGCAGGAAGGTGGTAGGAATACCTGGCGGGGACAGTGAGATAGTCCGCCATGGCGCCGTTGACATGGAAGCCGATGGATTTTCGGTTTCGGCACAGGGTTACAAGACCCCGGCGGCACAGGGAGCAGGTTCCGCAGCTGTAACAGGCGGGCAGGGTCATCACCCAGTCGCCGGCCTGAAAGCCCTGGACATCTCCCCGGGTCTCCACCACTTGGCCCACGTACTCGTGACCCAATACTACCGGCATAACGGTAATGCGTTCGTCGTTCATGGCATGGATGTCGCTTCCGCAGATGCTGGCGGCGAGGACCTTGACCTTTAGCTCCCCCTCCGCCAGGACGGGTTCCGGGAGTTCCCGCAGGGCCAAGCCCTCCGGGCCCCGGGCGAATTTTACCAACCCTCTCATTGTGACCCCTCCTTGGCATTTGGGAGATGAAAACAGTGTATCACTCAAATTATTGATAATCAAGTATTTATTATTTATAATTATGACCAAATATTGCCCAACATTTTTGTCTGTTCCATAGATATGGATTCCTGTGAAAAAGAAAATATTGAGTATATTTTACAAGGCTGTTATAATTCTTGTCATGCGGACAAGAAGTGAAAGGGGTTTTGACAGTGGGAGAAAGGACTGTGATTGTTTACAGCAGCCGGAATGGGAGTACCCGGCACTACGCAGAGTGGCTTGCCCGGGACTGCGGGGCCAAGCTGCTCCCGTGGCGGGAGGTTGTGGTAGACGAGCTGGCGAAGTATGAGACTGTGGTGTTCGGCGGCTGCGTATATAACGGGCTGATTGATGGCATTTCTCTGATTAAAAACAACCGGGATGTATTGCGAGGCTGCCGCCTCTTTGTGTTTACGGTGGGGCTGACCCAACCCGGGGATGAAACCGCCTTCAAGCAAGTGCTGGACCGGAATTTCGAGCCCGACGAGCTGAAGGGCATCCAGTTCCACCACTTCTTAGGGGCGCTGGACTTCAAAAAGATGAGCCTGATGCAGCGGATGATGATGCGGCTGCTGAAAAAGTCCATTCAGAAAAAGCCCGAGGAAAACCGGAGCGTGCTGGAGAGCAGCATCTTGGAGGCGTACGGCGGACAGGTGGATTTTACCAACCGGAAATACATCAAGCCGATGGTAAAGGCCATTCTGACCGGCTCAGAGAGCTGACGTATGGAACAAACGGGTTGGAGGCGGCTTCGGCTGCTTACGGGACTTTTCCTGGCGGCAGTTTTGATGCTTACAGCTTGGCGCTTTTCCGGCGGAACGGAGGATGTGCATACGGGAATGCACTTTGTCTTGGTTGTGCCGGAACAGGGCAGCGGCCAGGAGTGGCTCCTGTCCATCGTGGAAGCGCTGGAGGACTCCTATGATCTCCAGCTGGAGGTCCAGGGCTTTCCCTCGGCGGCAGAACAGAAGCGGCTTCTCCGCCTTTTACCGGAGACGGAGGTGGATGGGGTGCTGCTGTGGCCCATTTCCGTCAATCAGGACGATTACAAGGCGGAGCTGCAAGCCCTGCAAGAATCCGGCGTGCCCCTTGTAGTGGTAGATCGGGATGTGCAGGAGCCGCTGCGGGACAGCTTTGTCGGCAGCGGCTATAAATCGGACCTGCTGGTGCTGAGTCAGAGCCTCCGTTCCCTGAGGAGCCGTGAGAGCTTTATTGTGGGAAACCGTTCCGGAGGGGATGGGGGACAGGTGGCGGAACTTCTGTTTTTCCGCCAGGGTTCAGCGGAAACCATGGACGCGACTCCGCAGGATATGAAGCTCCGGCAGCTGGCCGCGTCACCCCCGGAGGGATATTGGGCGGCGGACTATCTTCTGCTGGAGGGAAAGAATACGCTCCAGCTGAAGCAGCAGATAGAGGATCTGTTCACCGGCCCCCAGGCACCGGACTTGTTTTTCAGCCTGGATCCCATGCTGTCCACCGCTGCCGCGTCTGTAAAGCGGGAATTGGGTGGAGATTGCGGTGTGCATCTGCTGTGCTATGGGGACCGCTCTTCGCCCGATCTGGAGAGCGGACTGCTGGATGGGCTGGTAACGTCGCTGCCTGAGGTTTCCATTACCATCGGTGTTCGTTATCTGCGGGATATCTGCCGGGGCTTTTGGGTTCCGGATTCCATGGACTCGGGAATTACCCTTCTGACCACGGAGAAACTGGAGAAGGGGTTTTCGCTGGTGAATGAGAATGACTGACTTGGAGTATAAAATCTTCGGCAGGGCATTGGAGAATCTCTACGGCAGCATCCTGCTGGGAGAGGAGCATGCCCTGACGTATACGGAGCACCTGATCTGCCTGAACCGCGCATTGAGAGACACGGCCCACAGCCGTTGGCCGCTGGCATCGGAAGTGGACCTGCTGCGGCGGGCCTGCGCCGTCTGCTGGCCGGAGCGAACACTGGAGATTTGCCAAGAGGAGGGGGTGCCGATGTTGTGCCAGGTGGGACGGGAGGCGCTGTTTTTCCCGGTGTGCCGTTTGCTGTTTGAGGCGGCGGAGCAAGGAGGATTTCCCACCTGCCTGGCGCTGGAGGAAAAAGGCGGCACGGTGGAGTACCGCCTTCTGATGGGTACGGAGGTCTGGCGGCGGGGGACGGTGGGTCGTGGGTAAAGGAGATCGTGGGCTGCCCCAAGGCCTGCGGAGGAAGATCCGTGCATTCTGCTCTACCGTCATGATGATCGTTCTGGCGGTTGGCTGCCTGATGTGCGGCACGGCAATTCGCGGTATGTGGCGGTATCAGGAGGCTGTGACCCAGCTCCGGGAAATCCGGGAGCTGAAAACGGAGGTCGGCAGGGTCAGCGAGCTTTTACAGAGCTGCTTGGTGGGCGAAGAGGACGATTTGCCGGAATGCTTGAGGGCGTGGAGCGACATGTCTGCCCGCATATACGGATTAAAGCTGCCCTCCTCCGGTACGGTGGGACTGCTGGCTGAGGATTTCAAGGCCTATCAGCGGAATACGGCTGGAGATTTTTATCGCTTAACCGGGAGTGTGGGCGGGCCGGAGGCTTCCGAGCTGTATGCCAGGGTCCTTATGCAACAGGAAGACCGGCTGTTCCTCTGTGACCTGCTTCTCAGCCGACTGTCGGAATACTTGAGTACACATTATCCGATTCTAGCCCGAGAGAGCGGCATCCTTATGGGGGTGGGCAGCGCGGTATTCGTCTATTTGCTGCTGGTGACGTGGGTTTTTTCCCGCAGCTTTTCCAGAGATATCTATCAGCCGATGCGGATGCTGGCCGCTCAGGCAGAGGAAATCATGAACGGAAACTACAACATGGAGGATCTCCCGGTAATACGGGAGGATGAAATGGGCTATCTCACCCAGGCCTTTAATAAGATGAAAGCCCAAATTCGGAAGCATTTTCAGGATCAGGAGGAGCTTTGGAGACTGGAGACCCTGTTGCAGGACGCAGAATACCGGGCCTTACAGTCCCAAGTCAATCCCCACTTTCTCTTCAATGTGCTGGGACTGGCTATGGAAGCGGCGCTGGTGGGAGACGCGGAGCGTACGGTGGATGTTCTGGAGAATATCTCCTATATGCTTCATTACAGCCTGACCAGCGTACGGGAGAATACCTGGCTGGCCGATGAACTGAAAATGGTGCAGGCCTATCTGTTTTTACAGCAGCGCCGCTTTGGGGACCGTGTGGCGTTTTCTGTTTCCTTTCCGCAGGAGGTTCCGGCTCTTCGGATTCCAGGCATGACGCTCCAGCCGGTGGTGGAGAACGCCGTCAAGCATGGTGTGGAGGGCATGACGGACGGGGGAGGCGTGGAAGTGCTGCTTATCCAGACGGCGGAGGCTGTGGAACTTTGCGTACGGGACAACGGCTGGGGGATCCCCCGGGAGCGTTTGGAGGCGCTGAACCGGGGGGAGCCTGTTCAGGAGAGCGGCCGTTCCACCGGGCTTGGTCTGGCCAACGTGCGGGGCCGGATGATGATGTTTTACGGACGGCCGGACCTGATGCGGGTGGAGAGCGTAGAGGGGGAGGGAACCTCTGTCTATTTGAAGTATCTGATGGGAGAGGAGGATTTCCATGTACCAAATCCTGATTGCCGATGACGAACGCAAGGACCGGAACATCATCAAGATTTTACTGGAGCGGCGCTACGCTGGGCAGTTCCAATTCTGGGAGGCAGAAAACGGCGAACAGACTCTGGAGATTTTGCGCCGGGAGGCGATCCAGCTTTTGCTTCTGGACATCAACATGCCGGGACGCAGTGGAATCGATGTGCTTCACAGCATGGATGCCCGCCCCTATGTCATCATGCTGACGGCCTATGACCATTTCGTATATACCCGGGAGGCTCTGCGCTGCGGTGCGCGGGATTATCTGCTGAAGCCGCCTGTGCGGGAGGAATTTTATCAGGCCATTGACCGTTTTTTGCGGGACCAGTCCCAGAAACGGCTTCCGGAGAGGCTCCAGAACCGAAGTGTATTTACCCGGGAACTGGCGCAGCAGATGATGTATTATGGGGATCGGAAAAAGATGGAAGGGCTTCTGGATGTGACCGGTATCCGGGAACGGATGGCTCTATGCGGTCTGCTGGACCTGGAGCTGGAGGATGGAGAAAGCCTGTTGGATGAACTGGAGGGCTTTTTGGACCGCTGCCGGATCAGTTACGCTGCTGCCCGCCGGGAGGGAGGTGCGGCGGTATTTCTCTTTTGCCAGGAGGAGGGAGCGGTCCCGGAGGCGCTGGAGTCCCTTGCCCAGCTGGCCCATTACCTGGAGGGAAACCTCTGTGCGGAAGTGCAGATTCGCACCGGACCGGCGGCATCGGTGCCGGAGGGGTACCCGGAAACGTTTCTGCATCTGGCAGAGCCCGCCGCTGCCGGGGGCGGAGCGGCCGTTCCCATGGTGCGGCAGACGGATCTGGAGCGGGCGGTCCGGCGGAGGGATTACGGCGAAGCCATGGCGGCACTGAGACCGGTTTTGGAGGCGCTGGGCGGCTCCGGCGGTGAGAACCTGCCGAAGTACCAGCTGCTTACCGCTCTGAGCCAGTGCGGACGGCAGTTCCAGACCCAGAGGGATTATCAGGCCAGTTATTATCGGCTCAGCGAATTGATCGGCGCGCACGGTCAGGAAGGAATCACAGACATTACCGCCCGTTATGTCCAGTGGCTGCTGGGGGAGTGCCCGGGGATGGGCCGGCCCCAGAACAACACGGTTCAGCTGGTACTGGACAGGGTTCGAGAGGACTGCGGCCAGCCCTGGAGCATAGACGCGCTGGCGGACAGCCTGCATGTGAATGCCTATTACCTCAGCCATCTTTTCAAGGAGTACACCGGCCAATGCTTTACGGATTACTTGGCGGAGCGCCGGATTGAGCGGGCGGTGGAACTGATGCGGACCACGGACTTGAGCTTGGCTCAGATTGGGGAGAGGGTGGGATACAGCGATCCCAACTATTTCAGCCGGGTCTTTAAAAAACGAAGAGGCGTGGGCCCTCGAGAATTTTTCCAGGACTGGAAAACAAGCACAAATTTGCGAAACTAGCACAATTATGAGGACAGAAACAGGGCCGTGTCGAAATGGACGCAGCCCTGTTTTTAACGAAAAGCAAGAGCGTGCTACAAAGTTGCACAAATGTGTATGGTGCATAGAACAAAAAATTTGTATTACCAATAAAGGAAGCTGATCCTCAAAATGACGTATTGATGAAAGGAAGAGAACAATGAAAAAAATTTGCGCATGGCTCCTTGCTCTTGTGATGGCTCTGTCTTTGGCCGCCTGCGGCGGAAACGACGGAAACGGCGGTGCGACTTCTGGAAATACTTCTTCCGGCGGCGCCAAGGTTCTGCGCCTGAGCACCCATCTTTCCGGCGACCACAGCACCATGCAGATGGCCGAGAAGTTCAAGGAGATTCTGAAGGAGAAATCCGGCGGCTCTCTGGACGTGGAGTTTTATACCGACGGCCAGCTGGGTGGTCAAACGGAAAACTGTGAGTCCCTGAAGGCTGGAACCGTGGACATGACCATCATTGATACCGGTACCCTGGCCAACTACAACCCCAAGGCTGGTATTTTGGATATGCCCTATCTGTTTGCCAGCAAGGATCAGGCCATTGCCGTTGTCAGCGGTGATGTGGGCCAGGAGTTTATGGATATGGTAACAGAGTCCACCGGCATTCGTCCCATCAGCATTCAAACCATCGCCTTCCGCAATACCCTGCTGAAGGACAAGGCCATGGATTCCCTGGCGGACTTCCAGGGCGTAAAGGTCCGCATCCCTGAGAACCCTTCCATTGAAGCCTGCTTCTCCGCCCTGGGCGCCACGCCGGTGGCCATCCCGTCCGGCGAGGCATATACCTCCGTTCAGACCGGCGTTACCGACGGCCTGGAGGGAAACTGCGAATACATCGCACAGCAGAAATTCTATGAGGTGGCCAACACCTGCTCCCTGACGGAACATGTCATGACCTTTACCGCCTTCTGTGTCAGCGACGCCGTGTACCAGTCTCTCACCGCTGAACAGCAGACTGCTGTAAACGAGTCTGCTGTCGAGGCCATGGAGTTCTTCTACGAGCTGTACGAGGAAATCGACTCCAATGCGATTCAGGTGATGAAGGACGGCGGCGTAACCTTCCATGAGCTGGACAAGGAGCCCCTGATGGCTGCCTGCGCTCCCGCCCTGGAGAAGTTTGTCTCCGACAACGGCTTGGGTGATATGTACGCCGCCATTCAGGCTCTGGCTTGAACCCTGCTTTAAGGGGGACATATATGAAAGCTGTCAAAGTGATTCGCAAAGCTACCGACGCTCTCATCGTGGCGCTGTTCGCTGCGCTGGTGACGCTGGTGCTGATCCAGGTTTTCACCCGCACATTTCATATGTCTCAGACCTGGATTGATGAGATTTCCAAATTTGTGTTCGTCTGGCTGACCTATCTGGGCGGCTCTGTTACGGTAAGCCGGGGCATGAATATCACCTTTGACCTTATTCTGGAGGGTGTGAAGGGAAAGACGTTTAAAATTCTGTTTACGCTGGTGAATCTCTGCACGCTGGTTTTCCTGGCGGCCATGCTGATTCTGGGTTCCCAGAACGCTTGGGCCAACCGGGTCCAGACCTCTACGATGACCAATTTGAATATGGGCTTGATGAATCTGGCCATTCCTGTCGGCTGCGTGCTGATGATTGGTGCGCAGATTGAGTACTACTTCCGCGTGTTGAAGGAGAGAGAGGAGGCCGGGTCCAAATGATGATGCTTGTGGCGTTTATCGCTTTCATGATCTTTTTGTTCATGGGGGTGCCCATCGCATTTTCCATGGGTCTGGGCTCTCTCCTGGGGCTGCTGGTCTCCGGAAATCCCCTGTCTGTAGTGGGACAGCGCCTGTTCTCTGGAATCAATTCCTTCAGCCTGATGGCCATTCCCTTCTTCATGCTGTCCGGTGAGTTGATGGACAAGGGAGGAATTTCCCGACGTCTGGTGAACTTTGCCCACTCTCTGGTAGGGCACATCACCGGCGGTCTGGGCATGGTGGATATCCTGACCAGCATCATTTTTGCGGGTATTTCCGGTTCCGCCGCAGCCGATACTGCGGCGGTGGGTGCGATTCTGATTCCGCCAATGAAGGAACGGGGCTATCCCGCTGGCTTGGCGGCGGTGATTCAGGCTACTGCCGGGTCCCTGGGACCCATCATTCCCCCCAGTTTAACCATGATCATCTACTGTTCCCTGACCAATCTTTCCATCGGAGAGTGCTTCATGGCGGGGGTTATTCCTGGTTTGATCATCGGTCTGGGTACGATGATCGTCACCTATTTCTACGCCAAAAAGCTGGGAATCAAGGGTGAGCGCCGGGCGACGGCGAGGGAAATCTGGACAGCAACCAAACAGGCGGGGCTGGCGATCATCATGCCGCTGATCATCATTGGAGGTATCGTAGGCGGCTTCTTCACGGCCACGGAGGCTGGTGCCATCGCCGTGCTGTATGCTCTGATTGTGGGGATGTTTGTGTTCAAGGAGTTTGGCGTGAAGGACCTTCCAGCCATTTTCCTCAACGCCGCGGCATCTTCTTCTATGGCGCTGCTGATTGTGGCGGCGGCTAATGTGTTCAGCTGGCTGGTGGCCTATGTGAAGCTGCCCACTATTATCGTGAACTTCCTGGTATCCCTGACCTCTAGCAAGTATGTCATTATGATCCTGCTGGTGATTTTCCTGCTGTTTGTGGGCATGTTCATCGAGACGCTGTCGGCCACCATCATCGTGGCTCCCATCCTGATGCCAGTGGCTGCCCAGTACGGTATCCATCCTATCCAGTTCGCGGTGGTCATGGTCATCACCTTGGTGTATGCCGGCGTGACCCCTCCTGTAGGCGGCGTGTTATTTATTACCATGGGCGTGGCAAAGGTTAAGCTGAAGGATACGCTCCGCTATCTGCCTGCGTACCTGGGCTTGGTGTGCATCTGCCTGCTGCTGCTGATTTTCTTTGAAGGGACATCTACCTTCCTGCCAAATCTTCTGTTTGCGAAATAACACTGAGGGAACACAGCACTTACTTGCCGTGTTCCCTTTTTTCCGGCTCTATGAGCGCCGCCGGAACAGGAATATTGACATTAAAACCGTCAGGCCGTATAATGATAGAAAATTTCCAGGGTTTTTCTGATAAAGGAGACCATGAGATGGGATATGACACGATCAGTACCGGCCTTTCGCACCGCAGGGTCTTCCGCGAGGAGATTCGCAGCGCTATTCGGGACGCTATTTTTGAAGGGGAGCTCCGCCCCGGCGATAAGATCATTGAGACCTTCTGGGCCAAAGAACTGGGCGTTTCACAGGGGCCCGTTCGGGAGGCCATTCGGGATCTGGAGGCCCAGGGGCTGGTGGAGACGGTGCCCTTTAAGGGTTCCAGGGTCCGAACCTTGACGGAAAAGGACATTCGGGATAACTACAGCGTCCGCATCTGCCTGGAGGCCAAGAGCATTCGCGATGCAATCGGACAGCTGCCGGATGAGGCTCTGGGAGCATTGACAGACCAGCTTCAAGCGATCTTGGAAGAGATGGATAACTGCGCCCGGCAGGGGGACCTGCGGCACTTTACCGGACGTGACGCAGACTTTCATCGGGCTATTATCAATGCTACAGGAAACCATGTGCTGCTGCGGCTGTGGGAGCAGTGCAATATGCGGAACTGGTTCAGCATCTCCGCACTGACGGATGCGGAGAGTTTAAAGCAGCTCCAGCAGGGGCACCAGCAGCTACTGGAGGAAATTGCAAGCCGGGACATAAAAGCGGCAACCGCCACCATTGAGGAGCATTTGACGGGACTGATGGACGGCTTTATCCGAGGGGTTCAGCCTTGAGAAAGAAGGAATATACGTGGATATGCGCGTGACCTATTTAGAGACGGGGTCCCGGGACCCTTTTTACAATCTGGCCTTTGAGGAATATGTGCTGGCCAACAGGCCAGAAGGGGACTATCTCATTCTCTGGCAGAATGATAATACGGTGGTTATCGGACAGAATCAAAACACGGAGGAGGAGATCGACAGGGCCTTTGTGGAGGCCCACGGCATCCGGGTAGTCCGGCGGACCACCGGCGGCGGCGCGGTGTATCATGACCTGGGAAATTTGAACTATTCTTTCATCACCGATGCGGGGGAAACGGAGAAACTGACCATGGAGCGCTTTACCAATCCCGTGGTCAGCGCCCTGCGGGGATTGGGTCTCCAGGCGGAGGCCTCCGGGCGGAACGACATTCTGGTGGAGGGAAAGAAGGTCTCTGGTACGGCTCAGAGGCTGCTGAATGGTCGGATTTTGCACCACGGGACGCTGCTCTTCGACACGGACCCGGACAAGGTAGCGGGGGCTCTGCGGGCGGACCCGGAGAAATTCCGCTCCAAAAGCGCCAAGTCTGTCCGGAGCCGGGTGGGGAATATTCGGGATTTCCTGCGGGAGGATATGGACCTGCCGGCCTTTTGGATTTACCTGAAAACGACCCTAGCGGGGGAAGGCTTTATGACTGGGGCTCTGAAGTCGGAGGAGTTGGAGGCTGTGGAGGTGCTGAAACGGAGCCGTTATGACACCTGGGAATGGAATTTTGGACGTTCGCCCGCCTATGACAAGATAAACAAACGGCATTGGGGCGGCGGGAGCCTGGAGGTCCAGATCTCCGTGAAGGAGGGGCAGATCACCAGGGTCGCGTTCCGGGGGGATTTTCTTTCCCGCTGTTCTCTGGACCCATTGAAGGAGGCTCTGAAGGGTGTGCGCTTCCGCCGAGAGGATGTTGCCGGGGTACTGGGGTGGTATCCGTTGCGGGACTACTTCGGAGACATTACAGGCAAAGAGATCTTGGATACTATGTTTTACAGGCAGAAAGAAAATGAAGCCGCGTGTGACTGACACACGCGGCTGTCGCCTTTGGCGCTGCCAGTCAAAACCTCCGGCAAAGCCGGAGGCTTGAGTAAGCCCTAGAAGGGCATGATACGGACGAAACCCCTTAAGGGGTATTTCGTTATGCCTTTTTCTTCTCGCAACCCGTAAACGGGTCCACAAACTCCTTCAGTCCCAACTGATCTGCCAGCTGATCCGACTCAAGTTGATTTCGGATGTATTCCGCTGTCTGCTTTTTATTCCTCCCTACTGGATCTACATACGAGGATGAACAGAAAAAGCAGGAAACCAACGTTATAGAACTACAAACGGTAATTGACGAGTCTGAACAACAAACGTTCAATATCAAATGTTTCTTAAGACTGGTTAAAGGTTATATGGAGCTGGATCGACTTACCTCGGAATTCCTGCGTATGTTTGTTGAAAAGATTGTCATTCACAAGCCTACTAAGGAAAACTGCCGCCGAATTCACCCCCAGCCGGAACAGGACGAGATTGGAGCGTTAGAATTTTTCCTGACATGGTATGATGATATCGCTGGAAAGGTTCTGTTTGTGGGGGACCGGGGATATTTCAGTTATGTACTGTTTGCGTCGCTTCTTGAACGGAAAAATACCAATTTCCGGGCCAAAGCGCATTTCCTCAAAGACAACTTCAAACGCCCCTGTATCAGCGCACCCCACCACCCTTTTTAGAGGGGTACTTTTTTCTGGGCGTAACTTAACAGCATTGCTACTGCAATTATTTTCCAAAAGCTGCAAAATCCACAACACATTCGTTTTCACATCAATTTAAGTTTCAAGTGCTTTATGGAAAAACTGTCCTGCCTGTTCATCATAATATCATCCTAGTTTGCTCAAGAATGAACTCAATAAGCCTATCCGTGAGTTCTCTGATGCTCTATCCCATCCGTTTGTCATAAGTGATATGCAGATTCCGTATTTGAGCAATCTTTCAAAACCGCCTGTTGAGAAAGGACCCGCCTTGGCTGGCATCCTATACTTCCATTTGCAGACTGGACAGGCGGACCATCTCATGGAGGACCGCAGCCGCCACACTTTCGATGGGCCGGTACAGTGCCCGCTCCGATGTTCAATTCATGCCGTCTTACACCGCCCACCTGCTGCCATGCCGTGGTTGCGGTGACATGTCCACAGGCCTCAGGGATACTTTGAATCGTACGAACAGATTCTTCAATAATCCCGTCAAAACAATGCTCATTCAGTTCAATACTTTGAAAATTTTTTCGCGATGCCAAGTCGTCTTGCCGGACTTGATCGTCTAAGTGCCTTGACGTCGCTGTTTAAGATACGAGGCGGGTCCAAATTGGACCCGCCTCCGCCGCGCAATTTACTGCAACTAGGCACTGATCAAATAATCAAACATTATAAAAAGCCGCTATGGTACCGAAAAACGAAACCCTATCTTTTCGCAAATAAACCTGCAGGGTCGCATGTTTCCAGAATGGCATCAATCTCGGCATTATCGCTGGTCAGCCGCCATCGCTGTCCCAGTTTTGTCTCCCAAATGATTTGCACCGGGGTCCAGACCAATTCTCCGCTGCCGGGGTCGGGAATCAGCACTTCCATCTTGTCCCCGTCTTTCATCTGCATCCCTCTGAACACAACCGCTTCATGCTCGATATCATATTTGAGCTGACAGATCACAAAACCAACCTTCCTTTCTTTTGCCCTCCTGCGCAACCCTGATCTCACTTCACAATATTTTGAATGGCCTTGCTGGTAAGATTTCCTGCCTCTTCCTGCAATTCAAACAGGATTGCCTCGTAAGTAGTCAGCAGAACCCCCTCCTGCCCGGCACGCTCCAGCGCCATTTCAAAGTCGCCGCGCTTACGGCTGGAAACGCAGTCCGCAACCAGATAGGGCTGATAGCCGTTTGCCTTCAGATCCAGCGCTGTCTGAAGTACACAAACATGACTCTCAATACCGCACACCACCACATAGGGCTTTTCCTCAGGGGGCGGCAAGACTTCTCTCAGCTTGGGATAGGCGCTGTAGGTCAGTTTTTCCATATAGTCTTCTGTTCCGGCCGCCTGACAGATTTCCGGAACGGTTGCCCCTAGTCCTTTCGTATATTGCTGGGTCAAATATATGGGAATTTCAAGTGTTTTCAGGCCGCTCAGCAGCTTTGTGGAATTTTGGATCAATTGCTCGCCTTCAAAAACAGCGGGAAGTATCTTTTCCTGATAGTCGATACAAACAGCGGTCGTCTTTTCCCGTTCAATTCTCATGGTATGTCCCCCTTATCATACATTTCAAGCTGGAAGCTGTACCAACCGGCGGCAGTGTCTGGATTGGTACGGCTTCTTAACAGGTTTTCGCACCGACGAGTTTAAAGAGATGCCTTGATACTATGCCCGTCGGACGTTCCCGCCGGAAAGCCGCTGCAAAGAGGCTATGTTCATTATATCAGCGCATCGCCAGCGTCACATCTCCGGAAGCGGCCAGCTCACCCTCCACATAGACATTGGCGGAACATGTGGCAATGGCTTTTTCCTGACGCTCGGAAGCCATAACGGCTTGAATCTCCAAGGTGTCTCCGGGAAGAATCTTCCGGCGGAACCGCACCTTGTCAATCCCCAGAAACAGGGGAATTTTTCCGGCGTAGCGGGGCAGGGACAACAGCAGAATATCCGCCGTCTGGGCCATGCACTCCACGGAGTACACACCGGGGAGCACCGGCTCGCCGGGAAAATGACCTTTGAAAATCTCCCGGTCAGGGTCCACGTAAAACTTGGCAGTGATCCGTTCGCCGGGCACCAGGTCCTCTACGGTGTCCACCAGCAGCATGGGGGCCCGGTGGGGAATTGTGGCCATCACAGCCTCATGGTCCAATTTCATATTCACAGCACCTCTTTTAAGTTATAAATTAAATATAAATTCACATTACTCCTGGGTCCGGCAGTCCACCAGGACCTTCACGACCTCGCCGGTGGGAGAGCCGCACAGCTCCATGCCCTCCTGAACCTTCCCCAGGGGCAGGACTTTGGTAATCAGCGCGTCAAAATCAATGGGGGTCTGGGCCATCATGGCGATGGCAGCGGCGAAGTCCTTTTCATTGTAATTCCGGGTCATTGTCAGATCGACCTCCCGCATAAACAGCTTTTGCAGCTGAATCTGCATGGGATGGGGATAGGCCGCTACCAGCACAATGCGGGAGTGCGGGTGAATCAGGTCCACCGCCGTGTCCAGGCCGGACTGCGTACCGGAGACCTCAAACACCGCGTCGGCTCCCACGCCTCCGGTGGATTCCAGGACATAGTCTTTCAGTTTCGTCTCTCTGGGATCTACCACGGTGAAACCCAGATCCCGGGCCCTTTGCACGCGGATGTCGTTCAGCTCCGACAGCACCACCCGCAATCCCAGATACCGGGCCGTCAGAGCCGTCATCAAGCCGATGGGGCCGCCGCCGATGACCACGGCGTAATCCCCCGCCTTAGACCGGGAGCGATCCAGCGCGTGGAAACAGACGGCCATGGGCTCTACCAGCGCGCCGTGGGCCAGACTGATGCTCTCCGGCAGGCGGTGAAGCGTCCGCTCATGAACCGTCCAGCGATTGCACATGGCGCCGGCAGAGTCCAAGCCCATAAAGTTCAGATGGGCGCAGCAGTTGTGGTTCCCGCTGTCACAGGCCGCACAGCTGCCGCAATAGTCCAGAGGGCACACCGCCACCCGGTCTCCCGCCTTCCAGGCGGTGACTTCCGCGCCCACAGCGGCCACAACACCGGAGCACTCGTGGCCGATGGGCCGGGGCAGCGTGGCAAAACGGTAGTCATAGTCCCCATGGAACACATGGAGGTCCGAGCCGCAGATGCCGCAGTAGGCCACGTCCACCTGAACCTCATGGGCCCCGGGAGCCTTTGGCTCGTAGTCGTGCAGCCCAAAGGAGCGATTCCCTTCATACATGCTGGCTTTCATTAAAGAGTCCTTCCTTCCTGTCGATATTTCTAACAAAGAAAAAAGCAAATTTCATGCCAATTCTGGCTTACGCACTCGTTCTTTCACATTTCTTTCTATAGGCCGCTCATATATTGCTTGATTCTGCCCCGACAATCCCACCCTTTCCCTCTACGTCCTGCTCTTTGACCGGATAAGCTCTTTATAAGAAGGCGTTCTTTCGGAAAGAGAGCCTGTTTGAAGCAGCGCCCTTTGGCAAGACCGGCACAAAGCCGATGCTCTTATACATCGTTCGATGCGTATCAACATCGCCCCTCAGAAAACCAGCCGCTTCTTTGTCGGTTTTGCATATAAAGCTAAAAAATTCCTTGAACAGATTCGGGCGAAACTTTGGCACGAAAATTGCAGTAAGTTCTTGACAGACGCATACCGGGGACTGCGGTTCCCGGCCCTCAATCAAATCTGGAGGTAAGGAAGTGCCAACTATGGAAAACACGTTGACGTCCAAGCAGCTTTTGGCAAAGCTGCAGGCGGAGCACTACGCCGGCGCCATGCAGGCGAAGAAGGAGGGCAAGCTGGTGGCCTGGGCCACCTCCATCTGTCCGCAGGAGCTGCTGGAAACTCTGGACATTGATGTAGTGTATCCGGAGAATCATGCGGCCGCCATCGGAGCCCGGAAGGACGCGCCCCAGTTCATCGCAAACGCCGAGGCCAAAGGCTATTCCACCGACATCTGCTCCTACGCGCGGATCAATATTGGCTACGCGGACATCCAGTTCTCCGAAGCGGAGAATATCCCCATGCCCGACCTGATCTTCTGCTGCAGCAACATCTGCAACACCGTTATCAAATGGTACGAGAATTTGGCGAAGACCCTGCAGATTCCCCTGGTAATGTTTGACATGCCCTTCAATCATACCTTCGACGTTCCCGAGCACAGCATACGCTACATGCGCGGCCAGATCGAGCACGCCATTGAGCAGCTGGTGGAGATTACCGGGAAGAAATTCGACTACGACCGGTTCGGCGAGGTCATGCGGGTCTCCTCCGAAAGCGCCCTCTGGTGGCGCCGGGCTACGGACCTGGGTCGAAACCACCCTTCTCCCCTCAACGGCTTCGACATGTTCAACTACATGGCCATGATTGTCTGCGCCCGGGGCAAGAAGTCCACCCGGGACCTCTTCAAGCTCTGGCACGACGAGATGGCCGAAAAGGTGAAGATCGGCAAAGGCCCCTGGAAAGAGGGCGAGGAGAAATACCGCATCATGTGGGACGGCATCGCCTGCTGGCCTCACCTCAGCGTCACCTACAAAACCCTGAAAAAATACGGCATCAACATGGTGACCAGCACCTATCCCGAATCCTGGACCATTGTCTATGAGCAGAACGACCTGGACGGCATGGCCCGGGCCTACAGCGCCAACTACGCCAACCGGAATCTGGACTACGGCACCGGAAACGTCATCAAGCTGGTGCGGGACTTCGACCTGGACGGCATCGTTTATCATTCCAACCGCAGCTGCAAGCTGATGGATTTCCGGCAGTATGAGGTCCAGCGGCGCATCGAGGAGGCCACCGGCGTGCCCTCCGTGGTGTTCGACGGCGACCAGACCGACCCGCGCATCTTCTCCCAGGCCCAGTATGAGACCCGCATTCAGGCCCTGGTGGAGATGATGGAAGAGAACAAGATCAAAAAGCAGAGAGGTGACTTGTAATGAACAACGCGCAGACAATCATTGACGCCCTTTGCGAACAGGCCCTGCACCCGGCCCGCACCGTGGCCCAAAGCTGCCGCGAAGCCGGAAAGGACGCGGTGGGGTGCTTCCCCATCTACACGCCGGAGGAGCTGGCCTACGCCGCCGGGTTCCTGCCTGTCGGCATGTGGGGCGGCAGCACGGAGATCAAGCTGGCCGACCGCTATCTGCAAGGTTTTTGCTGCTCCATCATGCGGTCCAATATTGAGTACGGCATGCGGGGGACTTACAATCGCCTGAGAGCTGTGCTTCTCCCCACCCTGTGCGATACCCTGAAGTGCATCTGTGAGAACTGGAAGGTGGCGGTGCCCCAGCTGCCGGTCATTCCGGTGGTGTACCCTCAGAACCGCAGCCTCCCTGCCGGAGAGCAGTACCTCAAAGACGAGTTCTCCCGCGTACGCCGGGAGCTGGAGAAGATTGCCGGCCATCCCATCACCGACAAGGCTCTGGAGGACTCCTTCGCCCTCTATGAGGACTGGCGGAGCGCCATGCGGGAATTTTGTGAGGCTGCCTCTGCCCATCCCAAGACGATCAATGCAAAAGTGCGGCATTTGGTGATCAAGGCCGGATGGTTCCTGGATAAGGCCGTCCACTTGGAAAAAATCCGCTCCTTGACGGCGGCCCTCAAGGAGCTGCCTGAGGAAGCCTGCGCTGTCCGCGTGGTGGCCACCGGACTCATGGCGGAGCCTGTGGGTGTGCTGGATTTGATGGTGGAAAACGACATGGCCATCGTTGCCGACGACCTGGCCCAAGAGAGCCGCCAGTTCCGCACTCCCGCCCGGCCGGAGGGCGACGCCCTCTCCCGCATGGCCTGGAGGGTCATGGACCAGAAGGGCTGTCCCTTCCTTTACGAGGTGGAGAAAACCCGCGGTCAGATGCTCATTGATCAGGTCCGGCGGTACAGGGCTGACGCTGTGGTGACTATGCTGATGAAGTTCTGTGATCCTGACGAGTTTGATTATCCCATCTACAAGGCGGAGCTGGAGGAGGCCTGTATTCCCCATCTCTACCTGGAGGTCGAGCAGCAGATGGACAGCTTCGGCCAGGCAGGCACCCGCATCCAGAGCTTCGCGGAAATGATTGGGTGAGCGGATGTATCTGGGAATTGATATCGGCTCCTCCTCCTCCAAGGCCGCGCTGCTGAACGAGGAGGGGACAATCGCAGGAACCCGGGTAGTGAACCTGGGCACCGGCACGCAGGGCATCCGGACCGTCCTGGAGGAGCTTTATGAACAGGCGGGCATTTCTCCCGGCCAGGTGCTTTACACGGTAGTCACCGGGTATGGCCGCCTGCTCTACACCGAGGCGGACAAACAGATTACCGAAATCACGTGCCACGCCAAGGGCATCCACTACCTGATGCCCGACGTCCGCACGGTGGTGGACATCGGCGGCCAGGACTCCAAGGTCATTCGGATAGACGGCGGCGGAAACGTTCAGAACTTCGTGATGAATGAAAAGTGCGCCGCCGGCACGGGCCGTTTTCTGGAGGTTATGGCCCGGGTGCTTGGCTGCTCCATCGGGGATTTGAGCGGCTTGGCAGCCCAGGCCGCCCAGGACGTGGCGATTAGCAGCGTCTGCACCGTCTTCGCCGAAAGTGAGGTCATTTCCCAGCTCTCTCAGGGCCGGCATCCCAACGACGTGGCCCGGGGGGCCCTGCGGGCCGTGGCCAAGCGCGTAGTGGGCCTGTGCGGCCGGGTTGGAGTAGAGGACGGCGTCGCCATGAGCGGCGGCGTGGCCTTGAATCAGACTATGGTGGAGGTGCTCTCTCAGGAGCTGGGCCGTCCGGTGGCCCCTGCCCCGGACTCCCAGGCTGTCGGCGCCATCGGCGCCGCCCTGCTGGCCAGGGAGCAGTACCGAAAAACCCGCGGAATGAGTTCTCCCGCCAATACGACGGCAGATTAAAAAAATGAGAGGAACGGATAATATGGATTGGAAAGAGCACTACAAGTCCAGGCTGGTCTCCGCGGAGGAGGCAGTCTCCCACATCAAGTCCGGCGACTGGGTCTACCCCTCCCACGCGGCCTCTGAGCCGGAGTATCTCTTTGACGCCCTGCTCAAGCGCAGCGGAGAGCTGAAGGACGTCCGCATCTGGCAGGGATTGAACATCGGCGCCGCCAAGTACGCCCAGCCGGAGTACGCCGAGAGCTTCAAGGTCAGCTCTGTCTTCTTGGGAGCCAAGAACCGGGAGTGCATTCAGAGCGGCCGGGGTGAGTTCACCCCCATGGCCTTTTCCCTCCAGCCCCGCGCCGTGCGCACCGGCGCAGTACCCTGCGACGTGTACCTGGGCCAGGTGACGCCCCCCGACGACAAGGGCTACTGCAGCTTCGGCCTGTCCGTGGACTTCGCCCGTTCCTGCGTGGAGGCCGCCAAGCTGAAAATCGTTCAGGTCAACCGGAATATGCCCCGGACCTGCGGCGACACCAAGGTTCACGTCACCGAGCTGGATTACTTCGTGGAGGCGGACACCCCTCTCTACGAGCTGCCCCTTATCGACAGCAGCGACCCCATCGTGGACAAAATCGGAGCCAACATCGCCTCCCTCATAGACGATGGGGCCACGCTCCAGATGGGCCAGGGCAAAATTCCCAACGCCATCCTCAAATGCCTGGGCAGCAAGAAGGACCTGGGCATCCACACCGAGGTGTTCTCCGACAATCTGCTGCCCCTGATTGAAAAGGGCATCATAAACGGAGCCCGGAAAAGCATTAACAAGGGAAAAATCATCTCCACCTTCATCCAGGGAACCCGCGCCCTCTATGACTTCGCCGACGGCAACGAGATGGTCCAGCTCCATCCGGTGGACTATACCAACCATGTGGGGGTCATCGCGCAAAACGACAACATGGTGGCAATCAACTCCGCCATTGAAGTGGACCTCACCGGTCAGGTGGCCGCAGACTCCATGGGCATGACCCTGTTCTCCGGCATTGGCGGTCAGTTGGACTTCATCCGCGGCGCAGCGCTGAGCAAGGGCGGCAAGCCTGTCATTGCCCTCCCCGCCACGGCCAAAAAAGGAACCATTTCCCGCATCGTCGCCCGGATGCAGCTCGGCACTCCCATCGCCACTCCCCGGAACGACATTTTCTACGTCGTGACGGAGTACGGCATCGCGGAGCTTTTCGGCAAGTGCCTGCGGGACCGCGCCAAGGCCCTCATCAGCATTGCGGCTCCCCAATTCCGGGAGGACTTGGAACGCGACTTCTTTGAGCTCTATAAAAAGTCCGGCATTTGAGCCCTCCCGAGTTTCGGGAGACCCCATGTGCCCCCGCTGCTGCCCTCTGTCTCCATCTATGGTATGATCTCCTCAGGGTCCGCGTTCGGAAAGGAGGACAAGCCCCATGAAGCTCGGAAAAAAGGGGCCGCAGCTGGCATAAAGACCCTATCCACAACAAAAATTTCAGGAGGAACGAGAAATGAAAAGAATCCGTAACATCAGCGCCCTGGTGCTGGCCCTGGTCATGATCCTGACGCTGGCCGCCTGCGGAGGACAAACCGGCGGCGACAGCTCCGGAAACGGCGGCTCCCAGTCCGGCGGCTCCAGCTCCACGGCCCCCGCCGAAAGCGGAGACGACACTGTCTATTCCATCACCGTCGGCGGCACGGTGCCCGACGAGCACCCCATCTCCCAGGGGCTCTTCAAGTTCAAGGAAGTGGCCGAGGAGCTCTCCGGCGGCCGCTTCAAGGTGGAGGTCTATGACAACAACACCATCGGCGCCAGCCGGGAGCTGGTAGAGGGCGTACAGGCCAACGAGATTCAGATGGCCGAGTGCAGCCAGTCCGTCTACGCCAGCTTCACCGACGAGCTGATCAGCGTGGGCCTTCCCTTCCTGTTCAAGAACCGCCAGGCGGGCTATGACTTCTTTGACAGCGAGGTGGGTGACCAGATCGCCGACGTCATTGCGGAGCAGACCGGCGTCCGCATCGTGGGCTACTTTGAAAACGGCATCCGGCAGCTGACCAACTCCAAGCGCCCCGTCACCTCCCCCGACGACATGAAGGGCCTGAAGATTCGCGTTATGGAGTCTCCCCTGTACATTGAGATGTTCACCGAGATGGGCGCGAATCCCTCTCCCATGGCCTTCTCCGAGCTGTACACCGCCCTGCAGCAGGGCACCGTGGACGGACAGGACAACCCCTGGACCATCGTCTCCACCAACGCCTTCTATGAGGTCCAGTCCTACGCCACCGATCTGAGCCACACCTTCGACATCACCTGCTTCGCCATCAATGACCAATTCTATCAGGATCTGCCCGAGGATCTGCGGGAGGTCGTGGATAAGGCTGCCGAGGCCGCCGTGGAAACCAACCGCGCCCTGTCCATTGAGCTGGAGAACGAGTATATTGCCACCATCGAAGGCGGCGGCTGCCAGATCACCCGACTGACCGACGAGCAGCGTCAGGTATTCCGCGACGCTACCGCGGGCTGCTATGACTGGTTCCGGCAGAACTATAACCCCACCGTCTCTCTGGAAACCGTCATGGCCAAGGCCGATGAGGTCAACGCGGCCAACTGAGCGAAGACTACCCGGCCGGCAGAGCGGCGGATATCCGCCGCTCTGCCGCGCGACCTGAGAAGAAAGGCGGTTATATGAAAGTATTATCGTTGATTGACAAGCACCTGGAGGAGGTCCTCTGCGCGGCCATCCTGGCCCTGATGACCATCGTCATCTTTTTGCAGGTGGTCCTGCGCACCATGCAGCTCCCCCTCTACTGGACCGAGGAGGTAGGCCGCTACCTCTTTATCTGGCTCATCTACATCGGCTGCGCCAGTGCGGTGCGCAAGCGCAAGCACATCTGCGTGGAGCTGCTGGACCTGGCTCTGAAGGAGCGGGGCCGCTTTGTCCTGAGCATCATTTCCAACATCGTGTTCCTGGTGTTCGCCGTCGTGCTGGCTTATTACAGCATCGCCGTGGTGCAGCGGGTTTCCTCCCAGCTGTCCCCCGCGGTCCGCATGCCCATGAGCATTCCCTACTCCTCCGTTCTGGTGGGCAGCGTGCTGATGGTCTTCCGGCTGATTCAGGACACCGTCGCCCGGTTCAAAGAGAGGAAGGAGGCGCTGGCGGCCAATGACTAATCTGATTCTGTTCGGTTCTTTCTTTTTGCTGCTCCTGCTGAAGGTGCCCATCGGCGTATCCGTGGGCACGTCTGTTCTGATTTACCTGGTTACATGCAGCTCTCAGCCCCTGACCTATCTGGCCTCCAACATGTTCACCGCCTGCGATTCCTTCCCGCTGATGGCCATTCCCTTCTTCATCCTGGCCGGCGGACTGATGGAGGGCGGCGGACTGAGCAAACGCCTGGCCAATCTGGGCTCGGCGGCTGTTGGGCACATCACCGGCGGCTTCGCGGTCGTCACCGTCATCACCTGCATGTTCTTCGGAGCAATCTCCGGCTCCGGCCCGGCTACCGTGGCGGCCATCGGCGCCGTCATGGTTCCGGCCATGATTGAGCACGGATATGACAAGCCCTTTGCCGTGGCGCTGATTGCGGCCTCCGGCTGCCTGGGCGTCATCGTGCCCCCCAGCATCCCCATGGTGCTCTACGGCGTAGCCACCGGCGCCTCTGTCGGAAGCCTGTTTATGGGCGGCTTTGGCCCGGCCATCGTGTTGGGCGGCGGCCTGTGCATTCTGAGCATCTTCATCTCCCAAAAGCGCGGCTACAAGGGCACCGGGCAGAAGTTCTCCCTCGGCCGTCTCTGGAAGGAGTTTAAAAGCGCCATCTGGGCCCTGCTGGTGCCCGTCATCATCCTGGGCGGCATCTACGGCGGCTTCTTCACCCCCACCGAGGCAGCGGTGATCGCCTGCGCTTACGGCCTGCTGGCCGGTACGCTGATCTACCGGGAGCTGACCTTGAGAAAGCTGTACGATTCCCTGGTGGGCTCCGCCGAAACCGTGGGCACAGTGCTCATCATGGTGGGCACCGGCACGGTACTGGGCAAGATTCTGGCCCTGGAGCGCATCCCCGACGCCATCATGAGCGGCATGACCTCCCTGACCGACAACAAGCTGGTCATTCTGCTGCTCATCAATCTGCTGCTCCTGGTGGTGGGCTGCATCATGGACACCACGCCCGCCATTCTGATTCTCTCCCCCATTCTCTACCCCGTGGCGCGGGCTTTCGGCATCGGCATCATTCACTTCGGCCTCATCATGGTCACAAACATGGCCATCGCGTTCATTACGCCGCCGGTGGGTGTGAATCTCTTCGTGGCCTCCGGTATGACGAAGATGAAGTTTACAGACCTCTGTAAAGCCATTGTGCCCTTTATCATTGTGATGTTCATCTCCCTGACCCTCATCACCTATGTCCCTGCCATCACCGAGGCTCTGCCCAGGCTCCTGGGGATGATTGAATGAGGGACGCGATATGAACAGCCTGTTTGACATTACCGGAAAACGGGCCATTGTCACCGGCGGCAGCCGGGGCATTGGGTTCGTCCTGGCCCGGACGCTGTGCGAGGCGGGCTGCAAGGTTGCCGTCACCGGAAGCGGGGACAGCATCCACGCCGCCGCCGAAAAATTGGGGCCGCCGGACAGGGTTCAGGGCTTCATCGGCGATTTTCAGGACAGCGCCGCCGTAGAGCGATGCTTTCAGGAAGCCAATGCCTTCCTGGGCGGCACGGACATTCTTGTGAACAACGCCGGGACCCAGATTCGTCATCCCTGCGAGGACTTCCCGCTGGAGGATTTCCAGTGTCTGATTCAGGTGAATCTGGTGTCGGCCTTTCAGATGGCCCAGCTGGCGGGCCGGGAGATGCTGGCCCAGGGGCATGGAAAAATCATCAATATCGCCTCCATGCTGAGCTTCTTCGGCGGGCACAACGTTCCCGCCTACGCCTCATCCAAAGGCGGGCTGGCACAGTTGACCAAATCCCTGTCCAACGGCTGGGCCGCCCGGGGCATCAATGTCAACGCCCTGGCCCCCGGTTATCTGGCCACGGACAACACCGCGGCCATCCGGGCGGACCCCATGCGGAACCAGGAGATTCTCAGCCGCATCCCCGCCGGACGCTGGGGCCAGCCGGAGGATCTGGCCGGGGCCCTTCTGTTTCTGGCCTCTCCGGCGTCGGACCACCTCGCCGGCATCGCGCTGCCGGGGGACGGCGGCTTTAGGGGCCGATGAGAGCCGGGCCGACGGAACGGAGCGTTCCGTCGGCCCTCTGTTTGAATGCCCCGCTGTTCTGCGGAACCGCGTGAGAGCCGGAGGGGCATTCCTTTTCCTTGATATTCCAGAGGTACTGTGGCACAATAGGAAGGGAAACCGTCCCTGGAAACCCCCTGCGAAAGGAGGCCGCTTATGAGCCCTTCGTTTTTCCCCGCCGCCTCGCTGTACGCCGCCGTGGAGCACAGCCCTGTCGGCACGTTGTTCTTCAATCAGAGCTTCGAAATCACCTATGCAAATCCGGCGGCGGCCGCCCTGCCGGACGGTCCGTCGGTGGGAATGGACATCCGGGATCTGACCGGCCCCCTGGACCCGGAAGAAAACGGGCGGGAGCCCCGGGTCCTGCGCCGGGGAAAGCGTTCCTTTCCCTACCGGCTCACCCGCATCCAGGACAGCGGGGGACAGCCGCTGTTCGTACTGACCCTGCTGGAGTCGGAAGCCCACCTCCGGTCTCAGTCCGAGCTGGAGACCGCCTGGAAGCTCTCCGACGACCTGAAGGAAATCCTGGAGGGCTCTTTTGACGGCATCCTGGTCACGGACGGGGAGGGCAACGTGCAGTTTATGAACAGCTCCTACGAGCGGGTGTCCGCCATCCCCCGGCAGGAGCTGGAGGGCCGGAATATGCGCGCCCTCATCAACCCGGTGTGGATGGAAAACTCCGTGGCCTTCGTAGTGGCGGACGAGCGCCGGGCGGTTTCCAAGCGGCAGGTCACGCGGGACGGCCGGGACATCATCGTTACGGGTATGCCGGTCTTCGACGGAGACGGGAATATCAAGCGTATTGTCATCAACGCCCGGGACATCACGGAAATCTACCACCTGCGGGAGGAGCTCCTCAACGCCAAGAGCCGGGAGCTTCAGCACTACCAAAGCGTTCTGAGCACGGTAAACGTGGATTCCGAGAAAATGGTAGCCATCAGTGAGAGCATCAAAAAGGTCTTTCTCCTGGCCAAGCGGGTCGGCGGCTTTGACACCACCGTTCTGATTCTGGGGGAATCCGGCGCGGGCAAGGAGGAGGTCGCCCGGCAGATTCACAGAAGCAGCCTCCGCCGTGACCACGCGCTGGTCACGATCAATTGCGGCGCCATCCCGGAAAATCTTCTGGAAAGCGAGCTGTTCGGCTATGAGAAGGGGGCCTTTACCGGGGCCTCCAACGCCGGAAAGATCGGCTTGCTGGAGGCTGCCGACGGCGGCACGGTATTTCTGGACGAGGTGGGCGAGCTGCCTCTGCCCTTCCAAGTCAAGCTCCTGCGGGTGCTGGAGACAAAGCAGGTCACACGTGTTGGCGGTATCCGGGCCAAGCCCATCGACGTCCGCTTCATTGCCGCTACCAACCGAAACCTCAACAAAATGGTTCAGGACCGGACCTTCCGGGAGGACCTGTACTACCGGCTGAATGTGGTCTCCATTACGGTTCCGCCCCTGCGCCAGCGGCGGGAGGATATCCTGCCCCTCAGCCTCTACTTTTTGAACATGTTCAACCACAGATACAATCAAAACAAGGTAATGACCCCGGAGGTCATCAAACGCATGGAGGAGTATGACTGGAAGGGCAACGTTCGGGAGCTGCGGAACGTGGTGGAGCACATGGTCATCATGAGCCCCAATACCCACCTCCAGATCAGCGATGTGCCTTGGATCATCCGCCAGTGCGGCGGCAGGGATGCGGCGGAGGACCCTGCCGTGCCCGCTCCGGAGTCCGTCACGGATTTGAACTTGGCGGTACGGCAGCTTGAGATTCGCCTGCTGGAACAGGCCAGGAAAGCCTGCGGCTCCACCCGGGAAATGGCGCGCTACCTCCACATCGACCAGTCCACCGTGGTCCGAAAGCTCCACAAGTACGGTCTCACCGCTACCTGACTCCCTCTCCGGCATAACAACGAAGAGTCTGCCGCCTCCACAGGCGGCAGACCCTTCGTTGTTATGCCGGGTTTGTTATTTCTTCTCGTAGGAGTAGAAGCCCTCGCCGCTTTTACGGCCCAGGCGGCCGGAGTCCACAAAGCGCTGGAGGACAGGGCTGGGGCGGAACCGCTCGCCGTAAGCGTCAAAGAGAATCTGATCTACGCTGACGTTCAGATCATGGCCCGTCTGGTCCAGCAGTTTGCAGATACCCACGGGGTGGCCCAGGCCATAGAGGCAGATTTTGTCAATGTCCTCCGGCGTGGCTACGCCCTCCTCAATCAGGCGCATGGCCTCGCCGTAAAAGACGTGAAACAGGCGGTTCAGAGCAAATCCGGTGACGTCCTTCACCCGGACGGGCTCCTTTTCAATGTCCAGCAGAACCTTGGTGACGGTATCCGCCGTCTCCTGGGAGGTCAGCAGACCGGGAATCACCTCCACCAGCTTCATAACGCTGGCGGGGGAGTTGAAGTGGGTGCCCACAAAGTTGGCGGCCCGCTCCTTGGAGACGGAGGCGGCCAGCTTCGTGATGGAAATACTGGAGGTGTTGGAGGCCAAAATGGTTTCCGGCCTGCAGATTTTATCCAGCTTTTCAAACGTGCCGGTCTTGATTTCCAGCTTCTCCAGTACGGCCTCCACCACAAGGTCACAGTCCGCCATAAGGGTCAAATCCACCGTAGGCGTCACCCGGCTGAGAATGGCGGCCTTGGCCTCCTCCGTGGTGCGGCCCTTGGCGATCTGTTTATCCAGGATGGCGGCCTGCTTCTGCTTGCCGCCGTCTGCAAACTCCTGTTTAATGTCCGCCAGAATCACATCCATACCCGCCCGGGCAAAGCACAAGGCGATCTCCGCGCCCATCATCCCCGCGCCGACTACGCCGATTTTCTTCATTGTCATATCGCATATACCCCTTTCCAAAATCACTGGCAGTTTTCCACGATAACAGCCATGCCCTGGCCGCCGCCGATGCAAAGGCTCTCCAGGCCATACCGGGCGTTCCGCCGCTTCATCTCATAAATCAAGGTGGTCAGCAGACGGGTGCCGCTGTTGGCCAGCGCGTGCCCGTGGGCAATGGCCCCTCCGTTGACGTTTACCCGCTTGTAAAGCTCCGTGCCCATATCCATGCCCAGCTCCTTCAGGCAGCCCAGGGACTGGGCGGCAAAGGCCTCGTTCAGCTCGATGAGGTCCATGTCCTCCAGCCGAAGCCCGGCCTTCCCCAGCACCTTCCGAATGGCGGGCACCGGACCCAGGCCCATGTACCGGGGGTCCACGCCTGCGCTGGAGGTGGCGAGGATGCGCACCAAGGGTTTCACCCCCAGCTCCAGCGCCTTGTCCTCACTCATGACAACCACGGCGGAGGCCCCGTCGTTCATGCCGGAGGAGTTTCCGGCGGTAACAATGCCGTCGGGCTTGAAAGCGGGCTTCAGCTTGGCCAGAGATTCCATGGTGGTGTCCGGCTTCGGGTGCTCGTCGGTGTCAAAGATAAAGCTGGACTTCCGCTCCTTCACCTCGAAGGGGAAGATCTCATCCTTGAACTTTCCCGCGTCCTGGGCGGCCTTGGTCTTGCGCTGGCTGTCCACGGCGAAGGCGTCCAGCTCCTCCCGGGTGATATGGTAGTAGGCGGCCACATTTTCCGCCGTGATGCCCATGTTGGTGCCCGGGTACTTGGCCTGGGGCTGTACGATGGTCACGCCGTGGGAAAAGGTGTCATACAGGGGCTTGTCCCCCAGCCGCAGGGGCTGGTAGCGGGCGGTAGGCGGCAGGTAATAGGTCATACGGGACATAACCTCCACCCCTCCGGCCACAATGATATCCGCCTCATCGGCGTTGATCTCATAGCAGGCGCTCTGCACCGCCTGGAGGGAGGAGGCGCACTGACGGTCCACAGTGAAGGCCGGCGTCTCCTCGGGCACCCCGGCCATCAGGGCGGCGCAGCGGGCCACATTGGGGGTGTAGCCGTAGACGTCACCCATGATAACCTGATGGATCTGCTCCAGGGTGATACCGCTCCGCTGGGCGGCGGCCCGGATGGCGGCGGCGCCCAGATCCTGGGCCTCCACGGTTTTCAAACTTCCCAGATACGCGCCTACGGCGGACCGGGCGGCGCCGGTGATGACAATGTTTTTCATGTGACTGCTCCTTACTCATATCAGATTAAAATCCCCCGGGAGGGCGGCGCTTTACTCGCCGGTGAACACGGGCCTGCGCTTTTCCATGAAGGCGGCCATGCCCTCCTTCTGGTCGTGGTGGTTGAACAGCTCCGCCCAAAGCGCCCCCTCATGGGCGCAGGAATCTTGAAAGTCCGGGTGGCCCACGCCATATTCTATCGCAGCCTTGGCCGCCGTCAGGGACAGGCTGCTGCGGGTACACAGCTTGGCCGCCCACTTTTGCGCGGTGGGCAGCAGTTCCTCCCGTTCCACGGCCACATTGGCCAGACCGATCCGCTCGGCCTCCACGCCGTCAATCACCCGGCTGAGGTAGATCAGTTCCTTAGCCTTGGACTCTCCCACCAGGCGGGGCAGCAGGACGGTGCCTCCGGCACCGGGGATGATACCCAGGTTCAGCTCTGTCAGGCCCATTTTGGCGGTCTTGGCCACAATGCGGAAGTCGCACCGCATCGCCAGCTCCAGCCCGCCGCCAAAGGCGTATCCATCCACCACGGCGATGGTGGGGATGGGCAGGGTCTGAATCTTGTTGTAGGTAGGCGTGAAAAGGAAGGCCCGGGCCTCCTCCTCGCCGCAGGGCGCCATGGCCTTGATGTCCGCTCCGGCGGCAAAGTTCTCCTCACTGTAGAACAGCAGGACGCGGATGCTTTTGTCCGCCCGAAGCTCTTCCACCAGACGGTCCATCTCGTCCACGATGGACCGGGAGAGGGCGTTCAGCGCTTCGGGCCGCAGAACTTTGATGGTAGCAACCTGACCATCCCGCTCCAGAATAATTTGTTGATTCATAGCGCGCTCCTTCCGTGTTTGGTCGTTGACCTTATCCTACCTGCTCCTTCTTTAGGAAAGATTTTTTAATTCTTTAAAAAGTCTTTATTTTCTTTGTTTCTACTTTGTGGTATACTGAAATCAAGAAAAATCAGGGAGGCGATATCAATGGAACTGCAGCTGCTGGAGGGGCGCCGAGGGGTGGAGCAATGCCTGATCCGCCGCTGGCTGGCGCATGCGGAGCATCTGACGCTGCTGGCTGTGGAGGTTCCGCTGCTGTCGGACCTGCCCCGGGCTGCGGCGGCATTCCTGCGGGAGCGGGGAGACTGCCTGTCCTTCCGAATAAAAACCGCGGACGCGGCGGACCGGGAACGCCTGACCCGCCTGCTGAGGCGGTCTTGGTGCGGCACTCCGGATGCTTCCGAGGGTTTAGATGCGGCGGCGCTGGCGGAGTGCCTTCCGGAATCTGACCGGTTCCTTCTCATCTCCCATGCGGAGCATCTGAACCGGGAAGAGCCCCTGGGCCTTTTCCTGGAGGATCTGCTGCTTTCCTGCGGAGAACAGCTTCACATTGTCCTGACGGCGGAGGGGCCGATTCCCTTTCTGGAGCAGCTGGAGGAGCTGCCCCGCCTGTCGGCGTCGGTGGGTCCCGGCGCCCTGGCGCTGGAGCGGGAGGAGGCGGAAAAGCTCCTGGAAAACGCCTATCCCAGCCTTACCGCCTGGGACCGTCAGACGGCCTTTCGCCTCAGCGGAGGCTGGATTTCCGGTTTGGACGCGCTGGCGGCCCAGCTGGTGGGGGACAGCGGCAGCGCGGCTCACCGGACAATCGACGAACAGTCCTGCTTTCCCCCGGAGCTGGGGGACCTCCTGGCGCGGTGGACCGCTTCCTGGCCCCTGGAGCAGCTGGAGTGCCTGGAAAAGCTCTGTGTCTGCACAGCCTTTTCCAGCGGACTGGCGGAACGGCTGACGGAGGGAAGCTGCGCTCCTCTGTACCGCCTGTCCGCCGAGGGTTTCCCGGTTCGCGGTCCTCAGCGGCTGGACGCGGCCTACACCCTGAATCCGATGGTTCAGACCTGGCTGTATCATCGAACCCGGGAAATCCGGGGGCAGGACTTCCTGCTGGAACAACACCGGCTGGCCGCGGCCATGGGCCTGGAGCGGCAGGACTGGATGGAGGTCTTCCGGCACCAGCTCCGCCGGGGCCGCATTGAGGAGGCTTCCCGGATGCTCCGTTACCTCAGCTTCTCCGAGCTGGACGCGGCGCTGCTGGAGGAATACCGGGACCAGCTCCGCCGCCAGTCCCCCGGAAGCATGAATCAGCTTCCGTGGGTCCAGCTGGGCTATGCCATTGCCATGAAATACCGCCACCCCAATATTGCCTTCCGCTCTCTGCGCCGGGCGCTGGAGCTGTTCCAGGCCGCCGGAGAACGGGCGGGGGTGGTGCTGGTGTGCTGCCAGCAGATCAGCATGGGCTTCTTTGCCTCAGAACAGCGGGACCTGCTCCAGAACGCCCTGTGCATTTTGGCGGAGGAGCACTTTGACGCGGACGAACTGGACCCCCTGCTGGAGGGCTACCGGAGGGTCTTCACCGCTTACGCGGCGCTCCAGCAGGAACGAGGCTGCGCCCGGGCCATAGACCTGCTGGAGCAGGCCAGGGAGATTGCCAGCGTTCTGGACGACGCCAATCTGCGGCTGTGGACCTGCTTTGTTCTGGTGTTGACCTACCGGCAGGACACCCGGTTCGCCGGTGGCCTGACTGCGGTGCTGGACGAGGCCATGGTGCTGGTAGAGCAGCCTGAAGTGCAAAAGCCCCTGAAAATGTGCTTTTATCAAACGGTGGCATTCCTCTATTTTGTGGAGGGAGGCCGCTACGGCGAAGCCTGCGCATGCTGTGAGCAGGCGACCCGCATTGCCGACGCGATCGGAGCGGTCAGCTACAGCGTCTATATCAACATGACCCACGCCTACGCCCTGGACTGCCTGGGCCGGTTTTCCCGGGCGGATCAGGTTATTCTGGAGACCGCCCGGCGCTGCGGCAGTGTCCTCAGTGTCCGAAACGAGCATCTGTGGGCCTATTATCTGATCGGGCAGAGCTACCATTACTTCATGAAAGGGGATTGGGGACTGGCTTTGGAGACGGCGGAGAAGGCCGCCACCTATGCTACCCGCTCCGGGAGCACATCCTATGTGGCCCGGAGCCAGCTGGTCCTGGGCAATATCCTGGCAGATCACGGCGTTCTGGATCAGGCGGAGGAGGCGGCCCGCCGCTGTCTGGAGGTCTGCGGAGAACGGGAAAAGTACCGGTTCTACATCCTCTCCGCCCAATTCCTTCAGGTCCTCATCCTCTCCCGCCGGAACGAGCGGGAGACGTTCGAGACTGCCATGGCCCGCCTGGCCGCCGGAAGCCGGGCGGCGGGCATCTATCATTACAATTTCACCAAGCCCTCCTCCATCTGCCGGGTCGTCCGGGAGTACCGTCCCCAAGAGCGGGATAAACGCTTCTTTGCCCAGATCGAAGCCTACAACGATTTGGAGCTCCGCCCAGCAGAAACACCCATCCTGGCAGAGGCTCGACCGGACACCCCTTTGGAGGTCCGCCTGCTGGGTCCCCTCCAGGTTTTCTCCGGCGGACGGGAGCTGGCCCTCTGCTCCTCCGCCCGGGCGGGACTGCTCCTGCGTCTGCTGGCCCTGGACGGCGGCGCGGTCAGTATTCATAAGCTCCTGGAGACCATCTGGCCGGAGTGGGAGGAAAAATCCGCCACAAACAGCTTTTACTTCACGCTCCACCAGCTGCGGACATATCTGGGCCGAAAGGACGCCGTCACCTACCGCCGGGGTCAGTGCGCCCTGAACCCGGAGCTGGTGACGGTGGACGCCGCCCTTTTCCACAAGCTGGCGGAAAACGCACGGGCGTACTTGAGGGCCGGAGATCTCTATGCCGCCCGGCGGTATTATGATCAGGCCCTGCTGCTGTGCCGGGGGCCAGTGCTGGACGGAGACGATCTGATGGGGGACGCCCAGCTTCAGCAGGAGGACATGGAGCGGATGGTTCACGCCGTCATGCGGGAATGCGGCGCGGTCTGCCTGCGCCAGCGGCGGCCGGACAAGGCCGAGCGGGTGCTGACCCGAGCCATGTCCAGTCCCTTCGCCGACGAGGGCACCGTCCGCTTGTTTATCCGGGCCCAATATCTCATTGGCGACAAGCGGGGAGCCCTGTCCACCTACGAGCGGCTGTGCCGCCAGCTCCAGGAGGAGCTTGGGGTGGAGCCCCACCGGCGGACGCATGAGCTGGCGGACCGTATCCGCCGCAATCAAGAGCTCACGGATTTGTCGGAGGAGTGAGCAAAACGCCCTGCCCCCAGAGGGGCAGGGCGTTTGTTCGTATCGTCCAAAGCGCGGCCGCTCAGGCTCTTTTTGCCTGGGAAAGCTGAACGGAGGGCGCGGAATTTGACAGGATATCCACCACGTAGTTGGGAGCGGCAATGAGATAATGTACGTCCCCTTCCCGGCCGCACTGCTCCTCAAAGGGACAGCCGCAGAGCTTGAAGAAGGTATTGCCCCGCATGTAGACTTCGTAGTTCTCCTCCAGGCCGGCCAGGCGTTCCGCCGCCCGGGCGGCTTCCGTTACGCGGCAGGCGCCGACACCCCCTGGGAAACGGATGACAAACTGAAACACCTCGTTGGATACCACGGCCTCCAGCGCATCTCCAGAGGCCGAGAGTGAAGCCAGAGAAAATCTGCCGAACATTTCCTTCTCTGGAAGCCAGCAATCTAAAGTGATCATTGATAAAACCTCCAATTCTCTTTATGATTCCCAGGCCAGGGGACGCTATCGTATGGGCAAGCTATTTTATGACTTTTATTATACGCCGGCCCCTTTGCGTTTTCTTTGTATTTTCTTTGCAATTCCAATAAGTTTTAGGAATACGTCTGCGCCTTCTTTTGCCATGCCGCATTTGGCGGCACCCCCTAAAAACAGGCCTCAATCCAATTTTGCCAGAAAGTTCGTAAAACACAGGAGATACTGCGAAATCTCGCATCCGGATCCTCATTACGGGACCGTGTAACCCGGTTTGGCAATGCAAAGTGTCTCGCCTTTATCCTGCTATGCTTTCGTCCCTTGTAAACCGCCGCGCTTTGGCGCAGAACTTCTTCCGGGAGTCCTGCCCTCGGCAGAAGAATTGCACACGACGGCTCACAGGCGCTCACGGGTGGTGTTCTCTGCTGGTCTCCAGCTTCCTGGTGACTAGCATTCGCTCCTCCAGCCGCCGGAGCTGACGTTGGTTGTGGAAGTCCACTGCGTTCTGGATTGGCAGGATGGTGTTAGCGCAGGGTGCCGTTGCACTTGCGGCTATCTCTTGTGGTGATGGAGGTTGGCTCCGTAACGACCAGCACCCTGCCCTTCCAGTTCCTTAACCTACTTCCGCACGGTATTGACGCTCATGCGGACGGCTTCGCCGATGGACCTGTAGCCGGGCCAGTACTGATACAAGGAATGGCCGATATTCCTTAACGCAAAAATGGTAGCAACGTTGCCGGGTGTTCTGCTGTCTAGTAGTTATGAATTGATACACCAGCAGAATTTCCCTGCGATAAAGAATCTGAAACTGTACTGTAATGCCTAAGGGAAAATTTATTAAGTTAGTAGAGCGGAACATTGGGGGAGATGACAGCTAATGTTCTGGTAGTATGCGAAGCAACCAACGGCAAAGAGGTTCTTTCCTCTGTCTTCTGCTGAATGAAATTTTCTTGCTGGACCTGCCGCTTGGCGCACTGGCGGTCTACTCGTACCTTCTAGTGGGAAGACTGCGAGACCTAGTCCTTATAGACGAACTCTTTTTATTTTGCCGCCTCCGTTTTGAAAAATATTCTGTCAAGTAGCCAGCGCTATAAAGATAAGGGAAAATCAAAATCTCCGGCTTAGCCGGAGGCTTGAGTAGGCCCTGGAAAGGCCTGATACCATTAGGCGTCTCAGACGCATCGAATATCTTTCGCCTGCATCTCGTGCCCCGCCACCCGTAAACGAGCAAATCGTCTTCTATTTGAGATTTTTGCATTACTGTCACTTGGTACGTTGTCAACTCGCCTCGCTCGCAGCTTTTTGCTAAAGCATACGAGGGGGCCCACCAGCTGAGCTGGTGATTCTTTCTACCCAAAAGAAAAAGCACGATTTTTCAATCGCGCTTTTTCTCGGGTGTTAGCAGGTGCCCAATTGTGTCACACTGGCTTCATTTTGCGGTAACTGCCGGATATTTTTATGCCTTGCGTGTCATTCCTTATCAGGCACACCCTACAGTCCCGCTCTCCGTTTTCCCTTTACTCGCCCTTTCCGCCGGAGAGGTTCTTCTTCACCTCTGCCTCCACGATGGAGATCGGCATCTTCTCCGTCTCCGCCCGGAGGGCGTCAAATTCCTTCATGCCATTGGCCTGGACCGCTTCCCACTCCCTGGCGAAAGAGCCGTCCACAATTTTGTTGTACTGCTCCTCAATGAACGCCCGCATGGAGGAGTTGTCCACCATCTTGAAACGGGACATCTGGCCGTACTGGCTGGTGCGGCTGTGGAGAGGCAGCTGTTTGAACAGGCCCATGTCCGCCATTTTCTCCATCATGACCATGGGCTCCTTCGACATATACATCTCCGTCAGAATGGCCTCGGCAGGCAGGCCCTTTTCCTGGAAGAAGTCAAATGCCGTCACCATCACGTTCATAATCAGCGGCCAAATCGCCTGCTCGCTCATCAGGTCCAGGTAGGTTTCGTCGTTGAAAGTCACTTCAATGGCGCCCGCCTTGGTAGAGCCCAGGGCCTTGGCCAGGCCAATGGCAATCTCCTTGGCGTGGCCGGTGGCGTCCTGGTTCACTACCAGAAAAGTGGGGAACCCGGTGCCGTTCTCATAGGTCTCCCGGACGCCCTTGCCGATCATCCGAGGCGCTACCATGATGACATCCAAATCCGCGGTGGGCTGGATGTGTCCGTAGGTGATATTATAGCCGGAGGCGAAGTTCAGCGCCGCGCCGGGGTGGAGGTTGGGGGCAATTTCCTTTTCATAGATCGCCGGGGCCACCTCGTCCGGCAGCAGCAGGAACACGATATCCGCCTTTCCCGCCGCCTCGGCAATGGAACAGACCGGAAACCCGTCCTGATTGGCGGTGGTCCAGGAGTCGTCGTGGATGCTGCCTACAATGATGTTTTTCACGCCGGAATCCCGCATATTCAGTGCCTGCGAACGGCCCTGGTTTCCATATCCGATAATGGCGATGGTTTTGTCCAGGATGATATCAATTTTTCCGTCCTTGTCATAATAAACCTTGCCCATTGTCCAAATCCTCCTGATAGTTTCAAAACGAATTAACATAAGACATCTGATGTCTTAACTATACCAAAATGCATTGCATTGTCAAGGGCCTTTCGAAAAAAAGAAAAAAAACAGCATCCTGCACAAGCGGCATTATGCTGTTTTAGCGATATTCACTTTTCTCACGGCAAAAACAGGGACCAGCGGGCCGCACTATCCGCGATAGCGTCCGTGACCAAATCCGGACGGCGAAGGAGGAAGCCCTGAAAAATCGCCTCATGGTCCCGCAGAGCTATCGCCGGGTTGGCCTCAATGGCCACGCCGATGCTCTCCTGCAGCAGGCTGTTCAGCGCCACACCCAGACCGATCAGAAAGGAGTTATGGGTGGCGTAGAGGATTTGGTTGTGGAGCCGGACGTCATCCTCCGGCAGGACGCGCCCCTCTTCCACGTGGGTGCGAAACTGTTCCAACGCCTGGCGGATTTTCTCCACGTCCTCCTCTGTGGCCGTCTGAACTGCCAGGGTGGTGTAGGCGGTCTCGATGGTCCGCCGGAACTCTCGAAGCTCCTCCGACCTGCCGCTCTGCAGATAGAAATGGGACAGGATCACATTCAGATAGCCCTGCTCCGGGTTCTCACTGATGACCGTGCACAGCCCCCGGCGGATCTCTACGATTCCTAGGGCCTCCAGCATCTTCACCGCCTCCCGGACGCTGCTCTTACTGACGCCCAGTTCTTCGGCAATCTGCTTCTCTGTGGGCAGTGCGTCTCCCGGTTGGAGGTCCCGCGACACAATGAGCTCCTGAATGGAATCCATCACCTGACGGGACAGGCTCTTGCGGGGGGTCTTCTTTTCGTTCATGGACGTCCCTCCTGCTTAAAGTACCGTATAATTGTACCATAGGCCCCGCGGAAACGCAACAAAAGGGTCTTCCGCATCCTAAAAATGTGCATACTGGACAGACTTTTTCCCTGAAATTGGTGAAATGGTAGAAATCCCCTGCCTCTTTTCGGCTTATCTGCGCATTGACAGCCCGGCTCCTGAGGATTATCTTTAGTCTAGGACATCTGATATCCGTTTTCTGGAGAAATAACTGCCGGTAAGGAGATAAAAACATGAGCAAAATCGATTTGAGCCGCGTTGATTTCGAAACCCTGGTCATCCACGCCGGACAAACCCCCGACCCGAACTACGGCGCCCTCGCCACGCCCATTTACCAGACCTCCACCTTTTGCTTCGACACGGTGGAGGAGGGTGCGGGAAAGTTCGCCCAGGAGATTCCCGGCTTCGTCTACTCCCGGGGCGGCAACCCCACCACCCGGGCCCTGGAACTGAAATGTGCCGCCATTGAGGGCGCGGAGGACGCTGTGGCCGCCGCCTCCGGCATGGGCGCCGTGGGCGCCGTTATGACCGCCTTCCTCCGTCCCGGGGACCACGCCATTTTTGATCTGGCCGTCTACGGCGGCACCAATCATATGGCATCAAAGAACCTGCCCGACATGGGCGTGGAGGTCTCTCGGGTGGACACTGGGGATGTGGAGGCTCTGAAAGCCGCCATCCGTCCCAACACGAAGATGATCTACTTTGAAACCCCCAACAACCCTATGATGAAAGTTACCGACATCCGGGCCGTGAAGGCTGCGGCCGGGCCGGGCATCCGGGTGGTGGTAGACGGAACCTTTGCGCCCCCGCCTATGCAGCACGCCCTGGCTCTGGGGGCGGACATCGTGCTCCATAGCGTCACCAAGTACATCAACGGCCATGGAGACGTACTGGGGGGCATTGTGGCCGGAAAGGCCGAGGATATCAAAACCATCCGGGCCAACAGCATCACCAAAATCAACGGCTGTCCTCCCGCACCCTTCAACAGCTATCTCGTTCTTCGGGGCATGAAGACCCTGGCCCTGCGCATCCGCCGACACTGCGCCAACGCCATGGAGGTGGCCCGGTATCTGGAGGAAAGCCCCTTTGTAAAGGCCGTGTACTACCCCGGCCTGGAAAGCCATCCCCAGCATGAGCTGGCAAAGCGCCAGATGGAGGAAGGGCTGTTCGGCGGGATGCTGAGCTTCGAGCTGAAAGACGACGTGAAGGGCCTCAGCAGCTTTGAGGCAGGCAAAAAGCTGGTGAACAGCCTGAAGATTCCCGCTATTGCGGTTTCTCTGGGCGACCCGGATACCCTCATCGAGCACCCCGCCAGCATGACCCACATGGCCGTGTCCAAGGAGGACCGGCTGGCGGCGGGGATTACCGACGGGCTGATCCGCCTGTCGGTGGGCCTGGAGTCCGCCAAGGACCTGATCGCCGACTTCCAGCAGGCCTTTTCCGCACTATGAGGGCTTATCTTTCCTATCCGCTGGAGGATACCAGCGTCGTCTGGCCCGGAGAGGCTACCGTTCAGATTCGCCGGGACACCTCCATCGAAAAGCAGGGCTACACCTCGTTCAAGACCCTCCTCCCCAACCACCACGGCACCCACTGCGACGGCCCCCGGCACTTCAATCCCAACGGCCCGGGACTGACGGAGCTGGAGCTGGAGTGGTTCTGCTACGACCATGTGGCCGCGGCGGACATCCCCATGGAAACAGGCCGGGGCGTGACCCCGGAGGACCTGCGGCCCTATGAGGACGCCGTTCGAGGCGCGGAGCTGCTGCTCATCAAGACCGGTTTCTGCCTCCGCCGGGACTCAGACCCCCGGGCCTACGAGAGCCATGGTCCCTACCTGACGCCGGAGGTCTGCCGGTATCTGGTGGAATCCTTTCCGAAGCTCAAGGCGGTGGGGCTGGACTTCCTCTCCGTAGGCACCCCGGCCAACCACCTCTCCCGGCTGGCCCATCAGACCCTCTTCGGCTGCCACAACGGCAAGTTCATCCTGGCCATTGAGGACATGGACCTCCGTCCCCTGTTCCAGACGGGAAAAACGCCGGACCAGGTCCTGGCCCTTCCCCTGCGGCTGGTAGGGGTGGACAGCAGCCAGGTGACGGTGGTGGGGCAATTCCAGGACTGACCTTGGACCAACAACAAACAAAGCCCCCGGCTGCTTCAGCCGGGGGCTTTGTTTATAAAGACTGCTCTACTCGCCCAGATAGGCGGCGGTGACGGATTCATCCGCCAGCAGGTCCCTGCCCTTGCCGGAAATCGCCACATGGCCTACCTGCATAATGTAGGCTTGGTCGCAGATGCCCAGGGCTTTCTTGGCATTCTGCTCGATCAGCATAATGGAGGTGCCCTCCCGGTTGATCTCCTGGATAATGTCGAAGACCTGCTGCACAATGGCGGGCGCCAAGCCCAGGGACGGCTCGTCAAACATCATCAGCTTCGGCTTGGCCATGATGCCCCGGCCTATCGCCAGCATCTGCTGTTCGCCGCCGGAGAGGAGGCCGCCGTACTGCTTCTCCCGCTCTTTCAGGCGGGGGAACATGGCGTAGACCCGCTCCAGGTCTTTCTGGATGCCGGCGGTGTCCTTCCGCAGATTGCTGCCTACGCGGAGATTCTCGTAGACCGTCAGCTTGGCAAAGATCTGCCGGGCCTCAGGCACCTGAACCAGGCCGGAGGCCACTACTTCATGGGGCTTGGAGGGGATGGGTTTGCCCATAAACTCCAGCGTTCCGCCGGTGGGCTTCATAACGGAAGAGATGCACTTAAGAAGCGTGGACTTGCCCGCGCCGTTGGCGCCCAGCACCGCCACGATCTCCCCCTCGTTGACCTCCAGGGAGACGCCCTTCAGAGCCTGGATGCCGCCGTAAGCGGCGGTCAGATCGGTGATTTTCAGTAACGGCATCAGTCCGCACCTCCCAGGTAAGCCTTGATGACCTCAGGGTTGCTCTTCACTTCCGCCGGGGTCCCCGTGGCAATGGTTTTGCCGAAGTTCAAAACGGTTACGTGGTCGCACAAGTTCGTAACCACGTCCATGTGATGCTCAATCATCAGGATCGTGATCGCGAAGCGCTCCCGGAGCTCCTGCACAAAGCTGACCAGCTCGGCGGATTCATCGGCGTTCATGCCCGCCGCCGGTTCGTCCAGCAGCAGCAGCTTGGGGTCCAGCGCCATGGCCCGGGCGATCTCCAGTTTCCGCTGGTGGCCGTAGGGCAGGGAGTTGGCCAGCTCTCCCGCCCGGTCGGACAGGCCCACCACCTCCAGGAGGTTCATGGCCTTTTCCCGGACGTACTTTTCCCGCTCCCGGTACTTGGCGGTCTTGAAGAACGCCTGGGGCAGGTTGTAGGTGGCGTCCAGGTTGCTGGCAATGATCACGTTGTCCAGCACCGGCAGGTTGGAAAACAGCCGGATATTCTGAAACGTCCGGCCTATGCCCAGCTGAGCCACCCGGTGGGGCGGCGTGCCGGTGATATCCTGGCCGTTGAAAATGATTTTTCCCGCGTTGGGGGCGTAAATTCCGGTAATATTGTTGAAGATGGTGGTTTTCCCTGCCCCGTTGGGGCCGATGAGGCCGTGGATTTTCCCCTGGTCCAGGGTAACGCTGAAGTCATCAATGGCGCGGACACCACCGAAGTGCTTCTCCACGTTTTTCATTTCCAAAACAACCGCCATATCAGTTTCCTCCCTTCCCGGCAGTATCCTGCTCCTTTGCCTGGGCCTGCCGGCGGCTCTTGAAGAGGTTGCGGTAGCGGCCGTCCCGGAACCAGCGGATCGTCCCTTTCAGAGAGAACTCCTTATAGCCGTAAATGCCGGAGGGCTTCAGCATAATTACCAGCACCACCGCCACACCGTACAGCAGCATCCGGTACCGCTCCATGGAGCGGAAAACCTCGGGCAGCACCGTCACCACCAGAGCGCCCAGAACGGAACCCGTCAGAGAACCCAGGCCGCCGATAACGGTAGTGGTGATGAGCTCGCAGCTCTTGGTCAGGTTAAAGCTGACCGGAACAATGTACATCAGATAGCCGCCGTAAAGGGCCCCGGCCCAGCCGGCGTAAATGGCGGAGAAAACGAAGCTCATCCGCTTGGACCGGAACACGTTCACGCCCACGGCCTCCGCCGCCACCTCGTTTTCCCGGATGGAGGTCAGGTTCCGGCCGTACTTGGAGTGGATGAACCGCCAAGCCAGGAAGAAGGCCAGACACGCGCAGGCCAGGACAAACAGCATGGGGGAATAGTTGGGGATGCCGCTGTAGCCCGCCGAACCGCCGGTGAGGTCCTTGGTGTAGTTGAACAGCACCCGGACGCACTCGCCGAAGCCCAGGCAGGTGATGAGGAAATAGTCACCCTTCAGCCGCAGGGTGACAGAACCCAGCAGAAAGGCAATGAAGCCCGAAAAGGCCGCGCCGCAGACAATGGCGATCAAAAAGTTCACATGGAACTGCACCGTCAAAATTGCCGCCGTATAGGCGCCGATAGACATGAAGCCCGCGTTGCCGAAGGAAAACAGCCGGGTGAAGCCCGTCAGCACCGACATCCCCAGGACAGCGATGACGTTGATGCAGATCAAAATCACGATGCCCTGTAAATAGCTGTTGATATGCAGAAACCCGCACACCGCGCTGTTGAGGCTTTGGATCAATTGCAGCATAGTCGCACCTCCCTTTTCACGCCTTGTCTTGCACATCCACGCCGAACAGCCCGCTGGGTTTTACCAGCAGCAGCACGATCAGCAGTGCGAAGGAGAAGAAATCCCGGAGGCTGGAGTTAATGTAGGCCGTGCACAGCGTCTCAATGATGCCCAGCAGCACCGCGCCCACGATGGCCCCCGGCACGCTGCCAAGCCCTCCGATGACCGAGGCGATGAACGCCTTCAATCCCACGTTGCCCATGGTGGGGAATACATTGTATTTCATGCCGTACAGTACGCCCGCCACACCGGCCAGACCGCCGGCCAGCAGAAAGACGCTGGCGATGGACTTATCCACCTGAACGCCCAGAACCCGGGCCGCATAGCTGTTGGAGGCGATAGCACGGACGTTGAGTCCAAATTGTGTCTTGTTGATCAGATAAATCAACCCGATGAGAATCACTGCCGTGATTACCAGGCTCACCATGTCCAGTATGCCCAGATAGGTATTGCCGATCTGAATGGTGGACACCGGCAGGCGGAAGTCGTACATCTGATACTTGCCGGTGAAGATCAGGTTTGCCGCCTGCTGGTACACCGTGGACAGGCCCATGGCGGCGATCATCAAAAACATATTGGGGGAGTTGTTGTGGCGGATGCGCCGGTAGGCCACGCGCTCGTTCAGATAGCTGAACAGCGCCGCGCCGGCAATGCCCACCACCACAGCCAGGAAAAAGGGAAGTCCCAGCGTTGAGGAGACCACCAGCGCCGTATACGCGCCGATCATGGCTACCTCGCCGTGCGCCCAGTTGGAGAAATCCAGCAGGCTGTAGATCAAGGAATAACCGGTGGCCAGCAGCGCGTAGATACCGCCGACGGACACACCTGTTACCAACTGCTGTAAAAACATAATACTCTCACCTCAAATGAAACGAATATGACAGGGACCGTCGAAGGGAACAAGGGGGAGGAGCTGTCTCCTCCCCCTCGTGAAATGGCTGGATCGGTTTGCGCAGCCGGGAAATCAGCCCACCAAGTCAGAGGCCTTGATGACCTCCTTGAATTGGAACGCGCCGTTTTCGCACTCGAAGATGGCGCAGTCCATGCTGGGGTTGTGGGTGGCGGGATCCATGACCAGGGTGCCGATCAGGCCCTCGAAGACTTCCGTAGCTTCCAGCGCGTCGCGGACGGCCACGGGGTCGGCGGAGCCGGCGCGGTTGATGGCGTCCACGACCCACATCACGCCGTCATAGCCAAAGAGGATTTCGGTCTCCAGGCCCTTGTTGGGATAGACCTCCTGATAGCGCTCGGACATGGCCTTGCCGGCCTCGGAGTTGAAGCCGATACGGGAGAGGAAGCAGGAGCCCTCCAGGGCGCCGTTGGCAGCGGAGGCCAGCTCGCCGGAGTCCCAGCCATCATGGCCCATGAACTGGCAGGTCAGGCCCATCTCCCGGGCCTGCTGGGCGGCCAGGGCGATCTTGCTGTAGTCGTTCATGATGATAAAGAGCACATCCGGGTTTTTGCCCGCGATGTTGGACATCTGGGCGCGGAAATCAGTATCGGACTCCTGGCACTGCTCGTTAGCCACCAGGGTGCCTCCGTTGGCCTCAAAGGCTTCGGCGGTGAACTGGCCGACGCCCTCGGAATTGGTGTTGCCGGCCACGGTCAGCAGGGCGGCGGTCTTGTAGCCCTTGGTGGTGGCAGCGTAGGTGCCCGCCGCAGTGCCCAGGAAGGAGTCGATGAAGCACATGCGGAAGGAATAGGGATGCAGGTTCCCGCTCTCGTCGATGGTCACCAGCTCGTTGGAGGTAGCCGTGCCAAGGATGGGCACCTTCATCTCATCGGCCACGGAGGCCATGGGGATGTTGCAGGAAGAGAAGTTGGTGCCGATAGAGGCCACGATGCCGTTGTCTTCAATCAGCTTGCGCAGGGCGGACACGGAGTCGGCGGGCTCGCCCTTGCCGTCCATGCCGACCACTTCGATCTGGCGGCCCAGGACGCCGCCGGCGGCGTTCACGTCCTCCACGGCCAGCATCGCACCGTCCAGGCCCGCCTGGCCCCAGAGGCTGGTGGCGCCGGTCAGGTCGGAGATGTAGCCGATCTTAATGGTACCGCTGTCGGAGCCGCCGGAAGAATCGGAGCCGCCGCCCGAAGAGGCTCCGCCGCCACCGGTGGAAGAACCGGAATCTCCGCCGCAGGCCGCCAGGGAGGCCATCATCAGCATCGCGAGAACAAGAGACAACAGTTTTTTCATTTGAAGTATCCTCCTTACATAAATCTCCTAAAATGAAGGCCGCTTTCGCGCCTTTCTTATGGTACAGTCTACATTTTTTTAACAGTGCTGTCAAAGCATTTTTGCCGTCGGGAAAAGTGTTATGTAAACCTGATTTTGACAAAAGAGAAATTTGCATTTGGGAGAATCCTTCGTCTAAAATCACAAATACCGTATCATTTCAACGGAATCAGGCAATTTTCCTTGCTTTTTTGATTCGTTTTTTTGCCAGACAGCAGATGTCCGGCATTTTGGTTTTTTGTGTATTTTCCCGATAAACAGCCCAGCAAAAACGCTCTTTTAGACAAAAACTGTAAATCATAGAGAAATTCTTTGCTTTTTCCTCTGCTATCATATATAATAATTCACAAAGATATTTGGGAATGCCAAAAAGGCGCAAAGCAAAATCACGCAAAAACCAACATAAACAAACAGAGCGGTGTGCTCCGTTTGTCTCCTTTCTCTCTCCCTTCCGCCGGAAACAGCCTGTTTCCCACAAAAAGCAAACCGCCCTGGCCGAAGAAGGAGTTTCCTCTTCCCGGCCGGACGGCGGTCCGCTCACGGACAGTATTCCAAATTCACCTCGGACTCCCGCAGGAAATTCTCCCATTCCCCCGTCAGCTTCTGGTCCGTAATGACGGTGCCGATCCGCTCCAATCCTCGGAACAGGATATTGGCGCTGGCACTGAACTTCGTGTGGTCCACCACCAGGAAATTCTCCTGGGCGTGCTTCAGGATATCCTCCCGTACCCGGGCTTCATTCAGATGGTTGTCCGAGAGGCCGTATTCCATCGTCACCTTCGGGCAGCTGACAAACGCCTTGTCCGCCCGGTAGGACCGGAGGATGTCTGTGGTGTGGTACCCCGTGAACGAGGAGGTCCGCTGGCGGAAAGTGCCCCCCAGGCAGACCAGATTGATGTGGATGCCGTGCTCGTCGCACAGGTTGCAGATGGGCAGGGAATTGGTGATGAGGGTCAGATCCAGGTCCCGCTGAACGATCTCCTCCGCCAGGGCGTAACAGGTGGTGCTGGAGTCCAGGATGATGACCTCATTCTTCCCGATGTGGCTGACGGCCTGCCGGGCCAGACGGTTTTTTGTCTCCTGCAGATAGGTCTTGCGCAGCGTGGTCGGGTAGCTCTTGTCGTATTTTTCGATGAGGTACGCCCCGCCGTGGGTCCGGGCCAGTTTCCCGGAGGTCTCCATTTCCTTCAGATCCCGGCGGACGGTCTCCTCGCTGCAATGAAGCAGCTCTGCCAGGGCCGGGACCAGCACCGTCCCCTGCCTTTCCAGGTTCTGTTCTATGATGGTCTGCCGCTCGATCTTTAACACCGCCGCGTCCCCCATTTCTATATTTTCCTATAGTGCATTTCAGTATATCGGAAAACGATCAAAAAGGCAACCATTTTTTCCAAAGCGCCCACAAGATTCAACAAACTGCAGACTGCAAGCTGCAGGAGAATTTTCCCAGTACCGGCCGGAGGCCCGTTGGGCACCGGGGCAGGACTTTACATTTTAACGTATGGAGGAAAACAGCATGAGTAGATTTGACCAGTTTTTCCTGATGAAGCCGGACGACGCCCGCCGCTACGCCGTGGAGGTGCTGCACCGCTTTGCCCCCGGTGAGGAAACGGACTGCGTAGAAATCGGCGACGGCAATATCAATTATGTCTTCCGGGTCTGGTCCAGACAGGACGGGCGCTCCGTCATCATCAAACAGGCGGACAAGCTGCTTCGCTCTTCCGGCCGCCCGCTGGACGTGTACCGAAACAAGATCGAGGCGGAGATCCTGCAGCTGGAACGGGAGCTGGCCCCGGATTACGTGCCCGAGGTTTACCATTACGATGAAATCATGTCCGCCGTGTCCATGGAGGACATCTCCTCCTATAAGAACCTCCGCAAGGAGCTGGCGGAAAACCGAATCTACGGCCATTTGGCGGAGAACCTCTCCGCCTTCCTGGCGGACACTCTCCTGCCCACCACCGATCTGGTCCTTCCCGCCGGCGAAAAGAAGCGCCGGGTCAAGTTCTTCACCAACCCGGAGCTCTGCGAAATCACCGAGGATCTGGTGCTGACGGAGCCTTACTACGACTATAAGCACCGCAACATCCTCACTTCCGGCAACGAGGACTTTGTCCGCCGGTTTCTCTACGAGGATGAAGCGCTCAAAGGCGAGGTGGGCAGGCTCCGGGAGCGCTTCATGAACAACGCCCAGGCCCTGCTCCACGGTGATCTGCACTCCGGGTCCATCTTCGCAAACGAAAGCGGCATCAAGGTCATTGATCCCGAGTTCGCCTTTTACGGCCCCATGGGCTATGATATCGGGAATGTCCTGGGCAATCTCTACTTTGCCTGGGCCAACAAGGCCTTTACGGAGCCGGAGTCCGGAGAGGCCGTTGCCGCCCTGGAGAACACCATTGCAGATACCCTGGACCTGACCGTGAAGAAGCTGGCGGCAAAATACGGCGAGCTGGTTTCCTTCCCCCTGTACCAAGCCGCCAATTTCCGGGAGTCCTATCTCCGGAGCGTCCTGGCGGACTCCCTGGGCTACGCGGGGACGGAGATCATCCGCCGGATCGTGGGCGACTCCAAGGTTATGGAAGTCACCTCCGTCACGGACCCCGCCCAGCGGCTTCCCATGGAGCGGGCACTGCTGAAAATGGGCATCTTCCTCATCAAGAACCGGGAGCTCCCCCTGAGCGGGCGGGACATCACCGGGGCCTTCCGGCTGATTTTGGCCTGAGCGGAGCTTGACAGGTGTTGTAATATAAATATTGATTCACAATTTAGGAGGCGCGTCGATATGGAACGTAAGGACCAGGGAATGCCTTTTCTCCTGCAATATGAAAATGTCGCCTGGTATGAAAACGGCAAAGTCCGCATTCTGGACCGCCGGGTTTACCCCACCCAAGTCCGCTTTGAGGTCTGTGAGACCTATCAGCAGGTGGTCCAGGCCATCGCCGACATGGTGACTCAGAGCGCCGGACCCTACACCGCCGTGGGCATGGGCATGGCCCTGGCGGCATATCAGGTCCGGGACAAGGGCAAGGCAGAACAGGCGGCCTTCCTCCGGCAGGCGGCCTTCGACCTGGCACATGCCCGGCCCACCACCGCCAACCGCTACGGCCAGATTACAAACCGCTGCGCCGACGTAGCCGAAGCGGCTCTGGAAGCCGGGAAGGACCCCATCGCCGCCATCGTGGACTCCACCCTGGAGTCTCTGGGGCGGCGCTACGGCACCATGCAGACCGTGGGCGATCTTCTGGCGGATCAGATTCCCCAGGGCGGAACCATCCTGACCCAGTGCTTCGGAGAAACCATCATCGGGACTGTTATCCAGGCCGCCGCCCGGAAGAACAAACAGTTCCGCGTCTTCTGCGCGGAGACCCGGCCCTTCCTCCAGGGCGCCCGGCTCACAGCCAGCTGCTTTGCCCAAATGGGCTTCGATACCACGGTCATCACGGATAATATGGTGGCCTACGCCATGGAGCGGGAGCACATCGACGTATTCACCTCCGCCGCCGACACCATCGCCCGGGACGGCCACATTGCCAACAAGATCGGAACCTTCCAGATCGCCATTCTGGCGAAGTACTTTGCCGTGCCCTACTATGTCACCGGCATCCCCGATGAGGACAAGCGGTCCGTAAAGGACATCGTCATTGAGCAGCGGGATCCCGGCCCGGTCCATACCGCCGGAGGCGTCCGCCATACCGTCCCGGAGGCCAAGGCCATCTACCCCTCCTTCGACGTGGTGCCGCCGCACCTGATTTCCGGCGTTGTGACGGACAAAGGCATCTACGTCCCCTATCTCCTGGACCGCTACTTCGACACCGAAGTGAAAACATTCTATTGATGAGAGGAGCCTGTACGATGAAGATTTATGTCCGCGCTCCCTATGAGGCGCGCTGCCTGGAGGAGCTGAAGACCCTTTTCGAAGAGGTGGTCTATGAGCCCTGGACCATCACCGGCCAGCGGTTCTATGAGGATGAAATGCTGGACAACCTCCTGCGGGTCCAGCCCGACGCCCTCATCACCGAACTGGACCGGGTGACGAAGAAGGTCCTGGACGGCTATGGGAAGCTGAAATTCATCGGCGACTGCCGGGGCGAGCCCGCCAACCTCCAGGTGGATGCCTGCACCGCCGCCAGGGTCCCCATCCTGTGCACGCCGGGGCGGAATACCCAGGCCGTGGCGGAGATGGTGGTGGGGCTCATCCTTGCCGCTTACCGGAACCTCCTGCCTTCCATCCAGTGGGTAAAGGACGGCGGCTGGATTCCCGGCACTACGCCCTACTACCTCTGGATGGGCCATGAGCTTCAGGGGAAGAAGGTGGGCTTTGTGGGCTTCGGCGCCATCAGCCACGCCGTGGCCAGACTGCTGGACGGGTTTGCCTGTGAGATCTCCTTCTACGATCCCTTTATCGACGGCGACCAGGGTCACTATCACAAGGCCAGCCTGGAGGCCATCTTTGCCGAGAGCGACATCGTCACCCTCCACCTGCCGGTGCTGGACTCCACCCGGGGTATGATTACCGAGGACCTGCTTCGCTCTATGAAGCCCGACGCCCTCTTCGTCAACGCCGCCCGGTCCGCCATTGTGGACTATGACGCCCTGATCCGGGTGCTGAACGACAAGGCCATCGGCGGAGCCATCATCGACGTGCTGGATACTGAGCCCCCCACGGAGAAGGACCTGGCTCTTGGCAAATGTCCCAACGTGCTGCTGACCCCCCATATCTGCGGCTCTACTTACGAGGTCACGGACCACCAGTCCCGCATCTTGAACGAGCGGATCAAAGTCTGGCTCTCCGGCCAGGGACTGGAGAAGGTGGTTTACAACCGGGATGTGCTGAAATGAGGCACTATCTTCTGGTAGACCTGGGCACCGGCAACACCCGGGTCGCCCTGGTTAACTCCGCAGGGGCTATCCTGGACCTCCGGACTTACCTCAACCGCTATTACCGGGACGGCCTTTATGAGGACGCCCAATACTTCCTCCCCGTCGAGTGGAGGGAGAACATCCTCCAGGGCTGCCGGGAGCTGTGCGCCGCCCATCCGGACATCCGGGTGGACGCCCTGTCCTCCGCCGGGACCCGGCAGAGCTTCGTCCTGCTGGACCGGGAGGGAAAGGACTTCTACGGCCTGCCGAACATCGACAACCGGGGTCGGGCCTTTATGGACGAAGTGCCGGACCACAAAGAAATCTACCGCCTTTCCGGCAAATGGGCCACGGAGGACTTCGGCGCGGCGAAGCTGCTGGGCCTTCGGAAGAAGCGGCCGGAGCTTTACGGCCGGATCTGGAAATTCACCAGCATCAGCGAGTGGATCGCCTGGATTTTCACCGGGCGGACCGTGATGGAGTACTCCCAGGCCAGCGAGACCCAGCTTTACGACATCGGCAGCCGAACCTGGTCTCCGGAACTGTGCGCCGCTTATGGGGTGGAGCTGGAGCTTCTGCCGGAGCTCCAGGCCGCCGGGACGGCGACGGGGCCCATTCTGCCGGAGTACCGGGAGGCATTCCATCTGGCTTCGGACGCAGTTTTCCTCCTGGGCGGCGCAGATACTCAGACCGCCCTGCGCCAAACCGCGCTGGAGGGCGGCGGAATTGCCGTTGTCTCCGGTACTACCTCTCCCGTCATTTCCAAGCTGGATCGGCCCCTCTACGACCCGGAACAGCGGTTTTGGCTGGACGCAGACCTGGGCGGAGAACGGTTCCTGGCGGAGACGAACCCCGGCGTCACCGGGCTGAACTATCAGCGGATGCACCAGCAGCTCTGCCCGGATATCCCCTATGAGCGGCTGGAGGAGCTGTATCTGGAAAAGGATGCGTTCGCCTGTACGGCGTCCTTCTCCTCCCTGCTGTTCCATGAGCGCCGGTCCCTTCGCAGCGGGGGTTTCTTCACCAGATCACCCGCCGCCGTGGAGCTGGACCGGGTGGATATGCTCTGGGCCGTGCTGGCGGATATCGCCTGTTCCATTCAGGAACAGCTGTCCAGCCTTGTCCAGCTCACCGGGAATGAGGGCGGCGTGCTGCTGGGCTGCGGCGGCGGGTTCCAATCCCCCGCCCTATGCCAAATGCTGGCGGACCTGTCTGGCCGGGAGCTGCGGCTGCGGGATGGGTTCCGACAGGCCAGTGTCTGGGGACTCTCTGCTGTGTGCAGTGGGTATTTCGGCCTGTCCAACCATTCAGGCACAGATGTGCTCCGCTCTTTCCCGCCCAGGGCGGGACAGTTGATCCATGCCTATTATCCGGTCTGGCGCGCAAACCGGGACCGGGTCAATCCGGGCTGATTTCACGCGCTCCCAAAGCTCTTTGCGCTTTGTAAAGATAACGTCACACGAATTACATCACAATAAGGAGAGTACGAATATGTTAATGCAGGAAGAACGGGAACTCGTTGTTGAGTACGGAAAGAAAATGAGCGCCGACCGCCTCAGTACCGGAACCAGCGGGAACATCAGCATTTACAACCCCGAAAAGGGCCTGATGGCCATCAGCCCCTCCGGCATCGACTACTTCAAGACCCTGCCGGAAGACGTGGTCATTACCGATCTGGATGCCAACATCGTGGACGGTGCCCGGAAACCCTCCAGCGAGTGGGCCCTCCACACCCTCTTCTACAAAAATAAGCCCGACGCGCGATCTGTGGTCCACACCCACTCCATGTACTGCACTACGTTCGCCGTGCTGGGCCAGCCCGTCCAGGCCGTGCACTATGTCATCGGCGACGCCAACACCGCCGCGGTCCCCTGCACGCCCTATTATCCCTTTGGCTCCATCGAGCTGGCGGAGGCCGCCGTCAGAACTGCCGGAGACAGCAACGCCGTCATTCTGGGCAACCACGGTTTGGTAGTCTGCGGGAAGGACATCGCCGGAGCCTACGGCTTGGCAAAGAATATGGAATACATTGCTGAGCTCCAGTACCGCGCCATGTGCATCGGCAAACCCAACGTCCTCAGCGACGAGGCTATGGCCGACGTGATGGAGCGATTCAAGTCTTACGGCCAGCCCGGAAGTAAGAAGACCGGTTATTAAGCCGCATCTCTGCGGGGCCCTGTTGGGCCCCGCTTCTTATTTTACGCTACCAGCTGTAAACAGAGAACACAATGGGCAGGCTGTACAGGGACTCTAATTTTTTTGGACTCTATAGAGGCATGATGAACGGCAGCTGCATTACTATTAGAGCAGTTCCTGGAAATAATGAGAAAAAGAGGCGAGGACAGAGGTCGCAGAGCAATGCAAAGGACGCAGACGGGCATCAGCCCGCCTGCGTCCTCCGCCTTGCCCTGCCCTCCCAGCACTCGCTTCCTTTTTCTCATTATTTCTGGGAACTGCTCTAAGGGGAAGGTAAGCTGGGCACCCTGCGCCTACAGCATCTGGTCCAGCTGAATCAGGGCCATGCAGTAAATTTTCACCGCATTGACCATATCTTGAATGCGCACACATTCGTCTGGCTGGTGTCCGTCTCCACGGTCCTTGCCGAAGGGGCTGGGGCCTTTAATCCCCGCTCCGTAACCCACCGCGTTGGGCAACTTGCGGGCATAAGTGCCTCCACCCATCACATAGGATTTCTCGTCCCTTCCCAGAATCCGGTTGGACAGGTCCCGGAGCACCCGTACCACCGGATGGTCCGCGGGCAGATAGGACGGGGGATCGTTCTCCAGGCGAAGCACCTCCATCCCCCCTTGCCCGCACCGGGCGGAAATTCCGCCGACGACGCGGTTGGTGTCAGCTGTAATGGGATAACGGATATTGACATCCTGAGTCAGCAGACCGTTCTCCATGGCGATGACGCTGCCTACGTGGGTCAGCGGCCCGGAGAGCTGATCCTCATAGTCAATGCCCAGCCCCTGTCCGTAGAAATCCGCAAAGGCCTCCGCGATGAAGGCCAGGGGCTTGGCGGCGTCTCCGGTGACGAGATGGTTCCTGGAGAGAAAGGCTGCCAGTTTTTGGATGGCATTCACCGTTCCGGCGGGAAAGGCCGCGTGGCCGGCGATCCCCTCGGCGGTCACGCCCACATGGTCGCCCTCGTAGAATACGGAGATACCCTGGACCCCGCTGTCGGTGGCCAGGGCGCTGACCTGGTTGTAGTCCGCGCCGGACAGCAGCGCGTAGGCAAAGCTGGGGACCATGTTGGTCACGGTCCCGCCGCTGATGTTCAGAAGATTCGTCTCCCGAACCCGCGCTGCCAGCTGTAATTTCATGATGCCCTTCTCCCCGTTGCACACCGGGAAGGTGCAGTCCGGAATCAAGGAAAACTGAGGCGCCCGGTGGTGCTGGAGGTAATAGTCCAAGTCGCTCATGCCGTTTTCCTCATTGCAGCCAAAGAAAATCCGGACAGAGTGGTTCAGCTGGATATCCAGATCCCGCAGGCATCGCAGGGCGTGGAGGGCCGACATAGCCGGTCCCTTGTTGTCGGATGCGCCTCGTCCGATGATGCAGCCCTGCCGGACCAGGGCCTTGTAGGGCTCAAAAATCCAGTTTTCGCCTTCGGGTACAATATCCACATGGGTGAACAGGCCGATTTCCTGGGGAGATGTTCCGGCCAGCCGGGCGGTGCCGCAGTGATACTGGTGGTTCTCAGCCTCCAGGCCATAGCGCCGGCTCAATGCCAGGGCCTGATCCAGGGCCTTGGCACAGCCTTCGCCGTAGGGGAAGTTTCCCGACGGGGCGCTGCTGACGCTTTTGATGTTCACCAGGGATATGATGTCGTCCACCATCTGCTGTCTGTTCTGCTCCAGCCACAGGTCCAGCCGGTGTTCCAGTTCCGTCGTTTTCATCATTTCATTCTCCTTAGATGGCCGGATTTCCCAGAAAATGGCAGGCTGCAAAATGCCCGGGTTCCCACTCGGCCAGCGGGGGAGCCTCTTCCCTGCACCGCTGGGTGCAGCGGGGACACCGGGTATGGAAGGCGCACCCCGAGGGGGGATCGAAGGGGCTGGGTACCTCTCCCTGAAGAACTGCCTCCCGCGGCGGGAGGCCCACGTCCGGAATCGGGATGGTGGACATCAGCGCCTGCGTATAGGGGTGAAGAGGGTTACGGTAAATATCCCGCTTTCCTGCCAGCTCCACGATCCGGCCCAGGTACATCACTGCCACCCGGTCGCTGATATGTTTCACGACGCTCAGATCATGGGAGATGAACAAATAGGTGAGCCCCAGCTCCCTCTGGAGGTCCTGCATCAGGTTCAGCACCTGGGAGCGGACGGACACATCCAGGGCGGACACCGGTTCATCGCACACTACAAAGCCCGGGTCCAGGATCAGTGCCCGGGCAATGACAATCCGCTGCCGCTGCCCGCCGGAGAATTCGTGGGGGTATTTCCGCAGGTTTTCCCGGTCCAACCCCACCTTTTCCAGCAGGGCGGCTGCCTGTTCTGCCCGCTGCTTCGGCGTTCCGATTCCAAAGGCATCCAGAGGAGCCCGAATCAACTCCAGCACCGTCATCCGGGGATTCAGGGAGGCGTAAGGGTCCTGAAAAATGATCTGCATTTTCCGACGCATCTGGCGCATCTCTGCCTTATCCAAGGCCAGCAGGTCCCGGCCTTCATAGCGCACTGCGCCGCCGGTGGGCTCGATCAGCCGCAGGATACAGCGCCCCAGGGTGGACTTCCCGCAGCCGGACTCTCCCACTAGGCCCAGGGTCTCTCCCTTCCGGATGGACAGGCTTACCCCGTCCACAGCCTTCACGCTCCGCTCCGTCCGGCCAAAAAGGCTCCGGCTGGTGATAAACTCCTTGCGGAGGCCTTCGGCCTCCAGCAGAACGGCAGATTCATTCATGCGGTGTCCCTCCCTCGCCGGTTTCATAGTTCCAGCAGCGCACGGCAGTCTCTCCCGCCTGGAACAGGGGCGGAATCTCCCGGCGGCACCGCTCCCCTGCCTGAGGGCAGCGGTCGCAGAAACGGCAGCCCTGGGGCAGATGGTTCAACGTGGGTACCGCGCCTTGAATAGCGTGGAGCCTCTCCGCCTCCTGGTCCAGCCGGGGAATGGAGGCCAGCAGGCCCTGGGTGTAGGGATGGAGCGGTTTTTTGAAAATACTCCGGGTCCCGGCATACTCCATCACCTGGCCGGCATACATGACCAGGATGTTGTCCGCCATCTCCGCTACCACGCCCATGTCGTGGGTGATGAGCAGAATCGCTGCGTTGGTGCGAGTCTTCAGGTCCTTCATCAGGCGGAGAATCTGGGCCTGGATGGTCACGTCCAGAGCTGTGGTGGGCTCGTCGGCGATAAGCAGGGCCGGGTCGCAGGAAAGGGCCATGGCAATCATCACCCTCTGGCGCATACCACCAGAAAGCTGGTGGGGGTATTCCTTCATGCGCTGCTGGGGCGAGGGAATCCCCACGTTGGCCAGCAGCTGGACGGCCTTTTGGAATGCGTCTGCCTTGCAAAGCCTCTCATGAGTGCAGATGGCCTCCACCATCTGCCGTCCGATGGTCAGTACCGGGTTCAGGGCCGTCATGGAATCCTGAAAGATCATGGCAATCTCCCGGCCCCGAATGCCGCACATTTCGGCAGGAGACTTGAGAAGCAGGTCCTCCCCTTTAAAGAGGATTTGACCACCGGCAATTCTGCCGGTGTTTTTAGAAATCAGGCGGAGAATCGACATGGAGGTAACGCTCTTACCGCAGCCGCTCTCACCCACGATCCCCAAGGTCTCCCCCTGGCGGACCGAAAAGCTCACGCCGTCTACTGCTGTCACAACGCTTTCAGCTGTGTGGAACTGAGTCTTCAGGTCGATCACCTGCAACAGTGGTTCACTCACATGGATTCCCTCCATCCACATATCACGATATTCCGCCCCGCTTCCAGCTGTTTCCGGCTGGAAGCGGGGCCGCCGAGGAAACGGCGGAGACGCCGGTCAAAGGAGGCGTTCAGGCGACCTCCCACTCCCATGTGCACCAGTTCATAAATGCGAAGTCTTCCACAGGCACATTGGAAAGGCGATTGTTATAGGCCATCAGCTTGTTGGCGAAATACAGCCATACAAAGGGCATCTGCTCGTTCAGCACCCGCTGGTACTCGTCGTAAATGGGCTTGCGGGTCTCGAAGGAGGTTTCCTGCGAGCCGTCCCGGCCCAGGTTGCCCAGAGTGGGATCCGTGAGGTGGGCAAAGTTGTTGGCGTGGCCCACGGTGACGTTGAAGACGCTCTCACCCGGGTCCAAAGAACCGGCGGAGCCCAGCAGACCCAAGTCGTACTCGCCTTCCCGCAGCATGTTCATCAGGGTGGGGAAATCCATGGTCTGAATACGGGTCTTGATGCCGATACGGGCCAGATCCTGCTGAATCAGGGGCGCGGATTTTTCCCGCACCTGGTTGCCCTGGGGAACAATCAGCAGGAGCTCCCGGGACTCGTCCCAGCCCTCTTCCTTCACCATCTGAGCGGCCTTGTCCAGGTTGTACTCAATGGGGAGAAGCTCTTTATTAAAGTACAGGTGGGATTGAGGCAGCGGCCCGGTGGCGGCCTCACCCTCACCCTTGAGAAGCTGGTTGATGATCACATCCCGGTTGACAGCCAGATCTATGGCTTGGCGGATCTTCTGGGTCATGTAGGGCTTGGAGGTGTTGCAGGTCATGTACTGGTATCCCAGAGAGGGCATGGAGGCGCAGACCAGGTTCTCCTGGGCCTGGGCCAGATCCCAGTCCTGGAGGGAGATGCTGCCGTCGGAGAGAATGTCGATATCGCCGCTCATCAGGCCGGCCATTTGGTTCTGCGCGCCCACAACCTTGATGACCAGACGGTCAAATTTGGGGGCGCCCAGGTGGAAGTCCGGATTGGCGACCAGCTCCACCCGTTCGCCGGAGATGGCATTGTCGTAGATGAAAGCGCCGGAACCTATAATAGGATTCTGCCAGAACGCACTCTTATTGATGTCCGCCATAGCCACCCCTTCGAACACATGGGCTGGGATGATATAGAAGTCCCGGTTAAAGATGGCCAGGAAGTAATCCGGGTCCATGGACTCCTTTAGATGGAAAGCCACCGTATGCTCGTCCAGGGCCTCCACACCGATGGAATTTGCGGAAAGCTCCAGGCCGCTGTCGTCAGTCCCGGCAAAATAGCGGGTGCTCCGCCGGGCGGCAGGAACGTCGGCGTTAGACATGACCCGGGCGGTGAATACCACGTCATCCGCCGTAACGGGCTGTCCGTCATGCCACTTGGCCTTCTTGTCCAAGTGGAAGGTGAAGACGGTGTTGTCCTCGTTCATCTCCCAGCTGAGGGCCAGGCCGGGCGTAAAGCTCCCGTCGTGCCGGATGGTTGCCAGCTTCTCGAAAATCTGGTTGATAATCACATCGCTGTAGTTGCTGGTGGTGTCGTGGGGAATCAGGGAATCCCAGTTGGAGGTCATGGCCATGGTCACGGTTTTCGCGCCTTCCTGGGCTGGGGCGCTGCCAGAGCTGTCGGAACTGCCGGAGGCGACTGGGGCATCCGTCCCACCGGAGGAGGGCGGAGGCGCTGTTCCACCTCCGCAGGCGGAGAGCAGGAGGGAGCTGGTCAAGGCCATGACCAGCAGCAGGGACAACATCCTTGTTCTGCGAGACTTCATAAGACAGTTCTCCTTTTCCTTTTTGTGATTATTTCTGAAGGTAATCTTCTGAAATCATACATTTTATCATTGGCACCACTCCGCGCGCCTTTTGCTGGAAGAGAAAAATCAGAGCTTCATTTTGGTATCCAGCGCGTCCCGAATGCCGTCGCCGAAGAAGTTGATGCTCAGCACCGTAATCACCAGGGCCACCCCGGGAGGCACCCACAGCCAAGGCCGCTGAGAGAGCACGGCAATGGACTGGGCATCGTAGAGAATATTGCCCCAGGAGGCCATGGGGGCCTGTACGCCCATACCCAGGAAGCTGAGGGAGGACTCCATGATGATGGCGTTGGCGGTTCCAAAGGTCAGGGCGATGAGGATGGGCGCGAAGGTGTTGGGGAGGATGTACTTCATCACCGTACGAAAGCTCTTCTCGCCTACCGCCCTGGCGGACTCCACATAGTCCTTTTCTCGGACGGAGAGCACATTGCCGTAGATCAGCCGGGCGAACTGCGGCCAGCCCAGAACGCCGATGACCAGCGTGACCGTGAGCACCGACGGCCCCACCACCGACACCAGAACCAAAATCAAAATGATGGAGGGGAAGGACATGAAGATGTCGGCGCAGCGCATCACCACGGTCTCCAGGATTCCCCGGAAGTACCCGGCGGCGAGCCCAAGGGGGACGCCTACGGCCACGCTGATAGCGGTGGACAGGATGCCCACGGCCAGGGACACCCGTCCCCCATAGATCAGCCGGGCCAGCAGGTCCCGTCCAATCTCATCGGTGCCCAGGGGATGCAGGACGCTGGGGTCTGCGCCAAAGGCGGCTACATCAGAAGTGTAAGGGTCCAAGGGAAACAGCATGGGCAGGAGGACCACCAGCAGAATTTCAAGGATCAGGACACAAAGCCCGGCCATGGCCAGCTTGTGGGCTCGGAAGCGGCGGAACACATCCCGCATGTAGGAGCCGGAGGTTTTGGAAGTGGACATCAATTGGCCCCTCCTTCTTATTGATTGCGAATCCGGGGATCAAGCACGCTGTAAATCAGGTCGGTAAGCAGGTTGCCCAGCAGTACCGCTACGGCCACAAAGACCGTGATGCCCATAATGGCGGGGTAGTCTCGAGCGGTGATGGACATGACCATCAGGCTTCCCAGCCCCGGCCAGCCGAAGATTTGCTCCGTGACCACGGCTCCGCCGATCAGGAAGGGAATCATCATTCCCAGCTCCGTGACCACCGGAATCAGCGCGTTCCGCAGCGCGTGGCGGACCAGAACCTTGTTCTCCCGCAGGCCCTTGGCCCGGGCGGTGCGGACGTAGTCCTCTGAGAGAACCTCCAGCATACTCCCGCGTGTCTGACGGATAAGCCGCCCCACCTGCTGAATAGACAGCACCATGGCCGGGAGGATCAGATGCTTCAGCAGCATCGGCAAGGTGCGGATGCCGGAGGTGTCGTACATGCCGCCGATGGGCAGCAGCTTGAGCCGGACGGAGAACAGGTAGATCAGCAGCAGCCCGGCGAAGAAGTTGGGCGTGGCGGAGCCGACGAAGGACAGGCCGGAGGAAATGTAGTCCCAACCGGAATAGGGTTTATAGGCGGACATAATCCCCAGAGGCACAGCTACCAGGACCGAGAAAATCGTAGCTGAAAAGGTAAGAACCAGTGTAGGACCCAAACGCTCCAGAATCATACCCAGCACCGGCAGATTTGTGCGGTAGGAATAGCCCATATTTCCCTGGAGCAACTGCTTGAGCCAGTTGAAATACTGAACAAATACGTTTTTGTCCAAGCCGTACTCCACCCGTTTACGGGCAATTTCCTCGGCGGTGATATAGGGATTGCTCAGCAGCATATCCAGGGGGCTTCCCTCTGCCAGGGAAGACAGCAGGTACACGAGAATTGTAATGCCGATAAACGTGGGGATGGCGATGAGCAGCCGTTTGACAATGTACTTTTTCATAAGCACCTCCCATGCTGACCGTCGGCTTCGCTTCCCGGGGTGCCGGGTTTCTCCAGCAGCTTCCGGGCCAGCAGGCTGTCCACGATCAAGACATCAATACAGCCTGTCCGCAGGGCTCCCAACACTGCGTCTGCCTTGCACAGCCCTCCGGCCACCGCTATCACATAGGGAATGTGTTTCAGTGTTTCCATATCCACGCCGATGGCCCGGTCAAAAGCCGGCCCCAGGCCCTTCCCCTCCAGGGTGTATCGGTTCAGGGCGACCTCGCCGGCACAATTCCCCTGGGCCGCCTGTGCCAGTTCCTCCTCGTCCGCCGCTCCCAGCTTGTGGACGGCGCAGCCGGGCACCAATCTCCCGATACCGACCAAGGCGATGTCGCATGTCGCGAAGGAGTCCATGGTGCGGCGGATGTCTGGAAGGCTCAGCGCCTCTTCCCGTCCGGCAGATGAGAGGCCAGGGGCGTAGAGCAGAGAGCAGCCGCAGGAGAGCTTTTTGGCCAGCAGACGGGCGGTGGTGTCTGGACGGATGACGTTGGCCTGGCGGCGGGTGTTCAGCGTTCCCACCAGTTGCACCACTTGACACAAGCTCTTCACCTGGGTTCTCATGCAGGCCACCAATTGGCTCAACGTGCTGCCGCAGGAGATGCCTACCGTCTGCCGGTTGGCGATGAAGGTCTCCAGGTACCGTGCGCCTTTTTTACAAAGCTCCAAGCTGCTTTGCTCCGGATAGGCGTCTACTCCGGCGACTACGGCGCGGCAGAGGCCGAAGCGCCGCTCCAGTGCGTCCTCCAAGGCCAAGCACCCGCTGTCACCCCCGTTGATCTGAATGGTGACAACGCCCAAGTCCACTAAGGATTTGATGATGCGGTTGATCCGTTGGCGGCTGCAGTTGAGCTTGACAGCGATCTGTTCCTGGGTCATTCCAGAGACGTAATACCAGTTGGCGATCTTCACCAAGTTCTCCCGCCCAAATTGCTCAATGTCATTCACAGCTCCACCTCCTTCACACTTTCAGGTATATCCATTACATTTGTAATGCGACCTCTCCCCTTTGTCAGCCGTATACTAAACCACTTTCTTCCAGTTGTCAACCGCAGAAATAAATTTTGTCGAAGGCATGGATGAACGCAGTAACTTGTTGTTCGATTTTAACAAATATTTTGCTTTTTTGTCCAATTATTAGGAAGCGTTTTGCGAAGAAAGGGAGAAAATGGCTTCCTTTCTTATTTTCTGATTGACAGCGTAAACCTTCCATGATACCCTGTCTTCGCCCCAGGAAAGATATAATATTACATTTGTAACGGAGGATATGCATATGTCGAAAATTGTCAATCAAGCGGCTCATACGGATAACGATAAGATCAACGCCCTGCGTGACGCCTTCGGCCATCGGGCCATGTGGCTGTACTTCCTTGTAAGCGAGATGCGCAAGGCCGGTGTGGAGGGTTGGAAAGACATTGCGTACCGGGCCACGTTCCGCTGCGGCTGCTTCCAGGGGGAGGGTTTCAAGGAATTGATCGACGGTGAGGATCTGTCCGCCTTTGAAACGGAGTTTGCCGAACCCAATGGAAATGGCCGCAAAATTTTCGAAATGGAAGAGGTCCACAAAGACAGCGAGCACTATTACCTGGATTTCCATTACTGCCCACTGGTAGAGGCTTGGCAGAAGCTGGGCTGCACCGATGAAGAGATTGACGTCCTATGCGACATTGCCATGAATGGGGACCGTGGGATCGCTAGTGTTTTTGATGATTTCGTATTCACCCTGGGGAGAACTATTGCCCAGGGGCATAGTTGCTGTGAAATTCGGTTTGATAAAAATAAAGAGTGAACTTCCAGAACCAGAGCGCAAGATTGGTCTATAGGGAACAATTTCCTAGAACAGCCCCCCAAATAATGAGAAACGTTCAGCGGTCCCGGAATCGCAGGGCTGCGTTGCCGTCCTTGACGGGCGTCAGCCCGTCTGCGTCCTCCGCCTTGCCCTGCCCTCCCTGCCCTCGCTTCCTTTTTTCTCACGATTTCTGGGAACTGCGCTAGAATGCGGCGGCATGCGTCGCAGGAGCGATAGTGCCGTTCGGACAGCTGAATCAGCCTTCGGCTCAGCCGCGCGTGCTTTTCCTCTCTGCCAACCGAATATGGTCCCAGTTCCAGCAAATCTTCATAGCAGTCTCCCATAGGCTTATCTCATCTCCCCCATACGCGCCTCAAGTTCCCCATAGAGAATCTTGCCCGCATCGTTCCGCGGTATCTCCGGGACAGTCAGGACGGCAAAGGCCGCGGCGTTCAAACCGGTCTTTTTCTCCAAAAATTTTCGCGCCGGGCCCGCCGTTTCCTCCCGCGTTACAAAGAGGCAGAGCTTATCGTCTCTCCCGGCGCTGGCACAGTCCATGCCGTTAAATTCCTCCCGGACCATCCGGTCTATATCATCGAGATTGACCCGGTTTCCGAAGATTTTCAAAAATCGCTTTTTCCGGCCCACAATATAGAAACAGCCGTCCTCGTCAAACCGGGCTACATCCCCTGTCTTCAGGCGGCCGTGCCGCTCGTCGCTTTTCGCCAGATCCTCTCCGCATTCGGCATAGCCCAAGATCACATTGCGCTGACCCGGACATACCCATAAACCTTGCTCACAATCATCCCCACCTCCAAAACAGTATGATCTCTGATCTGGTCCAATTGCTGTAATTGTTCCTGTTTCAGTGTAGCTTGTCTGGCAGAGTCTGCGCAAGGGATCATTCACCGGAGGCCATGAGGCATGAAATATGGCGGGGAAGATTTGGGCAGCCGTTCTGCAAGCCATCTTCTCTGGGCCTGTTCTTGGTCCTATACGCAACAGGGCCGGAGCGGAAGTTTCAAAACTTCCGCTCCGGCCCTGTTTCTTTTTGCGCTAAGAATCCGGCTCCGCATGGAAGGATTCCGAGTAAACCACCTTTCCGCTCTCCTTCTTGAAACGAAGCGGGCGGGTGGTGGTCACACGATAATCCTCTCCGTCTAAAAGCACGGAGTAGTTCGTATTGAGCTGTACGCCCACGGCAAGGTAGCTGTACTCCGCCGCATGGCTCTTCCAATTGGGTGGTGACAGCCAGGCGGACACCACCCCGCCTTTCGGGTTCCGAAGCCTGATCCGCCCGCCCACCCCCATCTGGCCGTTGGCATCTCCATCCGGACTCGATTTTGCGTAGGGATAAATCTCCGCCAGGTACAGGTTGCTGTATACGTGGTACATGGTCTCAAAGTGGTGGTAGCCGATGCCCAGGGATGAGCCATAGGTTTTCTGCATCTCCTCCACGGCGTTGGCCAGGGAGCGCGCACCGCTGTAGAAATAGGTCTTTTCCTTTGTCACGCTGTAATGGCTGTTTACGGGCATCGTCTCGAAAATGGTCTCCACCGGAATGCCCATCTGACGACAGGTCAGCACCTCATTCCAGATGGCGGCCAGCTCCGTATCCTTGTAATAGTTCATGATCGAGACCTCGTCGCAGCAGCGCTGCAAAAAGTCCTCAAACTGTCCCCGATCTATGGCATCCAGCGTGGCGGGAATGATCTGCACCACCTGCAAATCCCGCTGGCGGGCATATTGATACGCCTCCTCCATGCACCGGATATAGGCGTCAAAACCGGCGGCGGGATCCTTCTTGAAGGAGCTGAGGGTATAGCTCTCCACATCCAGTGCCACGGAGGAAATTCTCTGCGCAGGGTGCTCCTGGTTATAGGCGTGCAGCGCATCCACCCAGTTCTTGTAATCCTCCAGTCCTTCCTCCGGCCAGCGGCGGTCCCCGTTCAGCGCGGAAACTTCAATGCCCAGGCCCGCCATGCGCTCCACCATGTCCGGAAGCTCCTGCCCCTGAAAACACGGCTCGGGAAGCTCCTGATATACCCGGTCGATCTGGTAGGCGGTGAGAACCTTCGACAAGGCGGGAAACGCGCCGCTGTTGAAGAAATACATATCCCAGGAAAACATGCTGCGGCGGCCCTGGGAAGAATTGTCCACAGCGGACAGCTTCCGCTCACGGAAGGTCCAGTCGTCCATAAGCGCTTCGTCTTCATTCCAGAAGCCGGCACCCTGGGACGGCGCTGTAAGGCAGGCCAGCACGGCCAACAGCACAGCCGTCAGCCAAAGGGCATGCGTTCCTTTTTTCATATCAGGCCGCCTCATGATAGTCGATCTTCTTCCGCTTGATCTCGCCCCACCGGGTTTTCTTCCCTCTCCAGAAAAACACCGCCAGAATGCGGGTCCAGGCCAGAATAAAGCGGATGATCACGTTTTCCGGGATACACAGCAGGAAGGCCTTTACAATGTCCACCGGCCTTACCCGAATGCTACTGAGGTAATTCCGGGTGACAAAGGAGATGACCGTGAGCATGGAGCCGAAGAGGGCGTAAATCAGGAGCAGGGCGATGACATGCTGCAGGTTCAAAAGCCCGAAGACATAGGCCAGGAAGGTCACAAGCAGGCCCAGCAGCTCAATGACCGGCGAGAGGAGCTCATAGAACAGATAGTACAGATAGCTCCCCTTGGTAATCACGCTTTTATGGCCCAGCATGCTCTGCATCAGGCCGATGTGCCAGCGCTTGCGCTGTTTCAGAAGGTCCCGGAAGCGCTCCGGCGCCTGGGTCCAGCACACGGCGTTATAGGCGTATTTGATCTGGTACGGGAGGCGGTTGGCCCGGTAGTAGGAGTGGAGCTTCATGATGAGCTCCATGTCCTCCCCCACGCAGCCGGCGTGGTAGCCTCCCACGTGAAGCACCGCTTCTTTTTTGAAGAGCCCGAAGGCGCCGGATATGATGAGGTTGGCGTTGAACTTATCCAGCAGAATCCGGGAGGCCAGGAAGGACCGCTCATATTCCAGCACCTGGAAGGCCGGCGTCAGGCGCTTGGGCAGGCGCAGCTGAACCAGTTCCCCGTTTTCAAACACGCAGTCGTTGGAAATCCGGATCATGCTGCCCACCGCCACCACGTCCTGGTTTTCCAGCACGGGGACCGCAATCATGGACAGGGAGTCCCTTTGCAGAATGGAGTCTGCGTCCATGCAGACGAAATAGGGATATTGAGAGGCGTTGATTCCCGCGTTGATGCTGTCGGCTTTTCCTCCGTTGGCCTTGTTGATCAAGGTGATGGGCACCTGGTCCGCCCCCGTGCCCTCCCAGACGCTGAGCACCTCCCCGCAGGGGAGCTGCCGCCGGATGGGCCGGTCCACCTGACGCAGCTGGAAGGTCTCCGCCACCAGCTCGCCGGTGCTGTCCTTGGAGCCGTCGTTTACGACGATAATCTCATAAATCCGGTAGTCCAGGTTCAGCAGGGAGCGGATGGTCTCCACAATCGTGACCTCCTCGTTGTAGGCGGGCACCACCACGCTGATGGGAACATAGTAATCATGGTGGATTTCGTTGCGCAGCCGCCGCTTCTTGGTTCCCTCAAAAATTTCGTTGCCGCCCACCAGGACGGAGATGAAGAGAAAGGAGGAATAGCCCACCAGATAGACGACAAAAAAGATCTCGAAAAAGGCAAGGATCGCCTGCATCGTTTCCATGGTGAAAAGCGAGCGAAGAAATTCAAACATAGCGGGGGTTCCTCCTTCATACCGGCAGCGGTTCGGCGGGCTCGCCCAAGGGTTCCTCCGCGGACGCATCCTGCCGCTGCAGCAGTTGTATGGTGTCTATGATGTAATGCGAGAGCTCCTTTTCGTTGCGGTACTGATACAGCAGCGCGTTGTCGGCGTACTTGTCCCGCAGGTAGAGGATGTCGAAAATCTGATCTTTTGTCAGACCCCAGCGGTGCAGATAGGCGATGGCCTTGGTGCGCACGTACCAATTGGGGCTGGTCACTTTTTTCAGGACCGCTTCCCGGACGGCGGCATCCCCGGTATGCTCCAAGGCCTGGATGGCCAGCATCTGATCCATCCACGGGCTCTTTTTCCGCCGCAGTATCTCCAGGAACAGGTCCTGGGACTGGGCGCCGGGATACTTGGCAAGATAGCGCATGGCGCCATAGCGTATCTCCGGATCCGTATAGTCCCCGTTCCGAATCAAGCGGAGGCAGAGGGCGGAGACGTCGTATCCGGTCATCCGGAAGAAGTTCAGCAGGCATTCCTGCATAAACGGCGTGTATTGGGCAAAGGCCTTCAGCAGCGCCGGGTTCAGCTCCTGAAAGTCCGCCCGGCTGGCCAGAAGGCCGTCCACCAGCAGCTTCTGGTGATAGAAGCCCTGCCGCTCGTCCACCTTGTCCATGGCAGCCAGCAGCAGGTTCGTCCTGCCGAACCGGTAGAGGGCGTCCATGGCGTTGGCAAAGGTATAGAGGGACTTGCTGTCCAGAAAGGTCATGAATTTCGCGGCGAATTCCGGCGGAACGGGCTCTCGCTCATAGTCGAACTGGGAGACCACGTAGGCGTAATAGGCCTGTTCGTAATCGTTCTTTTTCTGGTATTCCTCAATCTGCGCAAAGACAGCGGGGTGGAACCAGTCCGCCGCCGGCTGGTCTCCACTCAATACATCCATCAGCGTGATGAGGTTGCGAATCTTCTCCAGCTTTGCGCTCAGGTCCTCCTCAAAGCCTTGGGAAAAGGCTCCCGTCTCCCGGCGGGTCCGGATTTCCTCCCGGATTTTCTTCTCCAAGCTGTGGTTTTTCGGGTAAAATTCCTGGTTCCGGTGGTTTTTCAGAATCAGGAACAAAATATCGAACAGCAGAAGCAGCACACATACGATCAAATAAATCTCAACAATAATATTCACAGTTCTCCTCCTAAATAGCGGGATGTTCCGTCCAGAGCGCCTGCAATATGAAATAGGACGCTTTCAGACGCTCGTGAAAGGCCGGACGGCGGCCCAGGGGCTCCAAGGCAACGGGCTGCATCTCAATCCGCTCCGTCCCGTCTCCCGCTCCGGCGCAGAGCTCGTCTATGTGCAGGTACTCCACCCCGTAATGCTCATAGTAGTCGTCGTGGATGTTCATGTGGGAGGGATCGGCAAAGTTCAGCAGCTGCCAGGGAAGGCGCAGCTCCACAAAGCCGTCTCCGCCACAGAAGTCCGCCAGGGAATGGAAGTCCGGCGCATCGGGATTGCCGTTGCCCCAGGTCAGCTTTCCGGTTTCGTAATTCTCCATGCGGCTGTAATGCATGGGGTCCCGCTGGTTGTATTCCGCATAGGAAATCGGCACGTCGTCCAGAAGGTTCTGGTCCTCCAGGCTGTCCCGCACAAAGTAGAGGTCCTTTTGAATCAGGAGCCGGACCTTGACAAAGGAATCCGTATTCCGGGCCGGGAAGGTTTGGGAAAACAGATCCCAGGGCGTGATCTTGTCGTAAAACAGGGCCTCGATGCCGTCATAGTACTCCTGCACCCACAGCCGGCTGTTGTCCGGGCCGTCCAGCTCCACCACGAAGTCCGCCGCCCGGTCCATCTCTACTCCCAGGTTCCCGGCCCGGAGGGAGCCGCTTTTGGGCGTGGTGTCAATGGGGATATAGAGTTTGCCGGTCCGGAGATCAAAGCCCTCCTGTTCCACCAGGAAGTAAACATACCGCTCGTCATACTGCATGGACAGCCGGATGCCGTTCTGCTCCGAGACCAGATCCTTTTCCGTCCACTCCGACTTGTCCCCGTCGGGATAGCAGACGCTCCTTTCCTTCCCCGGGTCGAAGGACAGCAGGCCGAAGTACTGCTCGTTGGTCTGGTAGTCGCTCCAATAGGGGGTAACGGTGAGGTCCACGCCGGCCATGGTATTCCAGGTGCGCTTGAACCACTCGTCCTGCCACGTGAAGACAATGCCCCCGGCACTGCCTGCCGCCTTGATGTCCCGGTACATGGACACCAGGGCCTCCCCCTGCTCCGTCTCGCTCAGGTTCCCCTGATTTCGGCCCAGGCTCTCTTCCCGGGCCGCCATGCCCCGGGAGGAGGGCACGCCAAACTCGGAGATGACCACGGGCATGGTATGGTGCTCGTTGATATCCCGCAGATATTGCAGATAGGTGTTCTCCTCATGGATGGGCAGGAAGCTGTAGTAATCCGGATAGTAGGGATAAATGTGATAGGAGGCAAACTGGCCGGGGCCGAAGGCCTCCTTGCAGCGGATGTGCTCCACGTCGATTCGGGCGGACTTCAGGAAGTACTCCGTCAGGTTCTGAGAATAGGTCAGGGGGTCCGTGGTGGGCCAGTTGGAAAAGGCGATCATCCGCTGGGAGCCGTACTTCTGCGTCTCGTAGGCGGCCGCCGCCTCCCCGGCGGAGGCCAGGAAGATTTCAAAGTTGCTGGCCCCCTCCGTGTAGAAATACTTCCCGTCCAGCTGCTCCTGCTGGGGGAAGGATTTGTCCGTATACGTGACCAGGGAGCCCTCCCATTCCACGCCCAGGATATAGCCGCAGACCCAGGGGGAAATGTCCCACCGGTAGTACCGGGAGAAAATGGAGTCCTTCGTCCACTCCTTATACCGCCCGTGCACCGTGTCTATGGTCTTTTTGCAGTCCCGGAAGAAGGGCTTGTAAAAGTCCTCGTCCAGGGCGCTGTAGGAGGAGTTGATGAGGTAGTCGTCCACCCAAACACCATGGAGCAGGTACAGCGGGTCCGGGTTGTCCCGGTTGAACTCGTAAAAAGCCTCGTAAAAATCCGGCCCCGCCAGGGTATAGGTGCGGATTACATTGGCCCCCAGGGCCTTGATCTGTTCGAACCAGCGCAGATACTCCTCCTTTGTCACCGCCAGCTCCGTGGCGTAGTACCCGGGCTTTCCCAGGCCCAGGTTGACGCCCTTCAATTCAAATTCCGCGTAGCCGGAGCCCCGGTCCAGATACAGCGCCTCCCCCTCCGCCTTGGCGAAGTACTCCGGCGTCCGGCGGGCGGGCAGGTACAGCACGCCCAGGCTGAAATAAAGCCAGTCCAGCAGGAACAGCAGCAGTACGCCGGGAATGACGATTATCAAAAACTTTTTCATGCTCCGCCGGCCTCCGTGACATGGTTGTAACGCTTGTTCATGGATTCATGGCAAAGCGTGTAGAGCCGGTCCAGGTTGCTGTCCATATGCCTCAGCCGCAGGGTGATGGTATCCTTGATCTGCCGGATGGCCGCGTCGAAGCTGCGCACGTTCCGGGATTCGGGCTCCAGGTAATCGTAATCGACTCCGTTGTAGGTGCTGTTGAAGCTGTAGCCCCATTTTTCATAGTTGCGCGCAATGGCCGGGCCCAGGTATGCCACGGTCTCGTCTATGTATTGGAACAGGTATTCCTCGTTCAAAAAGCGTTTTCGGAGATCGTCGTACCGCTCCACCACCTGATCCACAAAAGCCTCATCCTTGAACAAGTACTTAAACCACAGGGCGTTATGAATCCGGAATGTCTCCGGCGTCACCTCCGAATAGCGGTAGTAATCGAAGGCTGCGTCGAAATCCCAGACGCACATTTTCAGCTTCCCGCTCACGTCCTTGTATAGATAGGTGGACAGGCCCGGGGCGTCGTAGTTCAACGCAAACTCGTTGATCAGGAAAAAGTCAATGAAGGACCGCACGTCAATGTACTGCCGATAGCCCCGGTCGGGGTGGTTGTAGTCAAAGGAAAAGATGGACTTTTCAAACCGGGAAAAATCGGAAACAATGTAGTCGTGCTGATTCTGCGTCAGGGTCTTTCCGGGATAGAGAATTTCGAGATAGCCCTGCCCGGCGTGGAGCTTCGTTCTGGTCAGATAGCTGTTGGAGCCGAAGGTCTCCAGGCTGTACCGGGGGTCCTTGGCGCCACGGTCGACTTGAAGAATATAGGAGGTGACGGTCATATCCGGGTCCGTTTTCGTAAAGTCGATTCGCCCGTTTTCACTGTAGCTGATTTTCTCCGTCAGCAGGTAGAGGCCCATGTACTCCCCATTGACAAACAGCTCGCAGAACCGGGCGTTGGGGGCGTAGTCCATGATCTCCCCCGCCAGATTGTAGCACAGGTAGTTCCGAATCAGGGACTTGTCCAAAAACGGCCCGTGGAGGGCCCAGCTGTTGTCCGCAGCCATTCCCGACAGGGAAACATCCAGGTCCCGGGTCATGTCCTCCTCTTTGAATTTTAAGAGGTAGTTCTTCTTGTCAAAGCTCCGGGAGGATGCGCCCCGGATACGGAACATGGCCCGCTCCTCCACTGCCGGCCGGTCGGTGAGGTGGTTGTTTTCCGTCTCATTGTCAAAATACCGCACGGAGGCGGCCACCATCTCATAGTTGCGCTTCCGGTTGGACACGGCCCAGACGTTGTTGGTAGAAACGTTGCTTTCCTGCAGGTAAGGCTCCGGCACCGGAGCGTCGGTGGTAATCTCCATGAGGGGCAGATGGGTGCAGAAGACGGAATCGTCGTGGTCCGTGCAGGGGAGCTTTTCCTCCGCCTCCAGGTGCTGGTGATAGCGGTTGTGCCCCGGCTCCATGCCGCTGACAAGGACGGACAGGGCCAGCGCCGCCGCGATGGCCAGCAGGAAAATCCATTGATACTTCATCAAAACCTCCCCTTTGGTCAGGAGATTTCGTCGCTCTGGACCACCACGTTCACGTATTCAATCTCGCCCAGCTCCCGGAGCTTCCGGATGATGGAGGCTCTCTGCCGCCCCTCGGCGGCGGCCTGAGCGGTCTCCCGCTTGGCCGAGGCGATCATGGACCTGCGGTCCAGCTCATAGATCAGCTCCACAGAGCCGCCGGAGGTGTTCTCCGCCTTCATCACCGGGGGCTTGGTGAAGTACTCGAAAACCGTCTTGCGGATGTCGTCCTCTTTTTCGTAACTGCCCCGCACCACCAGGAGCATCCGGTTTTCGTTCTTCACCCGGCCGAAGACCAGCAGCACCAGGAACACCCCCGCGCTGCCGATTCCGGCCACCATGAAGTCTCCCACACCGCAGCAGATGCCGATGATGATGGTCCAGAATATGTACGTGGTGTCCCGGCTGTCCTTGATGGAGGTGCGGAACCGCACAATGGACAGTGCGCCCACCATGCCCAGGGACAGGGCCACGTTGTTTCCAATGACCGTCATGACCGTGGTGGTCAGGATGGTCAACGTCAGCAGGGTGATATTGAACTTGGCGCTGTAGACGGACCCCTCGTGGGTCAGGCGGTAGGAAACAAAGATCACAATTCCAAACAGAATCGACATTCCAATGCGAATCAGGATGTCCTGGGTGCTGAGGGTCCCGCTGCTGTTGATCATGTCGTACAGATACTGTCTCATAAAGGCTCCTCTTTTCTTTTTGATTCCGGCGCGGCTCTGCCCTCAGCTCAGGAAGGGATAGCTCAAGGACCGTCCCAGGCAGTATTTACTGGCGGAAACGCCCCGCCGGTCCACGCATCGAATAACATCCATAATGTACCCCAGAAGGAACTGGTTGTATTTCACCTCAAAAATCACCTGATCTCCAGGCAGCACCGGGTAGAAGGGCAGCGTGCCGGAAAAGAGGCCGTAATTTCCCTCCAGGGCCCGGATACAGCTGTCAAAGGTCAGGCGGATGTTGTTTTCCTTGGCCATGAAGGCCCGGCGGCTATATTCAATGATCGTCCTGGGGCGGTAACAGCCTTCCGTCAGCCGCACGAACATCTCCCCGGCGAAGGGGTCCTCGTAGTTCAGCAGAACGGAGTAGCGCCCATCGATCAGGGCCAGGGCGTCCGCCCGGGTGATGAGGAGGGACCGCTTCTTCTGGTAGATGTTCTGCTTCTGCTTCAGCTCCAGTTTTACGCGGCTGTCCTCGGGAGAGTAGATGCGCAGACGGATTTTCTGGCGGCAGTTCTGCTCCGTGAGCTTGTCGTGGAAATCCTGGTCGTCCACCGTATCAAAGTAAAGGGAACGGATGTTGTAGGAACCATGTTTGGAAAAGTTGTCCGGTGCCAGCACCTTTTCAAAGCGGGCCGCACATTGCAGCGCTTCCCGCAGTGTAAGCAGATATTTTTCTTCTCTGCGCAGTACCGTCATCATAGGCTCGCGCCTCCTCGTTTCAAGTTTCCTCCATGCTCCGCCGGGGTGACAGAATACGCATTCCG
>CAJTZL010000008.1 GCA_910583695.1 uncultured Oscillibacter sp.
TTCCCCAGCCACACGGACCGGAAGCTCACCCCCGGCGTGGACCTGACCACCGGCTCTCTGGGCCAGGGCGTATCCACCGCCACCGGCGCGGCCCTGGGCAATAAAATCGATGGTCGAGACAGCACGGTTTACTGCGTCATCGGCGACGGCGAGGCCGACGAGGGCCAGGTCTGGGAGGGCTTCCACTTTGCCTATGCCCACAAGCTGGACAATATCATCTACTTCATCGACAACAACGGATATCAGCTGGACGGAACCACGGCGGACATTCTGGCCCACGGAGACATCGCGAAAAAGGCGGCGGGCTTCGGCCTCCACACCCAGGAGATCGACGGGCACGACGTGACGGCCATCTACGAGGCTATCCAGAAAGCCAAGGAAACCAAGGGCGTGCCTTCCTGCATTGTGCTGAACACCAGCAAGGGCAAGGGCGCGACGTTTGCGGAGCCCAAGCACGACCACTCCTCCCAGCCCAAGGAGGAGCAGTGGCTGGAGGCCATTGCCGCTTCCGAAAAAGAGCTGGAAGCCGCAAAGAACGCTTAAGGGAGGGTGAGAGAAATGAATGTGAAACTGATTGGCAAGCATGAAAAGGACCTGCGTGCCTGCCGGGACGGTCTGGCGCTGACCCTGAATGAGCTGATGGCCGAGGACAAGAGCATCGTCTATGTAGACTGCGACCTGATGGGCTGCATCAACACCAAGCAGCTGGTCAAGAATTATCCCGACCGGGCCTTTGAGGCGGGCATCGCTGAGGGCAACGCCGCCGGCGTGTCCGCGGGTCTTGCTGCCACGGGGAAGAAGGTCTTCTTCCACTCCTTCGGCACCTTCTCCTCCCGCCGGTGCTATGACCAGATTTACATGAGCGCGGCATACGCCGGGTTGAGCGTCCGGGTGCTGGGCTCCGACGCGGGTGTGACGGCGGCTTTCAACGGCGGCACCCACATGCCCCTGGAGGACGCGGCCATGTATCTGTCCATCCCCACCGCCACGGTCATCGACCCTGCCGACTACGACCAGCTGGCCAGCGTTACCCGTGGTCTTGTAAACGTGGAGGGCGTGAGCTTCACCCGCTTTGTCCGCAAGGACGTGATCCGGGTTTATGACGAGGGCAGCGAGTTTGAAATCGGCAAGGGCGTGGTGCTCCACGAAAGCGCCGGGGACAAGGCTGCCATCATTACCTCCGGCATCATGGTGGACGAGAGCCTGAAGGCCTACGAGGCCCTCCAGGCCGAGGGGATCAGCGTCCGGGTCATCGACATGTTCACCTGGAAGCCCCTGGACGAGGAGCTGGTGATCAAGGCCGCCAGGGAAACCGGGGCCATTGTCACCGCCGAGAACCACAACACCTGCTGCGGCCTGGGGTCCGTCGTCGCCAACTGTCTGGCGAAGAACTGCCCCACCGTCCAGGAGTTCGTGGGCGTGCAGGATGAGTTCGGCCAGGTGGGACCCCAGGCGTTCCTGATGGACACCTACGGTCTGCGGGCGGCCAATATCGTCGAAGCCGTCAAAAAGGCGATTGCCCGGAAGTAATTTTAGGCAACCCTACAAAATTGGTGGGTATCGAAAGACGGGCCGCCGAGCACCCGCAAGGGGTACGCCGCCGCCGTAAGCGGCAAAGCCGCTAACGGCAGGCGCAGGGCGGCGGCCCCTACGGTACGCCTATCGTACAACGCAGCCTGTAGGGGCGGGCCCCCTGGCCCGCCCGTCTTCCGCAAATGCCGTTCTAAAAATTAAAAAGGAGACTGATTCATTATGGCTCAGAAAATGGACGCTTTTTCCGCCGCTCTGATGGCCGACAAGCGTGAAATCATCTTCGCCCCCACTGTGTACAAGTTCGACACCTTTGCCGCCATGGCGGAGGAGTTCAAGCTGAACGAGCGGGACGTGGTGCTGACCAACGAGTTCATCTACACCCCCTTCATGAAGGAGCTGAACCTCAAGTGCCAGTTTGTGTTCCAGGAGAAGTTCGGCGCGGGAGAGCCCTCCGAGGAAATGATTCAGGTCATGTACGACGCCATCCCCTACGAGAGCTATGACCGGGTCATCGCCGTGGGCGGCGGGGCCATCATGGACCTTTGCAAGCTGCTGGGCTGCAAGCGCCCCGACAGCGTCCACAACCTGTATTTCAAGCGCTTCCCGGTCCAGCATGAAAAGGACGTCATCGCCATCCCGACCACCTGCGGCACCGGCTCCGAGTGCACCAATATCTCCGTGGCCATTGTCAAGGACGAAAAAGACGGCGTCCTCACCGGCGGCGAGACGAAGCTGGGTCTGGTGTCCGACGACATCATCCCCAACAAGGTCTGCCTGATTCCCGACCTTATCAAGACCCTGCCCTACAAGCCCTTCGCCTGCTCCGCCATTGACGCGCTGGTGCATGCTACGGAGTCCTTCCTGAGCCCCCACCGCAAGACCATGACCAGCGAGCTTTTCTCCGAGAAGGCCATGGACATGATTCTCAAGGGCTTCAAGCTCATCGACGAGAAGGGCCAGGACGCCCGGTTTGAGTATCTGGACGAGTTCGTCACCGCCAGCTTCTACGCGGGCATCGCCTTCCTGAAGGCCGGCTGCGGCCCTGTCCACGGCATGAGCTTCCCCCTGGGCGGCACCTATCACGTGGCCCACGGCGAAAGCAACTATATGCTCTTCGGCGCCATCATGGACTATTATGACGAGAAGAACCCGGATGGCGAAATCATGCGCTTCAAGGAGCTGGTGGCCCGGATTCTGGGCTGCGAGGCCAAGGACGCCATCCCCGAGATGAACGCCCTGCTGCAGCGCATTCTGCCCCTGCGTCCCCTCCGCGACTGCGGCTTCACCGAGGAGGACTTCAAGAAGTTCCCCCAGAGCGTGGAGGCCAACCAGCAGCGCCTCATGACCAATGCCTATTATCCCTTCGACCTGGAGGCCGAAGAGGCTATTTACCGCAAGTGCTTCTAAGCACATCCTTCTTATATGAAACCCGCCCGGCATGGCTGACATGCCGGGCGGGTTTTTGCAGCTTTCGCCGCCGGTCCGGACAAGGGCCGCGGCCCGAAGCCATGGGATGCTCTGGAGTCAGGCGTTACCCAGGGTGCTGCGGTTCAAACACGGAGAAAACCAGCCTGATTTCCAGCGTGCCGCCGCGTATCTGCGCGGAGGCCCGCCCGTCCATCCGCTCCATCAGCTCCCGCACAATGGAAAGGCCCAGTCCGGCCCCGCCCTTCATCCGGGCGGGGCTGCTTTGGTAGAAGCGGTCAAAGAGATGCTCCGGGTCCGGCCTGGGGCCGGGAGGAAGCCTGTTGGAAAAGCAGATCTCCCCATTTCTGCCGGAGACCGTCAGCCCCCCGCCGCCGTGGCGCAGGGCGTTGGCGATCAGATTCCGGTACACCCGGCCCAGGGCCTCCGGGCTGGCCCAGATTTTCATATCTTCCCGCTCAAACCGCAGGTCCGGTTCCACCCCCGCCGCCTCCAGCCGGGGGTAAAACTCCGCCAGCGCGTCCCACAGGGGAGGCAGGGCCGCCAGCTCTCCGCATTCCAGCGGCAGGGAGCCCCCCTGGATACGGGTGTAAAGGAACAGCTCCTCCAACAGCTCCTCCAGGTCCCCCAGACGCTTTTTGATGATATCCAGATATTCTCCCTGCCGGTCCGGCTCCCCCTCCAGCAGCTGTAAATACCCCATGGCCCCGGCCAGAGGGGTGCGGATGTCGTGGGAAATGCAGGCCATGGTGTATTTCAGCTCCTGCTCCCGCCGCTGGGTCTCCAGGCGAAGCTGCCGTCCCTCCTCCAGGCGCTTGTTGACCGCCCGGCACAGCCGCCGGGGCGCCGGACCGGACATCCGGACCGTCAGGCGCAGATTGCTCTCCGCCGGCGTTTCCTCCAGAATCCGGGCCATCTCCAGCAGCTGGGCGCGGTAAGACCAGAGACGCAAAAGCGCAGTCCCCAAGGCGGCAAGGGCCAGAACCAGGGCCGGCAGCATAAAAATCCCTCCTTAAATGTCCCTCTTTTCCATGGCCAGCAGGCTTCCGATTCCGTAGACAGCCGCCCAGGCCAGGGAGCAGGCCAAAACAAACCCAACCGGCGTGATACCGCCATCAGGGGTATAGAGGCCCTTCACCACGGCGGCGAGAAAGGTCTGCTCCAAAGGCGGCCAGCGCAGAAGCCTTCCTAGGGCCGACACCAGAGCGACAGTCAGCCCGCTCCCGGCCACCAGGGACAGGATGATTCCCAGGGTGGTGCTCCGGGTCAGCAGAACCAGGGCCAGGGCCATGAGGGCGAAGGCCCAGTGGGGCATCCACATCCAAAGGGCATACCGCAGGATTTGAGAAACCGTATCCGGCGCCGGATACATGCGAATCAGCACGGGGGACGCCAGCATCAGAAGGACGGACAAGGCCGTGATAATCCCGCTGTAGACGCCCGCCAGCGTGATTTTGGAGAGGACGTAGTCCCGGCGGCGGGGACTGGCACAGCAGATATTCTTGATGAAGCCGCCGGAAAAATCGCCGTTTACGAACAGCGTCATTCCAATCCCGATCATGACCAGCAAAAAGCCGCTTCCCAGGGTTTCGTGCATGAGATCCAGCTGGGACATGTTCTGGATATAGTCGCTCATCATCCGGTCGGCCCCGGTAATCTCCGCGCCCTGGGCCGCCATCGCCTCCATCATCTCCGGGTCCGCCACGGCATAGGCGATGACGGTCACCAGGAGCAGCAACCCGGCTGTCACCGCCAGGATCACATAAAAGCTCCGGCTTTTGAACAGCCGCCGCAGGTCCATGCGCAGCATATTAAACATGATTGTTTCCTCCCATCCGCTCCAGAAAATAACCCTCCAAGTCCTGCCGGTGGAGGCCCATTTCCTCCACCGCGATATCCGCTCGGGCAAGCGTCTGCCCCACGGCCCTGGCGTCCACGGCTTCATAAATCCGAATCTCGCCCTCCGGCCGCATTTCCCAGCGGGTCAGATGGAGCTCCCGCTCCAGCAGGGCCGCCGCCTTCCGGGGCTGGTCCGCCTTCAGGCGCAGATAGTCGGCGCATTTCTGCTCCAGCTCGGCGGCGGTGATCTGCTCCACCAGCCGCCCCTCCTGGATGATGCCGTACCGGGTGGCGATCTTGCTCAGCTCTCCCAGGATATGGGAGCTGACCAGGATGGTCACTCCCCGCTCCCGGTTCAGCCGCAGAAGCAGCTCCCGCATCTCCCGGATGCCCTCCGGGTCCAGGCCGTTGATGGGCTCGTCCAGCAGCAGCAGGTCCGGCCCGCCCAGCAGGGCCAGGGCCACACCCAGCCGCTGCTTCATGCCCATGGAGCAGTGTTTGACCGGCTTTTTCTCCCCCGGGGCCAGGCCCACCGTCTCCAGAATCCCGTCCACCTGCCGCTCCGGGCTGTCCAGTCCCAGCAGGGCGGCATACAGCCGCAGATTTTCCCGGCCGCTTAAATCGGGGTAAAGCCCCGGCTGCTCAATGAGGGTCCCCACCCGGCGGCGGGCCACCGAGTCCCGGACGGGCTTGCCGAAAATCAGCGCTTCTCCCTGGGTGGGCCGTGCCAGCCCGCACAGGAGCTTTAAGGTGGTGGATTTGCCCGCACCGTTTTGGCCGATGAAGCCGTAAATGTCCCCCTGCTCCACCCGCAGGTCCAGGTGATCTACCGCCCAGCGGTCGTGGTAGCGTTTGGACAGCCCCATAGTCTGTATCACTGCCATATATAAGCCTCCTTTTTTGTTTGCAGGCTCAGTCTGACAGACAAGTGCCCAAACATCGCAAAGGAAGGGTAAAGAAAGTGTAAAGTTTACTCGGAGAGCTTGAAGCCGATGCCCCACACGGTCTGGATGTAAGAATCCGTGCCGCTGGGGCGGAGCTTGGCCCGGATGTTGCTGATGTGGACGGTGATGGTTTTGTCCTCTATGGCATAGTCCTCCTGCCAGACGGCTTCGTAAATCTGCTGTTTGGTAAAGACCCGCTTGGGGCGGCCCGCCAGCAGCTCCACGATCTTAAATTCGTGGGCGGTGAGACCGACGGGCTGACCGGCGGCGGTCAGCGTCATTTCCTCCAGGTTCAGCACCCAGTCCCGGTAGCGCAGAGCCGCCTCCGCGGGGACGGCGCTGGCGTGGCGGAGCTGAACCAGAATCCGGGCCCACAATTCCTCCAGCTGATAGGGCTTGGTGAGATAGTCGTCCGCTCCCAGGCCCAGAAGCTCCACTTTGTCGGACAGCTCTGCCTTGGCCGAGAGCACGATTACCGGTGTCCGGCTGGACCGGCGGATTTCCGCAATCAGCTCACTGCCGGATAAGCCCGGGAGCATCAGGTCCACCAGCAGCAGATCCACGCCGCCCGCCTGCCAGAGCAGCCGGCCCTCGGTGCCGGAGAAGGCCTGGATGCACGTACAGCCTTGCCGGCGCAGGTACTGGGCGGTGGAGTTGTTAATGTCGGTATCGTCTTCTATGATCAGAATGCAGGGCATAAGGCGGCCTCCATTGTCGTTTTAGTGCAGGGATTCGGGGCAGATCGTTTCCTCCAGTATACATCACCTGCCCTCCGGTTTCAAGGCATGGGCGCCTGCCGGGAGCGCTGAAGAGGTGATCCGGCAGGGGCGGATACAAAGGCCCGCCACTGCGCCGCATTCCTGCTGTAAAATGTGCAATTGGACACTCCTGGAGCGGCAGCGGTTATTGACACGGCAGAGACTTTCCGATATAATAAAATATCTGTAAATTATGGCAGGAGGTATACCGTGTCATGAAGCAATTTTATGGAATGAGCCAGCGTGGAAACCTGGACGAGGCTCTGAACGGACTCCGCAGTCCCGAGTTTATCATGCTGCTGTCCAACAACGACCAGTTCGAGGCCCACGTTAAGGCCCTGGAGCAGCGTTTTCCCGGCGTTCCCAGCATCGGCTGCATCGGAATGTGCTACCAGATCGGCGTCGTGGAAAACGGCGTGGGCGTCATCGCCTTTACCGACGGCGTCACCGCCGCCGCGGACGTTTTGGAGGATGTGTCCACCATGCCGGTGAAGTACATCCAGCGGATGGAGCGGGACATGCAGGCGGTGGGCGGCTCCGGCGGCGACACCCTTTGCATCGACTTCTGCGCCGGAAACGACGCCTGCGTGCTGACCACCATGCACACCGTCCTTCACAGGCGGGGCGTTCCCCTGGTGGGAGGCACCGGAGCCGAGGGCCGGGTTTCCGCCAACGGCCGGGTGTATTCCGACGCCGTGGCCTACGGCCTGGTGCGGAACCGGGGCGGCCGGGTGAAGACCTACAAGGAAAACATCTACCACCAGCTGGGGGACTACCGCTTCATCGCCTCCGATACGGACCGGGCCAATTACATACTGGGTTCCCTGAACGGCAAGCCCGCCAAGCAGGTCTACAAGGGCATCCTCCACGTGACGGACGAGGAAATTCTGACCCGGACCTTCCAGAACCCGTTCGGCAAAATCAACGGGGACGACACCTGCATCATCTCCATCAAAGAGGTCAACGGAAACGCCCTGGCCTGCTTCCGGCAGGTCAACGACTCCGACGTGCTGATTCTCCTGGAGCTGGGGGACTATCAGGCCATCACCCGAAACACCATCCAGCAGATTCAGCGGGAGTTTCCCCGCCGCTCGGCGGTCTTCTCCGTGAACTGCCTCTTCCGCTATAAGCTGTTCTCTGAGAGGGGCTATATGCAGACCTATCTCCGGGAGATGGGAGCCCTGGGCTGCCATGCCGGCTTTGTGGGCTACGGGGAGCACTACAACAACCGCTTTGTCAATCAGTCCATGACCTGCGCGGTCTTTGAGTAAGGGGGATTCGGGATGTTATTTGCGGGAAAAAACCGGCGGGAGCCGGAGCGCCCTCAGGAGGAGAAGAGCCTCTATCCGGTCCTCCACGTGGCGGGGAGCCTGAGGGAATACCAGAAGGAGCTGGTGAAAAAGGAGGTGGCCTCCCTCTCGGAGCTGAGTCTGGTGGGGACCACCTTCTCCGGCGTGCTGAACGAGGCGGACCACTTCCAGGAGAAGCTCCAGGAGCTGGGCCAGTCCTTCTCCAACATCGACGACGCCGCAGGGGAGTTCGTCCACGTCCGGGAGGAAATCGGCGATACGGTTTCCGAGGCGGAGGGCCTGATGGTGGAGCTGAAAAACACCTCCGTCAAAATCCAGGAGTCCTACGACGAGATGGCGGGCATCTTTGAGAACCTCCAGTCCGCCATCCGGGGCATTCAGCAGTGCATGGGGAAGATCGTCTCCATTGCGGACCAGACCAATATCCTGGCCATCAACGCCTCCATTGAGGCGGCCCGGGCCGGGGTGGAGGGCCGGGGCTTCGCCGTGGTGGCCGCCCAGGTGAAGGAGCTGGCCAAGGAAATCAAGCAGCTGGCCGGAGAGGTGGACGCCGGCGTATGCGACGTGGAAACCCGGGCAGGGGAGCTCAGCAGCAGCATCCAGTCCTCCCAGGAGACCCTGAACCAGGGCGTGGGCGTCGTGGGCCAGACCGACGAGAGCTTCCGGAAGATCACGGCTACCGCCGAGGGTGCGGCCGCCGTGCAGACGGAAATCTCCGGGGTGATTCAGGTGTCCCAGCAGGAGCTGGCGGTGCTGTGCCAGTTCTTTGACGGAATCAAGAGCCAGTATCAGGAGGTCGTCAAGCACATTGATCAGGCCAGCCGTCTGGGTACCACCAAGAGCGCCATGTTTGAGGATATGGACAACATGATTTCCCAGATTCCCCCCTTCGTCAAGGACCTGGAAGCGGGGAGCCGCTCCGGAAAATAAAAAGTCGAACAGGCGGCGGCCGCAAAGCGTCCCCCGCCTGTCTGCCTGATCACATAAGCACAATCTCGTCGCACAGCAGCTTGGCCACGCACTGGTGGGTCTCCTGCCGCAGGCGGAGAAATTCGTCTCCGATGCTGATTTCCGTCCCCGCGTAAGCCACGCCGCACTCCATGCGGCCGCTGTCCTGCTCCTTCTGGTTTTTCATCTCCATCTGGCCGTTGTCCAGCTCTTCCTCCAGCTGCTTCAGCCGGTTTTCGGACACGGATATCTTCATCCGGACCTTGCCCAGAAGGCTGGTCTTGGCCGGGCTGTCCAGCTGGGCCTCCAGCTTCTCCATTTCCACCGCCAGATTTTTCAGCTTTTTGCGGACCAGATCCTTTTCCAAGGTGGCGCAGGGCATGCCGCCCAGAGCGACGGAGGTCTTGACCTCCGACTTGGCGCCGATGGCGCTGGCGCTGACCCGCTTGGCCGCCCAGACCCGCCCGCCGATGATGCTGCCCCGGCCGGAGCGGATGAGCACCTCGCCGTCGCAGTAGATTCGGCCGTTAACGATGCAGTCGGTCTGCAGATTCTCCCGGACGAAAATGGTGGCGTTTTCGATGTACTTGGCGAAGATGCACCGTCCGGCCCGGATGACGGTGGTGCCGTCCCCCAGGATGCCCTTGACTACCGTCAGGTCCCCGCCGGCCTCCACGGTGCTGCCGGCTTCCACCACGCCGCCCACATAGATGTTCCCCATGGCCTTGACGGAGAAGCCGCTGAGCACGTCGCCTTTGATGTTGACGTCCCCCACAAATTTGATGTTTCCGGTGGAGAAATCCACGTCGCCGTCAATGTCCAGCACCGGCTTGACCTGGAAGGTGGAGCCGCTGAACTCCACATGTCCCGGCATGGAGGCGATGAGGGTGTCCCCGTCCTCGCTGATTTCCGTATTCCGCCCCTTGGGGAGGGGGACGGCCTTTCCGCTCTTGGCGGGAACCTCCTGATTGGTGACGGTCCGCCCCGGCTCCCCCTCGGTGGGCCGGATGAGATGGCAGATTTCCTGCCCCTCCTCGACGTTGCAGATCAGGTTCAGGGCGGTGTAGTCCACCTGGCCAAATTCATTGACCTCCAGCACCCGCTGGATGGCCCGGGGGAAATAGTCCACAATGTTCCCGTTGCGCCCGTCAAAGGCGGGCTTCCCCTTTGCCACCAGATAGAGGGTGAAATACCGCTCCCGGTCGTGGGCCGCCCGGTCCAGAAGGGTCGTGTCCAGACCGTAGGAGATGTTCTGGGCCGCCAGGGCCTGATAGATCATGTCCCGGGTCACCTCCGCCCCTTTTCCAATGGGGGGGAAAATCAGCATCCAGGCATAAATCTTGTCGGTGGAGAGGTGGAACCAGGGACGGGCGTCCATAACCAGCTCCTCCTCTTCGGCGGGAGGCGCTTCGGATTCGGCCTTCTTCTTGCTGTGCTTGCCTCGGGTCCGGCCCTTGGCCGCCTTCCAGCGGGTACCGCAGACGCTTTTCAAAGATGCCTGCAGCCGGTTTTTCTCCTTGTCCAGCAGCTCGGAGGGAAACGTGCCGTCTTCATCCATGCACAGGCGGGGATACGGGAGGGCCCCGGCCTCCTTCTGGCGAAGCTCGTGGAGCTGGCGGATGGGATGGTCCGAGGGCATCTCCAGATGCGTGGGGTCGTCCGGGACGGCCGCCGGGATTTCCGGGGCCTCCTGGGGAATATGAGTCTGTTCCTCAAGGAGCGTTTCATCGGGCTCTTCCTCTTTTTTGGGGCGGAACAGGATGGATGATATCTTGTCCTTAAATGACATATGGGACACCTCAATTCCTCTCTGTTAAACGGTGCTACTATACTATCATATTATTATACTAAATTTTTTACCCGTTGGGAAGATGCAATTATCATATTCTTTGCATATATTTTGAAGCGCCGGGAGGCCGGAGAGCCTTGCGCCCGGGAAACCGGGCTGTTATAATAGGGGACAAAGGGCAAAACAGCCCGGAGAGGTGCGTCATGAATTTTAAAATCAAGCGTTTTGAGGAGCAGGACGCGGCGGAGGTCTCCGCCGTCATCGGGGAGGCGCTGCGATTAAGCAACGCGCCGGACTATCCTCCGGAAATCATTCGGGAGATGCTGGAGCTCTACGCCCCGGAAAACCTGCTGGAGCAGGCGGAGGGCGAGAACCTGTACGTTCTATGGGAGGGGGAGAAGGCCGTGGGCTGCGGCGGAATCGCCCCCTATATGGGCCGCAGGACGGAGAGCATCCTTGTGACCATTTTTGTTCTGCCGAAGTACCAGGGAAAGGGCGCAGGAAGGAGAATCATGGAGGCGCTGGAGAGCGATCCGTACTTCCTGCGGGCGGAGCGGGTGGTGATCCACTCCTCCATCACGGCCCGGGATTTTTATCGGAAGCTGGGGTACCGGTTTTCCGACGGTGTGGGGACCCCCGATGAAGAGGGGTGCATCCATATGGAAAAACGGCGGTGAGCGCATAATCGAACGCCCTCCCTCAGGGGAGGGCGTTTTGTCCGCCTCTATTTTCGTATGTGAGACAGATAGCGGTATACGCTGGCCTGGGAGCAGCCCAGTCTGGTGGCCACGTCCTTCACGGCCCCCTTGAGCAGGAAGATGCCGCTTTTCTCCAGGGCGTCAATGATTTGCAGGCGCTCCTCGGAGGTCAGACGCTCCGCCGGGACCCCCAGACGCTCCAGCTCGTGGGCCACGGCGTCCTGGGCCACGGCCTCCGTGGAGTTGCGGAAGGTTTCCGGCCGGGGGGCGTGGCCGTCCTCCGGCGGCTGCTCCAGGGCCTGCACAAACTGGTTGGGATGGCACAGGGTCAGGACCTGCTGGGCGAAGGACTGAAAGCGGCTGTCGTCAAAGTTGATGCAGAGCATTCCGATGAGCTTCCCGTCCTCCTTGATGAACATGGTGCTGGAGCGCAGGGCGTTGCCGGCGGCGGAGACGCCGGAGTAGTGCAGGCGGTAGTCCTGCCATTCATAGCTCTCGTCCTTCAACACGCTGAGGGCCATGTTGGTCAGCGGCGCGCCGATTTCCCGGCCGCTGATGTATCCGTTGGCAATGGCGATGATGGAACGGTTTTTGTCCGTCAGGTCGTGAAGGGCCACCTCGTAGTCCGGACCCAGGGCCGCGCCCAGAAATTCCGTCAGCTTCACATATTGGCGCAGGAGCGCGTTGGCCGTATCCGGCATAGGGGCCTCCTTTCCTTCCCGGGGGTGTTTGATTCTTCCTCATCTCAGTATTATATTACTGGAATGCGCTCCTGTCAAAAAAATTTTTTATCGCAGTGAGAAAGGTTGATCTTTCAGGCGTTATTTATCTTTTCCATAAAAACCAGACCAGCAAAATGGTGATTCATACAAAACATACAAATGGCATTGACAATTTTTTGAAGCCCTGATAAAATTATCTCATGCCAAGAGGCGAGCGCCGCAGGCTCTGCGGCGTCCGTTTCCAAGCTCCCTCCCAGGAGCGTTCGCAAATCCCCGTCCCTTACACCAGGTACTGTCCGCTAGGCGCCCCGTCCGGCCATGGGAAAGCCGGACCGGCGACGACCGGGGTACCTCCTGAACATCTGGCGAAAGCCACACTTTATGGAGGTAGATCAAAATGGACAAGAACATGACGAATTATCCCCTGGACGTTCCCGCTCCTCATCACTTCACCTTCGCGGTCCGCGACCTGCCCACCGTCACCATCGAGCAGCGTGAGCGGGCCCTGAAGGCCACGCATTACAACGAGTTCGCCTTCCCCTCCGGAATGCTGACCGTGGATATGCTGTCCGACTCCGGCACCACCGCCATGACCAACCAGCAGTGGGCCACCCTCTTCCTGGGCGACGAGGCCTATGGCCGGAACACCGGCTATTATGTCCTGCTGGACACCTTCCGCGATATCTTTGAGCGGGGCGGGGAGAAGAACTGGAAGAAGTCCATCGATCTGGTGCGCACCGACTGCCGGGACGTGGAGCGGATGATGAACGAGCTGTACCTGTGCGAGTATGAGGGCGGCCTGTTCAACGGCGGCGCCGCGCAGATGGAGCGTCCCAACAGCTTCATCATCCAGCAGGGCCGGGCCGCCGAGTCCGTGCTGATGGAGATTGTCAAGAAGATTCTGGCCCAGCGCCATCCCGGCAAGGTCTTCACCATCCCCTCCAACGGACACTTTGACACCACCGAGGGCAACATCAAGCAGATGGGCTCCATCCCCCGCAACCTCTATCACAAGGAGCTGCTGTATCAGGTTCCCGAGGGCGGCAAATATGAAAAGAACCCGTTCAAGGGCAACATGGACATTGACAAGCTGGAGCAGCTGATCCAGGGCGTCGGCCCCGAGAACGTGCCCCTGATTTTCACCTGCATCACCAACAACCCCATCTGCGGCCACCCCGTCTCCATGGGCAACATCAAGGAGATTCACCGGGTCTCCCGGAAGTATGACATTCCCCTGATCTTCGATGTGGCCCGCTGGGCGGAGAACTGCTATTTCATCAAGATGAACGAGCCCGGCTATGAGGACAAATCCATCGCTGAGATTGCCACGGAGATGTTCTCCTACTGCGACGGCTTCTCCATGTCCGCCAAGAAGGACGGCCACTCCAACATGGGCGGCATGCTGGCCTTCCGGGATAAGGGCCTGTTCTGGCAGAAGTTCTCCGACTTCAACGAGGACGGTTCCGTTAAGACCGACGTGGGCGTGCTCCTCAAAGTCAAGCAGATCTCCTGCTACGGAAACGACTCCTACGGCGGCATGAGCGGCCGGGATATCATGGCCCTGTCCTGCGGCCTCTATGAGAGCTGCGACTTCAACTACATGGACGGCCGTGTGAAGCAGTGCGAGTATCTGGCCCAGGGCTTCTACAAGGCCGGGGTCAAGGGCGTGGTGCTGCCCGCCGGCGGCCACGCGGTGTACATCAACATGGACGAGTTCTTCGACGGCAAGCGGGGCCATGACACCTTCGCCGGAGAGGGCTTCTCCCTGGAGCTCATCCGCCGGTACGGCATCCGCGTCTCGGAGCTTGGCGACTACTCCATGGAGTATGACCTCAAGACCCCGGAGCAGCAGGCGGAGTTGGCCAACGTGGTCCGGTTCGCCATTGACCGCGACCGCCTGACCCGGGAGCACCTGGACTACGTCATCGCCGCCGTCAAGGCCCTGTACGAGGACCGGGAGAGCATCCCCAACATGCGCATTGTCTGGGGCCACAAGCTGCCCATGCGCCACTTCCACGCCTTCCTGGAGCCCTACGCCAACGAGGAAAAATAATCCATAATTCAGCGTAACTGCGCCGCGTGGAAAGTGCGCAGGTTCGAAGCCGACCGGCGGCGCCCGCGAAAACTGAAATGTTCCAGCGGGCGCCGCCGGTGTTTTTTCCGCTCCCGAAGCAGAAGGCCCAAGGGCTTTCTTCCCCCTGTGTGTTGGACGTTATCCGCGAAAGAGGAGGAAATCGTTTATGAGCAATGAAACCTTGCAGACCCGCGACGGGTTTAAGAGCCAGTGGGGCTTTATCCTGGCCTGCATCGGCTCCGCCGTCGGCATGGGCAACATCTGGCGTTTCCCCATCATGGTCGCCAAGTACGGCGGCATGACCTTCCTGCTGCCCTATTTCCTGATTGTTGTCCTGGTGGGCTCCTCCGGCGTCATTGAGGAGTTCGCCCTGGGCCGCCGGGCCCAGGCGGGCCCCATCGACGCCTTCGGCTCCTGCACCGAGGCCAGGACCGGCAGCAAAAAGCTGGGTCAGGCCATCGGCCTCATCCCCATCGTCGGCGCGCTGATGCTGGCCATCGGCTACACGGTGGTTATGAGCTGGATTTTCAAGTATGCCTTCATGTCCATCTCCGGCGGCCTGTATGCCATGGGCACCGACATGGGCGCCATCGGCGGCACCTTCGGCGGCGCGGCCCCCGAGGCCGAGACCCTGGGCGAGGCCCTGAGCATGATGCTCAGCAATGGAATCTTCGGCATCGGCAACGGCGTGTGGCTGCTCATCGGTCTGGTGGTGGCCCTGGCGATCATGGCCATGGGCGTGGCCAACGGCATCGAAGTGGCCAACAAGATCATGATGCCCGTGCTGTTCGGCCTGTTCCTCATTCTGGCCGTCTACATCAGCTTCCAGCCCGGCGCCTCCGAGGGCTACAAGTTCCTGTTCACCCTGGACCCCAAGGGCCTTTTGAACCTTGAGGTGTGGATTTACGCCTTCGGTCAGGCCTTCTTCTCCCTCTCCGTGGCGGGCAACGGCTCCGTGATTTACGGCTCCTACCTGCCCAAGAATGAGAACATCCCGGTCTCCGCCCTGCGTGTGGCGTTCTTTGACACCGTGGCCGCCCTGCTGGCCGCCTTCGTGATCATCCCCGCCATCGGCGCCTCCGGCTTCGCCATGGGCGACATCACACCGGGACCCGGCCTGATGTTCGTGTATCTGGTCAACATCCTCAACGGCATGCCCGGCGGCCGGATCATCGGCGTGATCTTCTACATTGCCGTCCTCTTCGCGGGCCTGAGCTCCATCGTCAACCTGTATGAGGCCCCTGTGGCCACCATGCAGGAGCAGTTCAAGCTGAAAAGAGGCCCCGCCGTGGCGGTCATCGGCGTCGTCGGCGCGGTGGTTGCTCTGCTGATTCAGCCTTGGACCTCCCAGTGGATGGACGTGGTTTCCATCTACATCTGCCCCCTGGGCGCGGCTCTGGCGGCCATTATGTTCTTCGTGGTGCTGCCCAGGGAGAAGGCCCTGGAGGAGGTCAACCGGGGAGCCAAGAAGCCCATCGGCAGCTGGTTCATCCCCCTGGGCTATGTGTTCATCGTCCTGTGCATTGCGGCCCTGATTCTGGGCGTCAAGTACGGCGGCATCGGCTGAGACCGGCTGAACGCAGGCCCCTCCCCGGCAGCTGACCCCGGATGGAACAATAACAGCGCCCCGCTGTCTTTGACAGCGGGGCGCTGTTTGGTTAATAGGCTTGGATGGCCCTGGCGGCGTTTTCCGTGGTGGTCTCCGGGATGAGCTCAAAGCCGATCAGCCCCCGGTAGCCCGCGTCCTCCAGGCAGGAGAAGACCTTGCGGAAGTTGATTTCCCCGGTTCCCGGCTCATGCCGTCCCGGGGCATCCGCCACGTGGACATGGCCGAACTGGTCCCCATAGGCCCGGATGTTGTCGCAGAGGCTGCCCTCATTCAGTTGCATGTGGTACACGTCGTAGAGCACCCTCAGCCCGGGGGACCCGATGAGCCGGGTCATCTCCGCCGCCATGCGGGTGGTCCGGAGGAAGTTCCCCGCGTGGTCCGTGGTGACGTTCAGGGGCTCCAGGTTCATCTGGATGCCGGACGCCTCGGCGATCCGGGCGCACTCCTTCAGCGTGTCGAACATGGCGCAGAGCTTCACGGTGCCGCTGAGGCGCTCATAGTGGTCAATGACCACGCCGCCCTCTCCCAGGCCGTTGGAATGGATGGTGACGGACCGGGCCCCCACGTTCTTCGCCGCCTCCACGGACCGGCGGAGGAAGGCCAGATAGGCCTCCTTCTGCTCCGGGTCGATGAGGGAAAGCTCCGCGTCGCCGTTGAAGCCGGAGATGCCGACTCCGGCAGACTCCGCCGCCGCCTTTACGGCGTCCAGGTCCTTGTCCGTCCAGCTCCAGAACTCCACAAAGTCAAAGCCGTCCCGCCGGGCCGCCTGGAAGCGGTCCAGGAAGGGAAGCTCCCGGTACATGGGCTCGATGCAGGCTGATTTTTGAAATACCATGGGACATCCTCCTCAGTGTTGTGATGGAAATTCGCTCAGGGGTCCTCCTCCGCAGGGAGGCCCTGGGAATAGGGATTGACGAGATCCGGCGGGCAGAGGTGCGCCGCGCTCCACTGGAGCATCTGCTCCAGGACCGGCGCAAAGCTCGTGCCCAGCTCCGTCAGGGAGTACTCCACCCGGGGCGGAACCTCCCCGTAGACCTCCCGGTGCAAAAAGCCGTCCCGTTCCAGCTCCCGGAGCTGCTTGGTCAGGGAGGACTGGGTGATCCCCTCCAGGCGGCGGAGCAGCTGGCCGAAGCGCTGGACCTTGTAGAAGGAGACGTACCAGAGAATCAGTATTTTCCACTTTCCCCCCAGGACGGCCTGGAGGCTGGCCATGGGGACGCAGCGGGCCATCATGTCCGGCGTCTGAAATTTGTTTCCGTCCATGGGAACCTCCTTTGGTACAAAAAAAGATACCAATTCCAAAAAAATTGCGTACTTGCGGCCGGCCGCGGTCAGGAGTAGGATAGCGGCAGAATCCAATTGGAAAGGAGCTGCATCCATGCACTTTCACGGAACCATCTGGCGGCCGCCCTATGAGGCGGATTCCCTGCTGCTCCAGGCCACGGCGGGCTGCACTCACCACGCCTGCAAATTCTGCACCCTGTACGAGGACCTGCCCTTCCGCTTCCGCATGTCCCCTCTGGAGGAAATCGAGGCGGACCTTCAGGAGGCCCAGCTCTGGGGCACGGACCCCATGGCCCGGCTCTCCGCCAAGCTCCAGGGCCTCCCCGGGCCCCAGGGGCCCCGGCGGGTTTTCCTGGTGGGGGCCAACCCCTTTGTCCTGCAGTCCCGGCGGCTGGAGGAGATCGCGGAGCGCATCCGGCGGTACCTGCCCTCGGTGGAGACCATTGGCTGCTTCGCCCGGGTGACGGACGTGGGGCTCAAAGGCGGCGGAGAGCTCCGCCGCCTCCGGGAGCTGGGCTACAACGGGCTCACCCTGGGCGTGGAAACCGGGGACGAGGAGGCCCTGGCCTTCATGAACAAGGGCTACCGGGCCCGGGACGTGGTGAAACAGGCGGGCCGCCTGGACGAGGCGGGGATTTCCTACAGCTTTTTCTATCTGGCAGGCATCTCCGGCGCGGGCCGGGGAGCGGAAGGGGCCCTGCGGAGCGCGGAGGTCTTCAACCAGACCCGCCCCAGGCGGGTGGGGTCCTCCATGCTGACCATCTTCCCGGATTCGGAGCTGTACCGGGAAATCCGGGCGGGCCGCTGGAGGGAGGAGAGCGAGCTGGAGAAGCTGGGGGAACTGAAAACCCTGATTGAAAATCTGGAGATTCCCACCCGCTTTGAGACGGACGGGGCCTCCAATCTGGTCCGGATCCAGGGGGAGCTGCCCCGGGACCGGGAGCGGCTGGCTGGCGGTCTGGAGCGCCTGATTGCCGGGGCCGATGAGGAGGCCCTGCGAGCCTACCGGGTCAGCTTAAGACATTTATGAAGGGGATTCCCTTGACCACCCAGGCGTCGGGCAGGTAGCGGCCCTGGGTCATGGAGCTGCTGGTTTTGGTGATGATGCGCCCGTTGAAGGTCATGGAGGAGCTGGAGCCGCCGTCCATGTTCATGGCGGTCCAGCAGCCGTAGCGCAGGAGGATGTCCGCGCACTCCGACACGGTGGTTCCCAGGCTGTGGCCCACCCGGCGGCCGTCGATGACCAGCAGGAGCGTGGCCTTGTCCGCCGTCTGTCCGATGACCGTCCGGGGCTGGATGCCCATGCCGAAGGAGCCGTCGATGCGCTTCTCCCCGTTCAGCACCAGGATGGGGTAAAACTGCACGGCGTCCCGCATCTCCTCAAGGTCCAGACCCCGGCCCGCCCGGAAGTTGTCCTCATAGTCAAACCCGGCGGTCTGGTAGCGGCCCTTGAGAGCCTGGCCGGAGTACTCCCCGCCGGAGAGGACAAAGCCCATGGGCACGTTCCCCCGGCCTTTGCCCTCCGGGTCGTAAAAGCCGCTGGCGTTGACGCCCAGCACCCCGCCGTAAGCCTCGCAGAGCTCCGTCACCGTCTGGCCCCGGCCGGAGAGGGTGTTCTTCGCCAGGATGACCTGGGAGCTGTCCTTGGCAATGGCCAGCTTGCCCTGGTAGCCCTCTCCGGAGACGGTGCAGATGAGAATCTTGTTGGGCACGTCGATGGCCCAGACCTTGTCCCCGGCGGTAGTGTAAACGCCCTCCATATGCTCCATTTCCAAGGTGGGCAGGTCCTCCCAGGTGACGGACTCCGGCAGGGTGTCCAGATCCACCTCCGGGAAGAGGGCGGAAAATTCGGCCACGGCCCGTTCCTCCGGCGTCCCGGAAAACTCCGGGGCTGCGGAGGGCCCGGGCTGGGCAATGCCGCTGGCCTCGATCAGATTGTCCTGAAACCGGGCCTCCACATCCTTCATGGCCGCCTGAATCACGGAGTCCGGCAGGAAGGCCGTGGCCAGCCACTGGTGGGACATGGTGCCCATGGCGGTTTCGATGTACAGCGTTCGCCACTTGGCAATCAGGGGAATGCCGGAGAAGGCGAACAGCAGGTAGGCTGCCGCCAGCAGGGCGGCGGCAGCGGCGGCGGCCCACCAGCCGCGCCGGGAGGAAAAACGGGTTTCTTCGTTCATGAGCAGGGCCTCCGCCAGGGAAATCCCTGGGCTTTATTTGGGTAAGTATAGCAAGGGGACAATGCCTTTGTCAAGGCGGCGGAAGAAGAAGGGCGTATCCGATTGCGCGTTTGTATGGGGAGGAGGGCGCGGGGGGCGGCCCGGCACCTTCTGTTGGAAGCGCCGGCCCTGGGAGAAGATCGGCCGCCGGAGGATGCCATACCGTTTGATTCCGTATATCTGGCAGCCGGCCCTGTTGGACCGTCCGGCGCCCAGTACAAAACTGGACTTGCAATTTCTGGAATTTTCGGCTATAATATATAAAACAACATCTGCGGCGCATTGTTTTCCGGCGTCCCGCCGCCGGGCCGCGTAATTTGGGAGGACCATTCGGCATTATATGAACACCGTTTAAGCGTCTTATCTGATTGGATTTATCTTATTTGAAAAGATCAAAACAACGTTTATGTAAAGCGCAGGAGCCGGACGGTCAGGGCCGGGTCTGCGCTTTTTTATCTTTATCTTTTTAGAAAGGTGGTGGCAGCGAATGAGCTGGCAGAACGAATTGAGGAACGGATACCGGACGGCGGAGGATTTGGCGCCCATCCTGGGATGGACGCCGGAGGAGACCGCCCGCTACGCCGGGGTGATCGAACGGTATCCCATGCTGATTCCACCCTATTACCTGTCCCTGGTGGATCCCAAGGACCCGGAGGACCCCATTGCCCGGATGTGCGTTCCCTCCCTGTCAGAGCTGGAGGCCGGAGGAGAGGCGGACACCAGCGGCGAGGCGGACAACACCAAAATTGAGGGGCTCCAGCACAAGTACACTCAGACGGCGCTGCTCCTTTCCACCAACCAGTGCGCCATGTACTGCCGCCACTGCTTCCGCAAGCGGATGGTGGGGCTTACCGACGCGGAGCTGAACAAGCGGGTGGATGAGGCCGTGTCCTACGTGTCGGAGCACCGGGAGGTCAACAACATCCTGGTTTCCGGCGGGGATGCCTTCATGAATCCCAACCACATTCTGGAGCGCTACCTCCGGGAGCTCACCGCCATTGAGCACCTGGACCTGATCCGCTTCGGCTCCCGGATGCCGGTGACTCTGCCGGAGCGCATCTACGGAGACCCGGAGTTCCTGGACCTCTTTGAGGAGTACGGGAAGAAGAAGACCCTGGTCTTGGTGACGCACTTCAACCATCCCCGGGAGCTGACGGCTGAGGCCGCCCGGGCCCTTCGGGCCATGATCGAGCGGGGCGTGCCGGTGCGGAACCAGACGGTGCTGATGCGGGGCATCAACGACAGCGGGGAGACCCTGGGGAAACTCCTCTCCGGCCTCGTCCGGCTGGGGGTCATGCCCTACTATATCTTCCAGTGCCGCCCGGTTACGGGCGTCAAGGGCCGCTTCCAGGTGCCCCTCACCGAGGGCGTCCGGATTGTGGACGACGCCAAGGCCCGGCAGAACGGCCTGGGCAAGGCGGTGCGCTATGCCATGAGCCACCCCCGGGGGAAGATCGAGATTGTCTGCGAGCTCCCCGGCGGGGAGACCCTGTTCAAGTTCCACCAGAGCAAATACCCGGAGGACCGCTCCCGGCCCTTCACCGTCCCGCTGTCCGCCACGGACACCTGGCTGGACGGAGAGCTCCGGGGCATTTGAGCAAAGAGGGAGAAAACAGACGTGCGGCGGGCCGAAGGGCCCGCCGCGTTTTGCCGCTCAGAGGCCGGAGGAGGAATCCGGCAGGGCCGGGGACGCCCATTCCCGGAAAAGTTTAGCGGTCCGCCACAGGCAGATCATGCGCAAGACGGCGTAATAGCCCGTCAGGCCCAGGGTGGCCAGCGCGGCCAGCATGAAGGCGAAGGGACCCATAAACGCGAAGAAGAAATACGTCAGGACCGTCACCCCCAGGGAGAGCAGGAGCAGCCTCCACAGCTTCCGCCAGCCGGCGGCCAGGTCCGCGTCCAAGGATTCTACGGCCTGGGCGTGGGTGAAGAACTCCACATAACTCCCGTAGAAGCTCACGATGAGGGAGGGGATGCCCAGCAGGAGGATCAGGGCGGAGTCCCCGGGGAGGACCAGCAGGACAAGGTCCATCAGCGTGACGGTCAGCTGGCAGAGGGCGGCGGTCCGGTAGTCCCGGAGCACCGGCGTCAGCTTCCACAAGAACAGGGCGTAGGCCAGCCCGCAGAGGAATTTCAGCGCCGTCCCCGCCGTCTCGGCGGCGGGGTACGCCTGGGTTACGAAGTCCGCCGTCATCAAGGAGGCCAGCTCCATGGGGATCACCAGCCAGAACATCAGCCGGACCCACTTCCCCATCAGCGGGGCGTCCTCCGCCAGGCGGCGCTGTCTGGTCTCCTCTCCGTCCCGGCGCTGGAGCTCTATCCGGGGGACGTCGTCCCGCTGGGCCCGGCGGGAACAAAGGGTAAAGGAGGTGCAGGTCTCGCATCCCTCGTGTCCTCTCTCCCGGCAGCAGGCGGCGATGCCGCAAGGGCCGGAGAAGGGTTTTCCCATGTCCTCCCGGCAGCCGGAACAGTTCAGCTGCTCCTTCCAGGCGCAGGACGCACAGTTTTTTCCGCAAATGTTTTCCATGGCATGCCCTCCTTTTGTTCTACCGCCATAACGGTTTGTAATTTATCTCTATTTTAATACGGAAACCGGCTGGATTCGTAACAAAAAGGTAACAATTTATGACAAAGGATTACAGGACGGACCGCCGCCAGGGCGGGGCGGCCCGGAGGAGAGCGGGAAAAGGCCCGCCGGAAGGCGGGCCTTTTCAGAGGGAACAGCGGGCAGGATCAGGCCCGGATATCCGTCAGCCGGACCGGCTCTCTCTCCAGGGTGACGTTCAGGGGAGCATTGTCAGGGAAGGTGAGGAGGAGATAACCGGAATCCAGCTTTTTGAGCTTGCGGATATTCACCTGCCAGCTTCCCTCCTCCCAGGCAGGGTACCAGCCGTACCGCCAGGGGAAGCCGTTGCAGTAGAGATACTGCCGTCCTTCGGAGTGGATAACGTACCAGGTTCTGACGGCGCACTGGTCCATGGCCTTCCGGGCGGCGGCGGGGAGGTCCTCCACCTCCATGGCCCACGCGTCGAGGTTGTCGGCAAGGTTCGGGGGACTTCCCTGCTTCAGAGTCAGCGTGACGCTGCCTGTGAGATTCCCCAGGTCTCCCTCCGGGGCACGGAGGTACAGGCGGTAAGTCCCCGGCTTTACGGCTTCGCCGTCGAACAGGAAGTCCGCCGCGCAGCGGAGCGTTCCTCCCGTCCTCCTGCGGGAGACGCCGTAATAGGTTATGTCCTCAGGGCGGTGCTCCACGCCGCAGAAGCCGATCTTCATGCATTCGCCTGTTTCCGCCGTCACGTCGTATTGAATCCGGTCCCCTTCGGAGAGGACGTATTCCCCCAGATCCATCCAGCTGCCGCCCTGCATCCGGGTTTCCTCCACAGGAATGGTGACGCTGATGCCGCTGGGTTCCTCTTCCGGGGCGTTCAAATCGCCGAAGAGCTCCGCCACCTCCACTGCGTCCAGGTTCCGGACAAACTGGATCCCGCCGTCCGAGTTCCGCTCCACCTTGATGTCCAGCAGGCCGGTGGGATTCATCTCCAGGGTCACGCAGGACGCATCCGGTCGGAGGTCCAGGAAAATGCGGACCGGCTTCCCTTGGTAATAATAGCCGTCGTCCTCTCTGGTAATCCCGGCGGTCTCGTACTCCGCCAGCTGCCGGGCGGCTAATTCTTCCTCAAGAGCCTCCAGCTCCTCGTCCCGGTCCGCCGCCTGGAGCAGAATGGAGAGAAAGGCGGCGTTTTCCTTCGCGGCCCGGGTGATCCAGGCGTCCAGCTCCTCCTCATCCCAATTCAGATTGTGGACGAGGACGGAGAAGAAGGCGGCGTCTCCCTCTTTGTAGACCTCCTCCAGAATGCTGTCTGTAATTTCCGCCTCCAGCTCCTGCGCCTGGGACAGAACGGCGCTGAAAAAGGCGATCTCCCGGTCCTCATAACACCGCTTCAGCCAAGCCCCCTGCTCCTCCGGACTCAGGAAGGGAACCGCGAGGGAGAATCCGGTGATGCTGCCGTCCTCATAACATTCTTCTGCCAGAAGGGCGGACCGGAGATGCTTGTTGGATGCCGCCTGGACGGAAACCGGTGGCAGGGCCGTTCCCTTGACAGGGCCCGCATTGCGCTTGGCGGGGCCGGTGTAGGCCCCCGCCGCGGCGGCTCCGGTGGTCAGAGCCGCCGCCAGGACCAGGGACAGCAGAGCCGTCCACCGGGAGGGTTTCTTGAAGTTCATGATGGCTGTCAACCTCTCTTTCAGTAATTCTGCGCTCTCTCCCAGACCGGCGGAGCCCGGGGCGGCGTGATATCCGCCCCCGGTCTCCAGAGCCCGGAGCAGGGTGTCCCCATAGGCCCGGTGCTCCTCCGGCTCCAGAACCCGGAGCACCGCCTCGTCACAGGCCAGCTCACAGGCCCGGTCGATCTCCCGGGCCATCATCCACGCCAGGGGGTTGAACCAGTGGAGGCAGACCGTCAGCTGGACCAGCCATTTATAGAGCAGGTCCCGCCGCCGGTAATGGGTCAGCTCGTGGAGGACCGTGTGGCGGAAATCCGCCTCCGCCAGCGCCGCCGAGGGCAGGACTACGCAGGGCCGGAACAGTCCCAGCAGCATGGGGGAGGCCGCCAGGGGATTTTCGTACAGCTCCACGGGCCGCCGGACGCCCAGCCGCTCCCCGCTCCGGGCCAGCAGGTCCAGCAGGGCGGGGTCCTCCACCTCCCGGCAGCCCGCCCGGAGACAGCGGGAGAAGTTCCGGCAGCTGGCGGCCTTCCATACCAGCAGGACCAGCGCCCCGCCCAGCCAGACCAGGGCCAGGACCTCCGCCGCCTCCGGCGGGGCAGGGTCCTCCGGCTCTGCGGCGGAGGGCGCCGGCTCTTCGGCGGCTGGGTCCTCCGGCGGGACTGGGCGGGCCGGTTCCGAGGCGGTCAGGCGTTCCCCGGGTGGCGCGGCCGCCTCCGGCGGCCGGGGAGCCTCGGCCTGAAGGGCGGCGGGGGATTCTGCCTCCCGGAACAGGGTCCCCACGGGACTGAACTCCGGCGAGAGGGGCAGCAGAAGGCGGAATACGGCGATGAGCCAGACATAGTACTGCCAGCGCCGGCTGACCCGCTCCCGGAGCAGGGGCTGGAGGACCAGCAGAACCAGGATGGCCAGGGACCCGGAGAGGGACAGGGAGGCGGCGGTTTTCAAAACCTCCCTCATGCTTCCCCGCCTCCCTTCTCCCAGAAGCGTTTCAGCTCCTCGTAATCCCCGGGGGAGATGGCCTCCTGCCGGATGAGGGCGGCCACCAGCCCCTTGGCGCTTCCGGCGTAGAGCTTGTTCACCAGCGCCTGGGTCTGGGCGTCCTGGTAGTCCGCCTGGGAGACGGCGGCGGCGTACTCGTTCCGCCGCCCCAGCTTCCGGACGGTGAGAAAGCCCTTGTCCACCAGACGGGACAGCAGGGTGATGACGGTGTTTTTCTGCCAGCTCCGGCCCGCCTCCGCCAGGGCCTCCATGATCTGGGCGTACAGGGCGGTCCCTCCGGCGGACCAGACGATTTTCATCAATTCCAGCTCCGAATCGGAAATCTGCGGCGCATGCATAAGCGGTCCTCCTTTGACTACAGGTTGTAGGCTAAATATAAGATAACACGCTGTAGGCCAAATGTCAAGAGGGAGGGGCGGAAAAAGGAAGCCCGCCGGGAGGCTTGGCCTCCCGGCGGGTTTGGGCTATCCGGTGATTTTCCGTTCCAGGTCCGCTTTGACCTGCATGTAGTTGTGGAAGGGGATGGGCAGAAGCTCCCCGGTGATGAGGGCCGCCTCATAGCGGCGGACGGACATGACGTAGCGGCTGTTCACTGTGTAGCAGCGGTGGATGGGGCAGAAGGTTTCCGGCAGCAGGGCGTTAACCTCGCTGATGCTCAGGTCGCTTTGGATGATCTTGTCCACGCAGTGGAGCTCCGCCTTCCGGTTCCGGCTCTGGATGTAGAAAATCATGTCCGGCTGGACGAACAGCGTCGTGTTTCCGCAGGGGACGGCCAGCCGCTTCTTGGGCGGAACCTCCAGCAGGATGTCCCGAACGAACTGATAGGAGGACAGCTCCAGCTTGGGCCCGCCCTCCTCCAGGGCGAAGGGGTGGAGAAATTCGTAGTTGGCGTGGAGCAGCACCAGCTTGGTCTCCGTGCCGATGAGCTGATAGAGAAAGGTATAGGAGGCGGTAACGGTGTCCTCTTCCGGGTGCTCCGGAATGCAGGCCCGCACCTCTCCCATCACCGCCTGACAGCGGGGGGTGATGGACAAGGGGGTGTACTCCTCCTGAAAAATCTGATAAATTTTCGTCCGCTGCTCCACCCCGGCCTCCAGCCGGGAACGGATGGTGTCGCCGCCTATCAGCACCCGCCCCCCGGTGCCGAGCCACACGCTTTTGGAGCAGAGGCGGGACAAATAGGGCTCTAAATTCCCGGCGTAGTAACCGCGGGTGATCTCCCGGCTGATGGCCACGGTATCCTCCAGCTTTCCGCTCATGGAATTTCCTCTCCTTTGTGATTATTGTAACGATATTATACAGTAATCACCAGAAAAAGGCAAGGAAAAAAGGTGGTACCTTTAGGTTCGGCTTGAATATTGATACGTTCCGTATGGAATTTCGGCAGGATTCAGACGCCGCTGCGGTACTGCTCCGCCGTCAGCTTGACGCTGACCCCGCCGGGGCCCAGGGGCGTTACCCAAACACGCAGTTGGTTTTCCAGGGGTTTGTTCTCGTCAATGCGGAAGGCCCGGGTGATGCTTGCCCCTGCCGGGAGATAGATGCCGGAAAAGCCCTCCTTGCCTGCGCCAACCGCATTAAGACGTTCGATATAGACTCTGGCTTCCGCCGGGCTGGTGTTTTTAATGGTGATGGCGGCGTATTTGCCCAGCATGGATGTAAAGGCAAAGGTATGCTCGATTTCGTACTCGTCCTGGAATGTCTGCTGGTCCATGGACCGCCCCGAAATGCTGCCCGGGTTCATCTCCGCCGGGTCTACCTCGGTATACATGCCGAAGGTCTGGCCGTACTCAGGCTTCTCTTTCAGGAGGCTCTTCTGACGGGCCCACTGCTCTATCTGGAGCTCCGGATCGGCATTGGGTCCCCGGCCGTTGGAGTACATATTGGAAGAGGCTCCGCTGCTGCCGGTTGCGGGAAATCCCTCGCTGGAAATCACCATGGTGCTGGGGTCCGATTTGCCGTCGCCGCCCGAATCGGTGGAACCGAAGAGTTTGAAGTCATGCCGCTGGCCGGAGGCATAAAGCGGACGCCAGTCCTCTTCTCCGGTGGGGTCCCCCTTGTTGTCACGGAGAACACGGCATTTGGCCCCGAACTCCAGCTGGTTGGCATCTTTATGGAAGTTTACGCCGTTGGTCACGTCGAAGAGCTCCGCCACGGCGGTGGCCTCAATGTAGTAATGGGTTTCCCCTTTACTGTCGGCATAGGCCAGGACCTTGGGGGCCTTGCCGCCCTTCTCGGTGGTCAGGGTCTCTCCGGGGGCGATCTGTTGCTTCAGGAACATGCCAACGCCGATCTGGGCGGGCTCCGCCCCGCCGGAGGGCTGGGGGGCGGAGTCCGTATTGGCCGCCAGGGAGGCGGAAATCAGCCCGATCAGCAGGACCATTGTGACCATGCCCGCCACAAAGGGCGTATAGTTCTTTCTCATTTCTCGTTTGCCGTGCCGCATGATGGATTCTCCTTTACCATTTCATATTTTCCGCAATCCGGAACAGATCCTCCCGCTCCAGACCTTTGGCGGACAACAGGAATACGTCGTTCCCCTGGGTCCACAGGAGGTAGGACAGGGAGGTGTCCGGGCAGTAGATGAGAACGGCGTCCTCCCCGTCCACCTCCACGTCCTCCAGGATAAATTTTCCTGAGAAGAGGCCGTTTTGCTCCTGGCCGTGCCACTGGTCCACACGGAAGCTGCGGTGCTCCGGGTCCTCCTGGGAGTAGTAAAAAAAGACGGCGTGTCCCTGGGCCGTGCTCCGGTCCTTGTCCAGGAGGAAGCCCTCCGGGGTCCAGCCGGGGGTCAGAGGCTGGAAGGGCAGGTCCACGTCCGTGTCCTTGGGCCGGGCGGAGTAGCTTACCAGGCCGTCCTCCTGAGAGGCGTAAACCCGGTAGTTATCGGGCCGTTCGGCCACCGCGCCGGAGGCCAGCAATGCCCCCAAAGCCGCGATGACCGCCGCCAGCAGGGCCAGGGTTTTCCAGCGTCGCTTTCGCCGCCGCCGCAGGATCGGAGCCATGGACGCCTCAAAGGTCAGGGAAAAGCCGTGCCCGCAGTCCTCCCGCTTCGGGAGGGTATCCAGCCAGCGCTCCGCCGCCTCCGGGGCCGCGGCGTACAGCATCTCGTCGGTAATGTTCAAACGATCTCCCCCCTTTCCGCCAGCTCCACCTCCGGCCGCCGCTTCCGGGCCCGGTAGAGGTCAATGGCCTTCCGCTCCGCCGTCACGGCGGCCAGATGCCGGGCCTGGGGTCCCAGCTCTGCGGGAAGGCGGTGGTTTGCGAGACTGAGGAAGGCCAGATGCACCGCGTCCTCCGCATCCTGGGTGTTTTGCAAAATCCGGTTGGCCATGTGGAACATCAGCCCCCGGTAGGCGCTGTACATCGCCTCAAACCGCGTCCGGTCCTGGGGGTCGTCTATGGCCTGCAGATATACCAGCATCTTGCCGCCTCCTTTCGTCTCTATACTCCTGAACGAACCGGCGGGGCGGAATGTGACGCGCCTGCGGAAAAAATTTTTTCGTCCCTCAGCCGGATTGTACTCCGGATTCCCGTCAATGTCAAAAAAAGCCGGCCCCGCGCCGTGCGGCGCGGGGCTGGCGGGAGCTGGAAGGGGTCTGAGATTACGCCTTTTCCTGGTCGTGAATGGGGTAGTCCTCCAGCACGTCCAGCAGGCGGGAGTAGTCCTGGGACGCCAGATGGGTGTACCGGGCCCAGCGGTTCCGGCACTGGTTCCGGGCCTCCACCAGCAGGGCCTCCGCCGCCTCGGGGAAGGTTCTCTGGAGGGAGTTGAACCGGATCTCTCCCATGAAGAACTCCCGGAGATCATACCGGGGCTCCTGGAAGTCCAGCTGGAAGGGGTTCTTGCCCTCGGCCTTGCGTTTGGGGTCGTAGCGGTAGAGGACCCAGTAGCCGCTGCGGACGGCCAGCCTGGCCTCCTCCTGGGCCCAGGCCATGCCCTTGACAATGCCGTGGTTGATGCAGGGGGCGTAGGCCACGATAAGGGAGGGGCCGTCGTGGGCCTCCGCCTCCCGGAGGGCCTTGATGTACTGGGCGGGGTCCGCCCCCAGGGCCACGGAGGCCACGTACACATTCTGGTACTGGGTGGCCAGCATGCCCAGGTCCTTTTTTTCCGTCCGCTTGCCCGCGGCGGCAAACTGAGCCACGGCGCCGAAGGGGGTGGCCTTGGAGGACTGGCCGCCGGTGTTGGAGTAGACCTCGGTATCCACCACCAGGATGTTCACGTCCTCCCCCGCGGCCAGCACGTGGTCCAATCCGCCGTAGCCGATGTCATAGGCCCAGCCGTCGCCGCCGTACATCCACATGCTCTTTTTCACCAGCTGGTCCTGGGCCTTCCGGACGGCCTCCATGCGCTCCCCGGTCTCGGGACAGGCCTTCAGGGCGGCAATGACCGCGTCGCTGAGCTCAATGGTCCGCTGTTTGTCCTCGAAGCCCTCCAGCCACGCGGAGAGGGCGGCTTTCAGGGTTTCGTCCTTCGTCTCCTCCAGCAGCTCCCGGACGTCCCGCTGGAGGCGGAGCCGCTGCTGGCGGACACTGAGGACCATGCCCAGGGAGTACTCGGCGTTGTTTTCAAAGAGGGAGTTGGAGAGGGCGGGGCCCCGTCCGTTGGGCTTGGTGGTGTAGGGGTAGCTGGGGACGCTGAAGCCCCAGGCCTGGGTGCAGCCCGTGGCGTTGGCCACCACCATCCGTTCGCCGAAGAGCTGGGTGAGGAGCTTCATGTAGGGCGTCTCTCCGCAGCCCGCGCAGGCCCCGGAGAACTCCAGCAGGGGCTGTTCGTACTGGCTTCCCTTGACGGTGAACTTGTTCATGGGGTTGATCTTGGGGGAGAGGGAGAGGCTGTAATCCCAATTGGGCTGCTGGGGCAGCTCCTCCTCGATGGGGCGCATGACGATGGCCTTTTCCTTGGCGATGCAGGCGGCGGCGCAGGTGCCGCAGCCGGTGCAGTCCAGGGGGTCCACCTGGATGCGGAACCGGAGGCCGTCGAAGCCCTTGCCCTTGGCCTCCTTCGTGACGTAGCCCGCCGGGGCGTTTCGGACCTCCTCCTCATTCAACAGGAAGGGCCGGATGGCGGCGTGGGGGCACATGAGGGAGCAGAGGTTGCAGCCGATGCAGTTTTCAGGGAGCCAGCCGGCCACGTGGGAGGCAAAGCCCCGCTTTTCGTATTTTGACGTCGCCATGGGAACGCTGCCGTCCGCCGTGTCTCGGAAGGCGCTGACGGGGAGGCTATCGCCCTTCTGGGCGTTGACGGCCCGCATGACGGTGCGGACGTACCAGGGGGAGGCGGTATCCACGGCCTCCGGCTCGTCGGTGAGACCGGCCCAGGCGGCGGGGACGGGAACTTCGCGGAGGCCCGTCAGGCCCGCATCCACGGCGGCGCAGTTCATGCGAACCACGTTGTCCCCCTTGTGGCCGTAGGTTTTTTGGATGGCGGCCTTCATGTAGTCCACGGCCTGTTCCACCGGCAGGACACCGGAGAGCTGGAAGAAGGCGGCCTGGAGGACGCTGTTGGTCCGGTTCCCCAGGCCGATGGCCTGGGCGGCGGCGCCCGCGTCGATGGTGTAGAACTTGGCCCTGCGCTCCGCCAGGAGGCGCTTGACCCGGTTGGGGAGGCGGGCTTCCAGGTCCTCGTCGGACCAGCTGCAGTTCAGGAGGAAGGTTCCGCCCTCCTTGAGCTCGCTGACGATGTCGTATTTGGAAATGTAGCTCTGGTTATGGCAGGCGATGAAGTCCGCCATGGTGACATAGTAGGTGGAGAGAATGGGGGTGTGGCCGAAGCGGAGATGGCTTTTCGTTACGCCGCCGGACTTTTTGGTGTCGTACTCAAAGTAGGCCTGGACGTATTGGTCCGTGTTGTCTCCGATGATCTTGATGGAGTTTTTGTTGGCGCCCACGGTGCCGTCGGACCCCAGGCCCCAGAACTTGCAGCTGATGGTCCGGGAATCCGCCGTGACCACGTTCTCCCCCACGGATAGGGAGTGGTGGGTCAGGTCGTCGGTGATGCCCACGGTGAAGCGGTCCTTCTGTTCCCCGGCCATGTTGTCGTAGACGGCGATCATCTGGGCCGGGGTGGTGTCCTTGCTGGAGAGGCCGTAGCGCCCGCCCAGCACCTGGACCCGGCGGTTTCCCTGCTGGAGGACGGAACAGACGTCCTTATAGAGGGGCTCGCCGCCCGCGCCGGGCTCCTTGGTCCGGTCCAGCACGGTCAGCCGCCGGCAGCTCTCCGGCAGAGCCGCCAGGAAATGCGCGGCGCTGAAGGGCCGGTAGAGCCGGACCTGAAGGAAGCCCACCCTGCGGCCCTGGGCGTTTAAGTGCCGGACCACCTCCTGGAGGCAGCCGGAGACGCTGCCCATGGCCACGACCACCTGCTCCGCCTGGGGGTCGCCGTAGTAGTTGAAGAGCTTGTAGTCCCGGCCCGTCAGGGCGGACATTTGGGCCAGATAGTCCTCCACGATGCCGGGAACGGCGTCGTAATAGGGATTCACCGCCTCCCGGAGCTGGAAGGCCGTGTCCGGGTTGATGACGGTGGAGCGCATCAGGGGATGCTCGCTGTTCAGGGCGTTGGCCCGGAAGCGGTCCAGGGCCTCCCGGTCCACCATTTTGGCAAGGTCCCCGTAGTCCAGCACGTCGATTTTCTGAATCTCGTGGCTGGTGCGGAAGCCGTCGAAGAAGTGCATGAAGGGCACCCGGCTTTTGATGGCGGAGAGGTGGGCTGCGGCGGCTAAATCCATGCACTCCTGGACGCAGGAGGAGGCCAGCTGGGCAAAGCCTGTCTGGCGGCAGGCCATCACGTCGGAGTGGTCCCCGAAGATGGAGAAGGCGCTGGTGCCCACGGTCCGGGCGGCCACGTGGATGACGCCGGGGAGGAGCTGCCCTGCGATGCGGTACAGGGGCGGCACCATCAGCATCAGGCCCTGGCTGGCGGTGTAGCTGGTGGTGAGGGCCCCGGCCTCCAGGGAGCCGTGCATGGCCCCGCAGGCTCCGGCCTCGCTCTGCATCTCCGTCAGGCGCACGCTCTGGCCGAAGATGTTTTTCATCCCATTGGCGGCCCAGGTGTCCACGTGCTCTGCCATGGGGCTGGAGGGCGTGATGGGATAGATGGTCGCAACCTCGGTGAAGGCATAGCTGGCGTAGGCGGCGGCCTCGTTGCCGTCCATGGTTTTGCGTTTCATAAGATCCCCCTTCTCTCATCTGCCCGGTTCACGGAATACCGGGCGTTAAAATTCATATGTCTATTATCGCACGCAGACATCAGACTGTCAAGGAGAGAGTTTGCCAATTTCTCCCGGCCAATTTCTCCCGGTGGGAGGGCCCCCGGAAAGCAAACGGGAACCCTCAAAGGAGGGTTCCCGCAAGATTCCGGGACAGCTCTGTCCGGAAGTCCGGATGGGCAATGGCAATGAGGGCCCGGGCCCGCTCCAGGACGCTTTTGTATTTCAGGTCCGCCACGCCGTACTCCGTGACCACGTACTGAACACAGGTCCGGGGCGTGGTGACGACGCTCCCCGGCGGAAGCTGGGGGACGATTTTGGAGTGGAGGACCCCGGCCTTGTCCCGGTAGCTGGAGCGCAGGGCGATGATGCTCTTTCCGTCCTTGGACCACTGGGAGCCCAGCACCCATTCCAGCTGGCCCCCGGTGCCGGAGTACTGCCGGGGGCCAGCGCTCTCGGCGTTGACCTGTCCGGTGAGGTCGATTTCCATGGCGTTGTTGATGGAGACCACCCGGTGGTTCCGAGCGATGCGCCGGGGGTCGTTGGTCCAGTGGATGTCCTTCTGGCAGAAGGCCGGGTTGTCCCGGGCAAAGTCCCACAGGCGCTTGTCCCCCACGAAATAGGCCCCCGCAGACCGGCCCGGGCAGGTCTGCTTGCGGCTGTTGTTGAGGACGCCCTTTTTCATCAGCTCCATGACGCAGTTCCCGATGACCTCCGTCTGGAGGCCCAGGTCCCGCTTCCCCGCGTCCGCCAGGCACTCGCCCACGGCGTTGGCCAGCCCCCCCAGGCCGAACTGGACGCAGGCTCCGTCGGGGACCAGCTCTGCAATGTACTCCGCGATGCGGCGGTCCGTCTCCCCCGCCGGGACCGGGGGATGCTCCACCGGGGGGCGGCTGTCCTCCACAATGGCGTCCGCCTCCGAGACGTGGAACCACATATGGCCCTCCCCGCCGCTGGAGAAGAAGGGAAGCTGGTCGTTTACAACCACGATCACGGTCTCCGCCTGCTCCAGAACCTGCCGGGGGACGCTGGCCCCCCACAGGGAGCGGCACATCCAGCCGTTTTCATCCGGGGCGGAGCAGGCGATCACCACCGCCCGGGGCCTCCGGGCGCACATCCAGTCTCCGGTGGCACCCAGGTGGGTGGGGACGTACCAGACGTTTCCCTGCTTGGCCAGCAGCCGCTCTCCGGAGAAGAAGTTGGCTTGATAGGACACCAGATCCGCGTTGTCCGGGGACAGCAGTGCGGTGTCCAGCGGGGCGTAGAGGGACAACAGCTCAATATGGCCCCCCAGGGACCGCAGGCGCGGGGCCAGGGCTGCGTCCACGGCATAGGGCCAGTTGGCCGAGCCACTGACGGCTACGGCGTCCCCGGGCCGGATTTGTTCCGCCGCCTGGGCGGCGGAGACCCGCAGGGCTTCGTATTGGCGCTGCCAGCTGCCGCAGCCGGCAGCGCGTCCTGTTCGGATCGGCTTTTCAAAAATCATCACGACCTCCATGGATTTCCAAGAGACCCTTGGAACGATACGTTGAAAGTATAGCAGAGCCCGGAGGCAAAAGCAAGCCGCTGGCAGGAGGGGCGTATCTGATAGCGCATTTCATAAGAAGGAGGCATCGGGCGCAGGTCCGCCCCTGCTGCCCCTGCTGCGGGTAAATGTCAAGAAGAATTTAGACATACCCCCTAGGGGCATGCATGTGAACGTAACACAAGAATCGTCCTGGCGGAGCTGCTGCGGGCTGGGGAATGTATTGCAGACCGCACGGCGGGGACGAAAGAATGAGGAGCCCCGGCCATGGGCCGGGGCGGTCGCACAATAACAGTTGGCCGTCAAGGGCCGCAAAAATTTTTCCAGGTTCCGAAGAGCCTGGAAAATTTTTTGCTTTCCGCTCCGCTCCAACCCTTGACAGCCAACAGTGATTGTGCCAACGGTGGGCAACCGAAATCGCCGAGGCCGATTTCGGCAGGCCGACACGTTTTTATTTTGGAGCCGGGTGCGTCCCGGAGGAAGGAGCACGACATGGAGCGAAGAGAATTTACGGTCACCTATGAACTGGATGAAAGAATGGTCAACCGTCTTGACAGGCTTACAGAACGATGGAAGGCAATGGGCCGAGAGATTACGCCGGAAGAGCTGTTCAGCTTTGCCATGACGATGGACGGGGACATGGGCATCAAGAACTATCTGGATGTCGTGGAACGGTTTTTGAGAAGGAAGGGAGTGTAAGGCATGGCGGGAAAACCGAATATCCGCAGTATCCGCTTTTCGGACGAGCTGGCGAAGCTTATTGACCGGCAGGCCGGGAATACCTTTACGGAGAAGTTCGAGAACCTTGTAACCCGGTGCGTTTGGGAGTTGCCGCAGAGGGAAGCGGAGCTGAAAGAAGTTCAGAAGCAGGTACGACAGGAAGAAAAGCGGCTTGCCGAACTGCGGAAGCGGAGAACAGTACTGGACCAAACAATTCAGAGTATTCAAAAGAGCCTGGATTATCATTTGAGGGAACTTGAAAAACTGTAACACAATGTTGCTGGAGGCCTCCGGGCGCAGCTTGCGCCAGTGTGTTACAGTGCGGCAATTGTCGGGGGCTGGGGCCAGGGGGCCCGGTATACAAGGAATGGTAATCAGGGGCCACGGCTGGAGGCTGGAGGGCTGACGAACCCAGGTCCACGTCTGAAAGCTGGGCCAGGGGGCCCGGGGGAGTTTTTCATGCGACCCGGCCAAGGGCCTCTCGCATCTCCTTGAAGGGGCTGTAACACAATTCCGTGGGAGGCCTCGAGCGGCAGCTTGCGGCGGTGTGTTACAATGGAGACCGCCCACGGTTTCGGCCGTGGGCGGGAGCTTATACGAAGGGAGAATACTATGGCGGGGAAGAAGGGACAGCATTACCTTACCGAGGATGAACGGTATATCATGGAAGGAATGCTGCTGGCGGGGGCGGGACCTACGGAGATTGCCCGAAAAATGGGCATCTGCCGCCAGACCGTCTATAACGAGATGAAGCGGGGCCTTTACGTCCACACCTGCGATTTACAGGACCAAATACGATACTCGGCGGACAAGGCCCAGCAGATTCACGAATACAACCAGACCGCCAAGGGACGGCCCTTGAAAATCGGAAACGACCACGCCCTTGCCGACTACCTGGAAAAGAAAATGCTGGGCATCCAGCCGAACGGGAAGCAGGACCGGCGGAAGCGGTTTTCTCCTTCGGCGGCGCTGGCGGCGGCCAGAGCGGAGGGCTTCACCACCTCCGTCTGCCCCTCTACCCTCTACAGCTACATAGACAAGCGGGTTTTTCTCCATATCACCAACAAAGACCTTATTGAAAAGGGACGGCCCCGGCAAAAAGCGGCGAAGCCGGAGCGGCGGACCGTTCACCCGGCTTTACCGTCTATTGTGAACAGGCCGGAGGCGGCGAACCGGCGGGAAGAGCTGGGCCACAAGGAAATAGACCTCGTAGTGGGATGCGCCAATACCAAGGCGGCTACGCTCACCATCACGGACCGGAAGGGGCGGGAGGAAATGGCGTTTCTTTTGCCGGATAAACGGGCGGCGTCGGTTCGGGCTGTCTTTGACCGGCTGGAGCGGAAACTGGGCAAACGGAAATTCCGGGAGGCTTTCCGGAGCATCACCACGGACAATGGGCCGGAGTTCCTGGAGTACGATTTACTCACCCGGTCTATCTACGGCGGGAAGCGGTTTGAGGTTTATTACTGTCATTCCTACTCCGCCTGGGAGAAGGGGACCAATGAAAACCATAACCGGCTTCTGCGCCGGTTCTTTCCGAAGGGGACGGATTTCACGAAGGTCACCCAGCGGCAAATACAAGAGGCCGTGGACTGGATGAACAACTACCCCCGGAAAGTGCTTGGATGGTTAACGCCAGCGGAGGCGGGGAGGCTGTAACACAAACAGAGCTGGCAGCGGCACGGATCAGCAGCTGCTGCCGGGATAGATTGTGTTACACTCACCAGACGGGCCAGTCCTTTCGGGGAAGCTCCTTGCGAGAATAGCTGTTGAACAGCTTCCAGAGGGACGGGGCGAAAATACGCCTTGTGTCGATGATGGGCACGCCCATGGCGTAAAGGTCCATGATCTGCTTCGTGTGTTCATCAACCCCGACCTTGCGCCGTATCCTCCGGGCTACCACGCAGAACGGGACCAGGGAGCGGCGGACCACGTAAAAGTTCTGGGCCAGCCGCCGCAGGGTGACGTCCATATCCTCATAGCTTTGGGAGAAAATATCCACCGACGTTTTGTAATGCCGGTGATACTTGTAGAAGTAAATCGCCTCCTGGGAGAAGGTCTTGTAGTTCCGGTTATTGTACTCTATCCCCGCTTCGTCTATGATAATTTTTGCATCCTCTATCATGAAGTGTCCGATATCCTCTTTGGCGTTCAGCTGGTAGGCTCCGGTAATGGGGACGTTTGAGAAAACGTCTATCCGCCGTTTCAGATACCGGCTGTCCAGGAGCAGGGCCGTCAGGCGGTTCGGATGCTTCCGGCAGAAGCGAATAAGGGCATTTTCATGGAGAGCCCATTTCGTGAGATAGGCGGCGAAGGTGGTTTTGCCGGAGCCGGGAACGCCAAAATAGACGTTGAGGACATGGGGATGCTTTGGGCAGAGGAACGAGAGCAGGAAGAACGGGAGATAAACCAGGGCGGCAAGAATGAGCAGAGCCATCTATTTGCACTCCTTTCGGAAATCAGGAATGATAATGGTTTGGGGGGAGGGGCACGCACTTCGTTGCGTGCGCCCTCCCCCCAGGGACTCAGAGGTGCAGGAGCCGGGAGACCAAGCCAATACCTACGCCGACGAACATGATCACCACGCCGATCATAAAGAGCGGCGTACTAGTGACTACATTGGCAATCACGCCGATCCAGCCCACGGCGGCGTTCAGGACTTCGCCGATGGTGGATAACAGGGTAGCCATAGTAGCGGCAGTAGCGGCGCCTTCTGTCATAGGGCATCCTCCTTTCTTCAAAGAATCATATCTTTGACTATCTTCGCCAGGGCGGCAAGACAGACAAGACCGAAGATGTAAATAATCGGTTCCGTTCCGAGGAACACGGCCACAGCCTGGAGCATTTCCCGGAAAAAGGCGGTCATGTTTTCCATTACTTGAACACGCCTCCCAGGAGCTTCATGAAACAGTAGAGCAGGACCGTGAAAACGATAACCCCGGCTATCCATTCCATATCCATTCCGGCAAGGCCGGGGACGTATTCGGTGGAGGTGTCCAGGAGCTGGCCGTCGTAGTATGTAGAAACCGTCTGGGTTTTCGGCGTGTACTCTCCGAAAATTGCCGTGAGGGCGGAACGCATTGTAAGATCGTCCAGGTTAAAGGAAACAGGCAGGCCCAGGATATCCACCGTGCGGGTATAGCTGTGCTCCTCAATAATGATGTCACCGTTTGGGGCTTCCGTCACGTCATACGTTGGAGCGTCCAGGCCGCCAGGGCCAGCAGGAGTATCCAGGTCCACGGGAGGGACTTCCACAGGCGGCTGATTCTCCGCAGGAGGTTCCGGCAGGACCGGAGAAGGGTCCGGGTCCACGTCCGGGAGCGGGTCCGGCGTCGGCGCTGGGTCCGGTTCTGGAACAGGGTCAGGAGTTGGAACAGGGGCGGGGGCGGGTTCTGGTTCAGGGTCAGGAGCCGGAGCAGGGTCCGGTTCAGGTTCTGGTTCAGGCACAGGGGCCGGGTCAGTCTCTGAAGAAGACGGCGTATCGTCCGGGGCGCTTTCTTCCGACGTTTCAATAACTTCCGAATCCTCCGTTTCTTCCGCCAGGGCGGGGACGGTTAGAGCCAGGAGGAGCAGAAGGGCCAGAAGCAGGGAAAGGAACTTTTTCAAAATTCATCATGCCTCCGTTCTTTGGAGATTTTGGGGGTTCGGGTACTGCTGGAGCGCGGGGACTCTCCGCCGGAGCCGCCGAAGCTGAAAATGACACGAATTACCCGGATGGAGAGGCCGCAAAGGGCAACCGCTATCCAGAACTGACGGAAGGTGAAGCTGAAGCCGGGGAATTGGATGTCGAACAGCTTCCAGATGCCCGCAAACAGGGCTTGTCCCAGGGCGGCGGTTGATTCAAGCATGGAAGGACCTCCTTTGTAACACAAGGGCGCAAGCCAGGACGGCGGCAGCGGCGTCCGGTTGTGTTACGCTATTTCATGAAGAATTTCAGCAGGGCCACGAAAACGAAGATGGAGACGCCAGCGACGAGGATTGCGGTAATCTCCGGGGGAAGCCAGGTCCAGAGGACTTGGAAGGCCTCGCCTACGGTGCCGAACAGGTCCACCAGCTGTTTGAGGCTTTCGACAAGGTTTGTAATCAGGTCAATCAAGCCGCCCAGAATGACGTCAACGGCGGAGCCCAGAAGATCCAGGAGGGCCTTGACAGCAGTTCCCAGGAGCTTGCCCAGCTTGTCCCAGATAGTTTCACCTTCGTCACCGCCTGGGTCCGTGCCGGAGCCACCGCCGGGGGGAATGGTGCCGTCGGAGGATTTATACTGTTCATGACAGCGGGAGCACTCGAAGATGGTGTAGCCCTGCTGGATAAGCTGGCCCGTGTCGTCGTATTCCGTGGTGACGGTCTGCTTGACCTGCCAGTCGTGGCCCAGGGCGGGAATGGGGTCCTTTTTCGTCTGCTGGCATTTGGAGCAGGTGGAGAGCTTGGAGCCGGGGACGGTGCAGGTGGCAGGAGTGGTGCTGGTTTCCTGCCAGTCGTGAACGCAGGGGGGAGTTGTGGAGCCGGAGCCGTCGACCAAGTAATAAATCGTGTAGTTGTTTGTGATGGTGTCCCCTTCGGTGGTGGTAATTTGGGAGATGGTGATATTTTCATCTCCATATGTGACGGTGGCGGTATCACCGGATTCCAGGGTTACTTTGTAACTGCGGTCCGAATAGTCGTAGCTCCAGTTTACAATGGGGACGGTGGTGCCTGTTGCCGGGTTGTAGAAGGTGTTGTTTGTTTCGTTGATGATGGTGGAATTATCTTCTACTTTGGTGATTTGGCCGTTGTCTCCTACTATGCCATAGTTTCCGCCAGTGATGGAGGTTGGGCGGGTGTTGATGTTGTAGGTGTCGGAGGATATGGCGGAAACCGGAGTTATTTTATAGACGGGGGGAATACCTTGAATAAAAGCAAACCTTGCAGATTTACTGGAAAACTCACCAGAAGGTAGATAACAATAGAGAGAAAAGTTAGACCCAGCGGTATAAAAAGTAGAAGTTTGTGAAACCCAATTTTTATCAATAGGATGATTCAATCCATCAGCATCCAAAAAATATCCAGTCATAGCCGGCATATGAAGCCTGGTATAATAACCATCAATTGGAGCAGTCCCTTTAAAATAAAAATATGCAGAAACACTTTTAAAAACAGAACTCCCTGAAATGGGAAATACACTTATTGAATTTGATGTACAGTTAAAATCAAAAGAAAATCTATCATTTTCGCCATGTTCACCATCATGATGCTCACAATAACGAGCCAGCCCACCATATGCAGAACCAGAAGAATAACTAAGCTCAAAGTAATCATGGACTGGCGAATATTGGAGACTACCGTCCGAAGTATAGCCTGTCGCCGGGAGGGTTTCGACGTAATCGTCGTAGGCGGCGGAGAGGTCCGAGGCGTAAGCTATAAAAACTTTACCGCAGTATATACAAACACAACCATAATGACCATCTTCCGTATCATATTCGTAAGATGATGCATGATGGTAACTATCCTCTGACTGGGCACACGTCCCAGAAAAAGAAAGAAAACCGACAAACTTTTGTGCGATTCCATTGCTACCAGCAATCCAGTTCCAAAAGCTATCCCTTGAAACATAATCTATTTCAGTAGCATAAGCCGGAACACTTACAGCCAGCATCAACAAAGCAGACATCAAAACCGCACTATAACGGCGGACTATATTTTGCAAAAGTTGACACCACCTATCAAAACATGATACTATTCCAAAAAAGGAGGCATAAACATGAAAAAGATGCAATTGCGGTTATGGCATCCTATTATTGGAATAATCCTACTGGAAGTTATAAATGTGCTGAATAATAATCTGCTTTTCCCTGGACCTACTTGGAAAATCATCAACGACCTCATACATTTAGCTGGAAATATTTGTTGCCTTATATTAGCGTATATCATCATTCGCAACATCGTCCGGGCCGTAAAGGGCCTGATAGCCCGGCGGAGCTCCGGGGAGGCCGAGGAGCTGGAGCGTCAGCGGGAGGCGGAGCGGCGGGAGGTCGATATGGTGCGGAAGTCCAACGAAATACTTCTGCATCTTATCCAGGACGAGCACCGGGAGGAGGGGGACCGCTAGAGGCGGTTCTTCTTGCGGCGGGAAAAAAGCCAACGAATAAACTGGATGGAGGCATGGAACAGAAGCGCAAAGCCCCAAAGAGCGATTAAAAACGCCGTATCCAAAGAACAACCGATTTGCTCACAAAGACGATTTAAGCAATTGTAAAACTCCATGACAAAGTATATCCAAAGGGCCGCTTAGCGGCCCTTCTTCTTTTGGCGGAGCCGGGCCCAAAGGACAGGGACCAGCCGGGCCAGGGAGCGGCCCAGGCAATAAGAGCCATAGGCGATGCCGTAGAGGGCGAAAGGCAGAGCGAAGACGAATAGGGCGGTCATTCCTCGGCCCCCCTTAAAATGAATGGATTTCCAACCGGGGGCAGTCCCCTGGGCAATCTGATTCCTGGGCTTCTTGAATCACAAGGTCCAGGGCGGAGCGGGCCATGGGCCAATTATCGCTTTCAAAGCGGAGCTTCCCGCTTGCGTCGTAAACGGAATAGTGCATAGTGCCTCCTTTGTAACACGGATTTCCTTCAGCTGCACGCGGCAGCGGCGTCCGATTGTGTTACGGATTGAAAATGCGCTTGCAAGGCCCCGGCGGGCTTTACGGATTGTTCATTGGGTAAAACGTCCTTCTTTTGGTAAAATGACAGTTACCACACACATCATGAAACCAGACAAAGGAGGAGCATCGTCATGCTTGAAATTATCCAAGAAAGGGGGTGTTTCCAAATGGCAAAAGGCATATGCTTTATCATCGTCTGCATAGCTTTAGGGATTGGACGCAGAATCGCCAGGGGATAACCCTACCCCGTCAGGCCCGGTACGTTCCAGCGTGCCGGGCTTTCTTCCGCTGGGGCCTTGGAAACGCATTTTCAAAAGATGCTTAGCTGTTCACAGAATGGGTCTATTTCCGAGGGCCGGAAGTCCGCTTCCGGCTCCAGGGGCTTTGGAGGGTCCAGCGGAGTTTCATTTATCGCTTCCACGCCGTCCCACTGGTATGGGAACATCCAGCTTGCGTCCTGTACCATGCCGGTTTTGCAGAAATCATGGTCATGGACACACACGGCATCCAGGCCGGGATTGTAGAAGTAGACGTTTGAAGCATGTTCCGCTTTTTTGAGTGGCCGGGAATGGAAATACAGGTGCTTCCCTACGTCCTTGCCCCGAAGGGACAGTTCCTTGCTGACATACTTGGTTATGTAGAAGGATGTTGCTACAGGGTGCTTAATGGGGCCCAGGGAGCAAAAGCCGAACTTGTCCATGTAATCCGTCCAGTTAAGATAATCACTGTTCACCAAATACCAGGGCTCCGGGCGGCGGAACCGCCGGAGGACCCCGTCCGGGAGCCCGGAGAGGAGGCCGTGGACGTGCCACGCGCCGTCCTCATGGTGCTCCGGGATAAGGAGATACTGCAACTGCGTGCCGTAGGCTTTGCGTTTGTCCCTGATGAACTGGGAGAGCTTTTGCTGATACTCGTCCAGATCGTAACGGTTGAATTTGGTTTTATCCAGAGTACCAGTGAAGAAGAAGTCCCAGGGATTGCACAGGGCGTATTGCAGGACCAGAGACTTTGCCCGGCAGAACGCCTCGTTCAGCTTGGCGTCATAGTGCTGTTCATGCTCCTTATCACGGACACGGGGGTTCTCCGGGTCCCGGACGCCTTTGAAGGCCACGACCTTGTAAATTTCCTCGCTGTACTGGTGAATAGAGTAAAGAGGCGAAATGCCCATAGCGCAATCACTTCCCGGAAAACGTTATGGAGTCAAGTACCCTCTGCGGGGCTTTCGCCCCGCTTCTTTGAGGGCCTCGACCGTGCATATCTCCCGACATTCACCGGCGAGGAAGGTTACAGGCTAGGGTTGGGGTTGGTCCGCCGCCCGGGACGGAAAAACCAGGTCCCAGAAGTGGAACCAGTAACAGGACTGGCACACCGGAGGGACCGGGGGAACGTCGTGCCCAGGGGGGAAGAGCGGGCACAGGTCGCAGGGGTCCAGCATTGCGGGAGCCATCAGGCTTTTGCCATGCCGTCGCACCTGCCGAAGCGGTTATACGAGACGTTTACCTCGTCGCCCACTTTCGGCTGATACTCCCACTTGTTCAGCTTAGCGTCCGTGACGAAAATGCGTTCGGAGCCGAGACCTTCCCCCTTTTCCAGGGGATACGTCAGGTAGATGTTCCTGCCGCTGATTTGGGACTTGTCCTCTCCGGTGAAGGACGAGGGCCTGATGCCTATGATTTTCATGTTGCCTCCTGCCTTTCTTCTCTTACGGGGGCTGAGGGGCGGCCCCCTAAATATAATTTGACAGCCGGACATGGCTTGTCCGACTGTCCATTTTCAATATACAACTTGCCCTGCCCCTGCTGCGGGCTTGAACCTTGCAAAAGGGAATTTGATGTGGTAAAATAAAATGCTATGTCAGATTTCCTTTGATTTCCAGAAAGAGAATCGTTCTGCCGGAAAAACGGGGAGAGCACAGGGAATCTGCACGGATTGCTACACCGCCTGAGCCCAAAGATGCGCCGGAAGCGGAGCGGCCGCAAAGCATGTGGAGAGCACCGAGCCCCTGCGGCGCAATGGGTTGACGGGCTTTGAACAGAAAGGGGCGTTATTGTGTACCTGAAGGCGCTGGAAATTCAGGGCTTCAAGTCCTTTCCGGACAAGACCGTTCTGAACTTCGGGGAGGATATCACCGCCATCGTGGGTCCCAACGGCTCGGGGAAATCCAATATTTCCGACGCCATCCGCTGGGTCATGGGAGAACAGAGCGCCAAGGGCCTCCGGGGCGCGAAGATGGAGGACGTCATCTTCGGCGGCACGGAGCAGAGGAACCAGGTGGGCTTTGCCCAGGTGACGCTGGTGCTGGACAACACGGAGCGCATCTTCCCCTCTATGGAAGAGGCGGAGGTGGCCGTCACCCGCCGGTATTACCGCAGCGGAGAGAGCGAATACTACATCAACCGCCAGTCCGTCCGGCTCAAGGACGTGACGGAGCTGTTTCTGGACACCGGCCTTGGCCGGGAGGGGTATTCCATCATCGGCCAGGGCAAGATTGACGAAATCCTCTCCACCCGGAGCAGCGAACGCCGGGAGATTTTTGAGGAGGCCGCCGGCATTGCCCGCTTCCGGCACCGGAAGGAGGAGGCGGAGCGGAAGCTGGAGCGGACGGAGGAGAATCTGGTCCGCATCAACGACAAGATTTCGGAGCTGGAGCTCCAGGTGGAGCCTCTGCGGGATCAGGCGGAGAAGGCGAAGCAGTATCTCATCCTCCGGGACGAGCTGCGGGTGCTGGAGATCTCCGTGTGGCTGGAGAACCTGGACGCCCTGAAAATCAGCGCCCGGAAGCTGGAGATGGACTTCCACGCCGCCGAGAAGGAGCGGGACGAGGCCCGGGCGGCCCTGGATGCCCTCTACGCCGAGGGGGAGCGCTTCGGCGAGGAGATGCGGCAAAAGGACATGGAGGCGGAGCAGGTCCGGGGAGAGGCCGGAGAGCTGGACGCCCAGGCCAAGGACCAGTCCGCCGCCATCGCGGTGCTGGAAAGCGGCATCGCCCACAACCAGGAGAACATTGACCGGGCCCGGACGGAGCTGGTGGAGTCCGACAGCCGGGCCGGCGGGCTGGCGGACCAGTCCGCCCGGGAGAAGGACCGGGCGGAGGAGCTGTCCCGGCGCCTGGAGGAGCTGAGCGCGGGGCTGGAGTCCCTGTTGGAGAGGGCCCGGACCGCCGCCGCCCAGGCAGGGGGCAGGCAGTCGGAGGCGGAGGCCCTCCGAGGCCGGGAGGCCATGGCCGCAGCAGCCGCCGCCGACGCGCGGGCGGAAGCCGCCGCCGTCGCCGCCGAAAACGGCCAGCTGGAGGAGCGGCGGAAGGCCGTGGAGGCGGAAAGAGCCTCTGCGGAGGAACAGCAGGAGCAGACCCGGCAGGAGGCCCGGGTCAACCGCCGCGCGCTGGAGGAGGCCCGGGACGACGCCACGGCCGCGGGCAACATCATCGCGGGCCACAGCCTGCGGATGGAGGAGCGGGAAAAAAAGGCCGCCGCCGCCGCAGAAAGGCGGATGAAGCTGACCATGGACTCCGGGGCCCTGGAGAACCGCATCCGGCTTTTGACGGAGATGGAGAAGGACTACGAGGGCTTTTCCAAGGCGGTGAAGCTGGTGTGCCAGAACCGCCTCCGGGGCGTTCACGGCCCTGTGGCGGGGCTGATGAAGACGGAACAGCGGTACACCGTGGCCATCGAAATCGCCCTGGGGGCGGGGCTCCAGAACATCGTGGTGGACCGGGAGGAGGATGCCAAGGCCGCCATCGGCTATCTGAAACAGCGGGACGGGGGCCGGGCCACCTTCCTGCCCCTCACGGCCATCCGCGGCGAGGAGCTGCGGCCAAACGGCGTGGAGCGGGAATATGGCTTCGTGGGCATCGCCTCCCGGCTGGTGAGCTTCGATCCCCGGTATCAGAATATCTTCCAGAACCTCCTGGGCCGGACGGTCATTGTGGAGGACCTGGACTGCGGCATCACCCTGGCCCGGAAATACCACAATGCCTTCCGCATCGTCACCTTGGACGGACAGGTCATCAACCGGGGAGGCTCCATGACCGGCGGCTCCACTTCCCGGAACTCCGGCGTGCTGAGCCGGGCGGCAGAGCTGGAAAAGCTCCACGGCCGGGCCGGGCAGATACAGGAACAGCTGGAGGCCGCCAGACAGGAGGAGGAGGTTTTTCAGCGGGACCTTGCCGCTGCCCGCTACGACCTGGAAACCGCCGAGAGCCAGCGCCGCCGGGCGGAGGACGAGGTTTTGCGGCTGGAGGGGGCGAAAAACCACTTTGACAGCCTGCTCAAATCCCTGGGGGAGAATTTGGAGAACCTGACGGGAGAGCTGGAGAGCCTGACCGGCCATCTGGCGGACAACCAGCGGCGGGAGGAAGCGGCGGAGCAGGCCATCGCCCGGCAGGAGGCGGAGGCCGCAAAGTACCGGGAGCAGGCCGCGCAGGCCCTCTCCGGCCAGTCGGAGCTGCTGGCCCGGTCCAGCGCTCTGACGGAGGAAATCACCGCCCGGAAGGAGGAGCTGGCCGCCCTCACCGCCGAGCGGGACGCCGCCCTCCGGCGGGCCGCGGACCTGCGCCGCTTGGCGGCGGAGCTGACGGGGGACCGGCGGCAGAAGGAGGAGACCCTGGGGAATTACCAGGAGGCCATCGAAAAGGCCCTGGCGGAGATCGACCGCCGCCGGGAGGATATGAGCGCTTTGAACCAACGGCGGAAGGACTGCCAGGAGCGGCTGAGCGCCCTGAACGAGGAGAAAATGGCGCTGGAGGCCCGGCGCACCGCCCAGAACAAGGCCAGCCAGGAGATGAACGAGAACCTCTTGAACCTGGAGCGGTCCGCCTCCCGGCTGGAGCAGAAGCTGGCCACCTCCGGCATGGAGGAAAAGCAGATTCTGGACCGGCTCTGGGAGCATTACGAGCTGAGCCACAGCGACGCCCAGGCCCAGCGCATGGAGCTGGAAAGCGTCCCCAAGGCCGCCCGGCGGATCGGGGAGCTGAAAAAGGGCATTGCCGCCTTGGGGACCCCCAACATCGGCGCCATTGAAGAGTACGAGCGGGTGAACACCCGATACACCTATCTGACGGACCAGAGGGACGACGTGGAACGGGCCAAGGGAGAGCTGGAGACCATCATCGGCGGCATCACCGGGGAGATGACCCGGATTTTCGCGGAGCAGTTCCAGCTTTTGAACGAGAGCTTCCAGGCCACGTTCCTGGAGATGTTCGGCGGCGGACAGGCCCAGCTGGAGCTGGAGGACGAGACGGACATCCTGAACTGCGGCATCGAAATCAAGGCCCAGCCGCCGGGAAAGACGCTGAAAACCATCTCCCTGCTCTCCGGCGGCGAGAAAGCCTTTGTGGCCATCGCCCTGTACTTCTCCATTTTGAAGGTCCACCCCACACCCTTCTGCGTCATGGACGAGATCGAGGCGGCGCTGGACGATGTGAACGTCACCCGCTACGCCCGGTACATGCGCCAGCTGGCGGGGAGAACGCAGTTCATCGTCATCACCCACCGCCGGGGCACCATGGAGGAGGCCGACGTGCTGTACGGCGTGACCATGCAGGAAAAGGGGGTGTCCAAGATTCTGACCATCAATTTGAACGACATGGCAAAGGAATTGGATATTGAGTAAGGAGGAGCATGATGAGTCTGCGGCAGAAGATACGGATGACTCTGGGGATGTTCGCGGTGTCTGCGGTTATGATGGCGGCGGGCATTTGGATGGAAAGTGTGGCGGTGTCAGGCGCAGGGGGACTTTTGTTCCTGGCGGCGATTATGACGGCCCTGTTCTGCTGGCGCTGTCCGAACTGCGGCAAAGGCTTCAATCCGCCCTTCAAGAAAAAGAAGTGCGCCCGCTGCGGGCGGGAGATTGACTACGAGGCCCGGGAGAAAAAGTTTTGATTCCACCGGCCTGAGGGGAACCGGGAGAAAACCTGGGGGCGGACACATACCCCCTACCACCGGATCAGAGGCAGCGGAAAGAGGAGCTGGTCCATTCGTCATCGAACAAATCCCCGGTCAATTTCATTGCGCGAGGGAAGTCATTCCGGCTCCGCCGATCATTCAGCTGCGGCCCCCCGTCCCCCGCAAGTCGTTCCTTCTTTTTCTCTATTGGGCCGGAGACAAATGGGGAGTGCATTGCACCAGCCATCATCATGGCTGAACACCACCAGGAGGCATCTATGGGTTTCTTTGACAAACTGAAAAAAATCACCACCAATCTGTTCACCACCTACACCGAGGCCGACGAGGCCTTCTTTGAGGAGCTGGAGGAGACCTTGATTCTATCGGATTTCGGCATGGAAATCGCCGTAGACACGGTGGAGAAGCTCCGGGAGAAGGTCCGAAAGGAAAAACTCGTGAGCCAGGAGGAGGTCCGCGCCGCTCTCCGGGAGATCATCGTGGACACGCTGAACGTGGGCACCACGGAGGTGAACGTCTCCACCTCTCCCTGCGTCTTCCTCTTCATTGGGGTCAACGGCGTGGGAAAAACCACCTCCATCGGCAAGATGGCAAATCTCCTCCGTTACGGCGGGAAGAAGTGCCTCCTCTGCGCGGCGGATACCTTCCGGGCCGCCGCCGCCGACCAGCTGGAAATCTGGTCGGAACGGGCGAAGGCCGACCTGATCCGCCAGCACGAGGGGGCGGACCCCGGCGCGGTGCTCTTCGACGCGCTCCAGGCCGCCAAGGCCCGGGGCGTGGACGTGGTGCTCTGCGACACGGCGGGGCGGCTCCACAACAAGGCCAACCTCATGGCGGAGCTTGCCAAGCTCTCCAAGATCATCGACCGGGAGTGCCCCGGCGCGGCCCGGGAAACCCTGCTGGTGCTGGACGCCACCACGGGCCAGAACGGTTTGATTCAGGCCAAGACCTTCAAGGAGGCGGCAGGGCTGACGGGCATCATCCTCACCAAGCTGGACGGCACCGCCAAGGGTGGCATCGCCGTGGCCATCGCCCGGGAGCTGGGCGTCCCCGTCAAGTTCGCCGGGGTGGGAGAGGGCATTGACGACCTCCGGCCCTTTGATTCGGAGGAATACGCCGAGGCCATTATTTAAAAGGAGGCGGGCGCTGTGTTTGACCACTGTCCCCGCTGCGGGGAGGCTTTGACGCCGGGTTTCGTGCGGAGCGGACAACGCAGCATTCTGTGGACTCCCTCCGACAAACGCAGAGTTTCGTATCTGCCCATGTGGGAGGGGGAGTTTTCTCTCCCCGGGGAATGCCTGTGGAACGGGGCGAAGTGCCCGGCCCGGCACTGTGAGAAATGCGGTCTGATTTTGATTGAGACAAAAGAGGAGGAATCAACTTGACCAGAGAGGACGGCCGAGCTTTTCATGAGCTGCGGCCTGTGACCATTACTACGGATTTTGTCAAATTTGCCGAGGGCAGCTGCCTGATTCAATGCGGGGACACCATGGTTCTCTGCTGCGCCAGCGTGGAGGAGAAGACGCCGCCCCATGTCCCCTACGGAGAGGGCTGGATTACCGCCGAGTACTCCATGCTCCCCCGGGCCAACCGGGAGCGGAGCCGCCGGGATGTCTCCAAGCTGAAGCTCTCCCCCCGGAGCGCGGAGATTCAGAGGCTGGTGGGCCGGTCCCTCCGGTCCGCCGTGGATATGAAGCGGCTGGGGGAGCGGACCATCACCATTGACTGCGACGTGCTCCAGGGGGACGGGGGGACCCGTACCGCCTCCGTCACCGGGGGCTTTGTGGCCCTGGCCCTGGCCTGCCGGAAGCTGGTGGAGAACGGTGATCTGGGGGCCAGCCCCATCCGGCACTGCGTCACCGGCGTGTCCGCCGGGATTGTGGACGACACGCCCCTGCTGGACCTCCGCTACAGCGAGGACAGCCGGGCCCAGGTGGATCTGAACTGCGTGATGAACGAGCTGGGGGAGCTCATTGAAATCCAGGGTACCGGCGAGGGCCGGGCGTTCAGCCCCACGGAGCAGCAGGAGCTGGTCCGATTGTGCGCCAAGGGCTGCAAGGAGCTGCTGGCGATTCAAAAGGAAGCGTTGGGAGGGAAATTCTGATGGCGGAAAAGTTTGTGCTGGCCACCCACAACCCCGGGAAGCTGGCGGAGATGAAGGCGATTTTATCCGAACTGGGCGTGGAGGTAGTCAGCCCCGCCGAGGCTGGGGTAGAGGTGGACGTGGAGGAGACCGGGACCACCTTTGCCGAGAACGCCATGCTGAAGGCCAAGGCCGTCTGCGCCGCAGCGGGCCTGCCCGCCATTGCCGACGACTCCGGCCTCTGCGTGGACGCCCTGAACGGCGGCCCGGGGGTCTACTCCGCCCGCTACGGCGGGGAGGGCCTGGACGACCGGGGACGGTGCATGCTCCTTCTCCGGGGAATGCGGGGACAGACCACCCGGGCGGCCCACTTCACCTGCGCCGTGGCCTGTGCCTTCCCCAACGGGGATACCCTGGAGGCGGAGGGCCGCTGCGACGGGGCCATCGCCTTCGCCCCTCTGGGGGAGGGCGGTTTTGGCTACGACCCGGTGTTCCTGCTGCCGGAGAAGGGGAAGACCTTCGGCCAGCTGGGCCCGGAGGAGAAGAGCAAAATTTCCCACCGGGGAAAGGCACTGGCGGCCTTCACGGAGAAGCTGGGAACTTATCTCAGGAAATAAACGTCTGAAAAGGAGAATGCGCTATGTTCAAATACAGTGAGGAAGACGGGGCCTATTTGGCGGAGCTGAGCGGAATAGAGTTTGTTTGCGAGGAGCCCTCCGGGGAACTGGAGGCGGCGGCAAAAAAGCTGGCGGAGCTCTATGAGGACCGGCTGCCTGAAATTGCCGCCTACATTCTGCCCGGACTGGAGAATATGTTTGAGGGCCTGACGGTGGAAAAACTGATTGCCGATCTGGGAACCCCTCAGATTGATCTGGATGTAAGCACCATCACATATTTGGAGCAGACGCTGGACGAGAGCCACATCTTTACACTGGAGTTTGACGGGGCAATGGAGGAGCTTCTGGAGTTCACCGTGGACGGCTAAACCTCCAATTTCATGAAGGAAAGGCGGCGCGGACTGCGCCGGAGAAGCATATGGATTTGACAAGCAAACAGCGGGCCCAGCTACGGGGGCTGGCCAACGGCATCGACACCATCCTCCAGATCGGCAAGGAGGGCATCGGGGAAAATCTTATCAAACAGGCGGACGACGCCCTGGAGGCCCGGGAGCTCATCAAGGGCCGGGTGCTGGAGAACAACCTGGACTACGACGCCAGGACGGCGGCGGAGGCGCTGGCCAAGGCCACCCGCAGCGAGGTGGTTCAGGTCATCGGCACCAAGTTTGTCCTCTACCGGGAGACCCACTCCAAGCCGAAAGAAAAGCGGATTCCGCTGGTAAAAGAGCGGAAGAAGAACCCTTAATCCTGTCTGCAAGGAGGCTTCCATTTTGAAGATCGGCGTATACGGCGGGGCCTTCAACCCGCCGCACCTGGGACATATTACCGCGGCCCGGGCGGTATTCGGGCTTTTGAAGCTGGATAAACTCTTGGTGATCCCCACGGGGCACCCGCCTCATAAAACCCTGCCCCCCGGCAGCCCCGCACCGGAGCAGCGGCTGGAGATGACCCGCCTTGCCATGGAACAGGCGGGCCTGGGCGGCGGGGTGGAGGTTTTGGACCTGGAGCTCCGGCGGGAGGGGAACAGCTACACCGCCGATACCTTGGCCCGGCTCCGGGAGCAGTACCCGGAGGAGGAGCTTTGGCTGCTGATGGGCGCGGATATGTTCCTCACCCTCCAGACCTGGCGGGAACCGGAGCGCATTCTCTCCCTGGCGGGCGTCGCCGCCTTCGGGCGGACGGAGGCGGACACGGAGGAGCTGTTCTCCGTTCAGCGGGAGTACCTCTGCCGGACCTATCCCCAGGCGCGGATTTTCACTCTCAGCATCCCCGGCGTGGTGGACGTATCCTCCACAGAGCTGCGGGAGCGGCTGGCAAGGGGAGAGGGCGGGAGCCTGCTGGCTCCGGCGGTGTACGGCTATATCCTCCGGGAGAAGCTCTACGGCACGGCGGCGGATTTGAAGCACCTGCCCCTGGAGCGGCTCCGGCCCGTGGCCCTGAGCTGCCTGGACCACCGGCGCATCCCCCACGTCCTGGGCACGGAACAGGAGGCCGCCCGTCTGGCGGAGCGCTGGGGCGCGGACGTGGAGAAGGCCCGGCGGGCCGCCCTGCTCCACGACTGCACGAAGAAGCTGAACCTCCCGGAGCAGCTGGCCCTGGCGGAGCGGTTCCGCGTTCCCCTGGACGAGATGGAGCGGCGGGAGATCAAGCTCCTCCACTCCAAGACCGGGGCGGGCATCGCGGGGGCGGTCTTTGGCACGGATGAGGAGATCACCGGCGCCATCCGCTGGCACACCACCGGGCGGGGGGGCATGACGCTGCTGGAAAAGGTTTTGTATCTGGCGGACTACATTGAGCCCACCCGGGATTTCTCCGGCGTGGAGGCGCTGCGGCGGGCCTGCTATGAGGATCTGGACGCCGGACTGCTGCTGGGACTGGAAATGACCATCGGGGAGATGGAGGCCCGAAACGCGCCCATTCACCCCAAAACCCTGGAAGCCAGGGATGCGCTGAAAGGACAGAGAGAATAACATGAGCAACTTTGGAAAGCGTCTGGCAGGCGGCCAGGGCTCCAGGCCCCCCCGGAAGGGGAAGCTGACCCGCCAGCAGATCATTTTGATTGTGGTGGTTGTGGTGCTGGCCCTTGCTCTGGCGGTGACGCTGGCCTTTCGGAGCCTTTTCGTCCGGCCGGAGCTGCCTGCCCGGAACGACCCCCAGAATACCGTGGACAAGGACGGAGACGGCAGGCCCGACGGGCCGGAGCCCATTGACTACGGCGACGGCATCCGCCCCCGGGGCGGCGACGGAGAGCGGAAGAGCGCGGACTACTGGACCGTGCTGATTCTGGGCCGGGACACCGGAGGCGGCGGAAATACGGATACCATGCTCCTTGCCAGCTATGACGTGACGAATCAGAAGGCCACCGTCATGTCCATCCCCCGGGATACCATGGTGAATGTCCCCTGGGACATCAAACGGATCAATTCCGTGTACAATTACTATGGCCAGGGGGAGAAGGGCATCCAGCACCTTTATAAGGAAATCGCCCAGCTGGTGGGCTTCGAGCCGGACTTCCAGGTTATCGTGGAATGGGACGCGGTGGGGGAGATTGTGGACGCCATCGGCGGCGTATACTTCGATGTGCCCAGGGATATGAATTATGAAGACCCCATTCAGGACCTCTATATCCACCAGGAAAAGGGCTACCGCCTCCTCAGCGGGGACGACGCCATGCAGGTCCTCCGCTACCGCCACGACAACCGGAAGAACGGCGTGACCCTGGGCTATCCGGAAGGCGACGTGGGCCGTATCAAAACCCAGCAGGCGTTTTTGAAAGCCATGGTGGAGCAGGTCCTGCAGCCGAAGAACATGACCAAGGTGGGACCGCTGATCGAGGCGTTTAACAAGAACGTGGAAACGGACATGAGCTTCCAGAACATCCTCTGGTTCGGCAAAGCGGCGGTGATGGGAGGCTTGAAGACAGAGGATGTAAACTTTGTCACCATGCCCCACACCACCAAATATGTTTACAGCCGCACCATGACTCGGGAGACCGGCAAATACAATGAGCAGTCCTATGTGATGCCCAACGCCAGAGAGCTGCTGAACCTGGTGAACAACGAGCTCAGCCCCTTTACAGAGGTTTTTACCCTGTCGGACCTGGATATTATGTCCAAGAATGCCGACGGCTCCGTCAGCTCCTCCACCGGCTATGTGGAGGACAAACCGGCGGCTTCGCCGCCCCCCAGCCCGGAGCCGGAGGAGGAAGAACCCGCCGTGGATGAGAACGGCAACCCCATTGACCCGGAGACGGGCCTGCCCATTGATCCGGAGACCGGGGAACCCTTCCCTGTGGACCCGGAGACCGGCGAGCCGCTGGTCACTGCGCCGCCGGATACAGCGGTGGGCTCCGGTGAGAGCGGCGGGGAAAGCGCGAATCCCGGCCCCTCCCAGCCTGGAGGGACGGCCCCCTCTGGCCCGCCGGATACCGCGGCGCCCCCGGCGGACCCCGGCACCCCCGCCGCACCGGACCCCACTGCACCGGACTCCGCTGAGCCCCCGGCCCTCCAGGAGCCCGGCCCTGCGCCGGAGGTCCCGGCGGACCCCCAGCCTCCGGTGGAGGACCCGGGCTTTACCCTCATCGGGCCGGACCCTGCTGTGTAAGAATGCCATTCACATATTTTCAGGAAAGAGAGGAACGTCTATGACACCGAAAGAGCTGGCCATCATCGCCGCCAAGGCCCTGGACGAGAAGAAGGGCAGGGAGATTTCCGCCATTGAAATCACGGACCTGACCACCCTGGCGGATTTTTTCGTCATCGCCACCGGCGGGTCCAACACCCAGATCAACGCCCTGTGCGACGCAGTGGAAAAGGACATGAAGGAACAGGCCGGGGAGGCCCCCCTCCACCGGGAGGGCCACCGGGACGGAACCTGGGTGCTGCTGGACTACGGCTGCGTGGCGGTCCATGTGTTCTCCCAGGAGGCCCGGGAGTTTTACGACCTGGAGCGCCTTTGGTCCGACGGGAAGCCCCTGGACCTCAGCGGGATGCTGACCGCCGATTGAGAATGGGAAGAGAGAAACCGGGAAAGAGACCCTTTGGTCTCTCTCCCGGTTTTCTTATCGGTTCCGCAGTACGTTTTCCAGGGTCTCCAGCAGCTTGGCAATGTCGATGGGCTTGGAGATATGCCCGTTCATGCCGCATTTGAGGGCCGTCTGTTTGTCTTCTTCAAAGGCGTTGGCCGTCATGGCCAGGATGGGGATGCTGGAAAGGGCCGGGTTTTCCATGGACCGAATGGCCCGTGTGGCCTCGTAGCCGTTCATGACGGGCATCTGGACGTCCATTAGAATCAGCTGGTAGTAATCCGGCTCCGCGCGGGTCAGCAGGTCCAGGGCAATCTGCCCGTTTTCCGCAATTTCCACAGTGAAGCCTGCCTCCTCCAGGATGGCCTGGGCAATTTCCTGGTTCAGCTCGTTGTCCTCCGCCAGGAGGATGCGGCCCAAGTCCAGGGGCTGAACGGAGGATGGATCCTGCACCTCCGGGGTTTCCTCCGTGCCCACGATGGAGAGCAGGCAATCCCGCAGCTCCGAGAGGAACAGGGGCTTGCCGCAGAAGGCGGTGACGCCGGCCTCCATGGCCTCCTCCTCAATATCAGCCCAGTCGTAGGCGGTGAGGACGATGATGGGCACCTCGTCGCCGCACTCCTTGCGGATGCGCCGGGTGACTTCAATACCGTTCATGTCCGGCAGGAGCCAGTCGATGATGTAGACGGAATAGTGGTCCCGCCGCATGACGGCCTGCCGGGTGCGGAGCACCGCCTCCTTGCCGGAGAGGGTCCACTCCGCCCGCATGCCGATCTGCTGGAGCATGCAGGAGACGCTGTCGCAGGTGTTGAAGTCGTCGTCCACCACCAGGGCGCGGCAGCCGGAGAGCTCCGGAATGGTGGTGGGCTGCTTCTCGTCGGAGCAGAGGCGGAAGGTGAGGCCCACGGTGAACTCCGTTCCCACGCCCTGGCGGCTCTTGACGTGGATGGAGCCGTTCATCATTTCCACGATGTTCCGGGTGATGGCCATGCCCAGGCCCGTGCCCTGGATGCCGCTGGTGGTGGAGTTCCGCTCCCGCTCGAAGGGCTCGAAAATGTGGGCGACAAACTCCTCACTCATGCCGATACCGGTGTCCCGGACGCTGAACTCGTAGGAGGCGTGGCCCGCCGGGGCGGAGGGCTTCTCCATCACCCGGATGCTGACAATGCCCCCGGCGGGAGTGTACTTGATGGAGTTGCCCAGCAGGTTCAGCAGAATCTGGTTCAGACGCAGCCGGTCGCAGAGGATATCCTCGTGAATCACGTCCACGGCGTCCATATACAGCTCCAGCTGCTTGGCGTGTACGTCCGCCTGGACAATGCTCCGCAGGCCGTGGAGAATATCCGGCAGGGAGCAGGGCTTTTCATCCAGGTACATCTTGCCGCTTTCGATGCGGCTCATGTCCAGCACGTCGTTGATGAGGCTGAGCAGGTGGTTGCCGGAGGTCATGATCTTCTTGAGGTATTCCTCCACCTGCTCCCGGTTGTCCAGGTGGGTGGAGGCCAGGGCGGTGAAGCCGATGATGGCGTTCATGGGGGTGCGGATGTCATGGGACATGTTGGAGAGGAAGACGCTTTTGGCCTTGCTGGCCCGGTTGGCCTGGGCCAGGGCGTCCTCCAGCAGATTCTTTTTCTCCATCTCCGCCCGGGTTTCCTCGTCCACGCAGCGGAAGCCGATGACCACGCCCCGGCTGAGTCTCTCCTCCCCGATGGGCACGGCCTTCATCTGGAAATAGCGGATCTCGCCCATGCAGACGGTCCGGTAGTTGAGATAGTAGATGCCCCGGGTCTGGAGCTCCTGAATCAGCGTGTCCTCGGTGAAGATCCGGCGGACCATGTCCCGGTCGTCCACATAGACGCAGGTATCAATGTAGGTATTCATATGGCTGTCCAGGGACAGCTCTCCGGAGAACATCTGCTCCAGAAGGCCGGCGGGACAGGCGTAGGTTCGGAGGGTTTTGCCCTTACGGGTTTCCAGGTCGAAATAGCAGACCAGATTGTAGTCCGTGCTCAGGGCGCGGACCAGCTCCTGATGGCGGCGCTCCTTTCGGCGCTGCTCCTCCAGCTCTCCCTGCTTCTGGGCGGTGCAGTCCAGAAGGAAGCGCTGGTAGAAGAGCTCGCCGTCCTCCTCCATCAGCTTCACGTTGCCCATCACGTGGAGAATCTCCCCGTTGGAATGCCGGACCCGGTATTCCACGCTGACGCTGTCCTCCACGTTTTTCAAGGACTTGATGCAGTTCAGCAGCTTCTCCCGGTCCTCAATGAGCACGGAGTTGGCAATGGTGTCGAAGCCGGCCTCCAGGAGCTCCGCCTGGGTCTGGAAGCCCAGAATAGACAGGGCGGCCCGGTTGACGCTGAGGATGCGGGTTCCGTCCAGGCTGTGGCACAGTACGCCGCAGTCCATGGTGGTGAAGAGGGTTTCCAGAGCGTGGTTCTCCCGCCGCAGCTCCTCCTCATAGGCCCGCTCCTTCGTCACGTCGATGCCCACGCCCACGGTGCCCATGACACTGCCGTCCAGGTCGTACAGGGGAGACTTGTAGGTGGTCAGGAGCCGGGTCCCCTCGCCGGTTTGCACCGTCTCCTCCGCAATGCCGGTCTGCCGGCTCTCCATGACGATTCGCTCGGATTCGATGCAGGCGGGATCGTCCTGTTCCACATCCCAGATATAGGCGTGCCGCTGTCCCTGGACCTGCTCCTTGGTTTTGTTCACAGTCTGGCAGAAGCTGTCGTTTACCTTTTCGTGAACGCCGTCCCGGCTCTTGTACCAGACCAGGTTGGGGACGCTGTTGATGGCGGCCTCCAGGTACTGCCGGGACTCCCAGAGGTCCTTTTCCTGATGACAGGTGTGCTGCCATCTCTGGAAGCGGAAGCGCAGCTCCTCCCCGCTCATGGGGAGGACCCACAGGTCCGTCAGGGCGGGGAGCAGGTCCGTCAGTTCCGACAGCTGTTCCCGGGCGCCCATAACGATGAGCTCCGCGCCGCTCTCCGCCAGGGTCCGGACGGCCCCGGCGGCGTTCAGCCCCGTGAGGTCGGCGAAGATCACGCCGGCCTGGGCGGCCAGGGCGGGGTCCGGCTCCTCGCTTTCCAGGAAGGTATGGGTAAAGGGCTCCAGGGGAGCGGCCTCCTTGAGAGGGACGAAAAGCTCCTGCCGGCGGCCTACACAGTAGAGCCGCAGATGACAATGATACATAGGCGTTCTCCTCCATTTGGCTGGGGGTCCGGGACGGGTATGAGGGGGACAGGACGGCCCGCCGGTATTCTCTTGATTTTATTGTAACGGTTAAACCGGCCGGTGTCAACTATGGATGGGTCTCCAGGCGGAAGAAAGAGGGCTTTTTCCGAAGACAAGGAAAAGGCACACGGCGTCTTGGGCCGTGCGCCTGATGGATTTCCGGCTTCCCGGAAGCTCACACGCTGAAATTCAGCTGGCGGTAGTACCCGTCATAGACCCGGGAGATGGGCTTGTCCGCCACGGCGGGCCGTTCCGGCCCGTAGAGCAGGCGCCCGATTTTGTAGCCCACGCCGTTGATGCACACAGACTCCCCCGGAGTGCGCCCGCCGAATTTCGTCATCCAGGCCAGCGCTTCGCCCACGGTGCAGCCCTGCCGCATCCGGCCCTGCTCGTCCCAAAGCGGATCATAACCCAATTCCATATCTGCCGTATCCTCCATTCATATTCATAAGCAACCGCCACATATTGTAGCCGACTCCCCCAGCAAAAGCAATGGCGGGAGTGGAGAAAAAAGGAGGGGATATTCGTGAAAATCATGGCTTGACAAATGGAGGAAACGGGGTATCCCTTGGGCGGCGGGGGCTGCCGCCGGGAGGAGGTTGCATGGGGAGGTGCAACGAAAGGGGAATTGCGGGGAGTCTATGGGCGCCGGTCCAAAGACGCGGCTTCGGGCCCGGCGCGTATACTGAATTGGGAAGGAGAGAAAAACCATGAACAAGAGCATTTTGGAGGGGCTGGGAAAGCTCCTCTGCGTGAAGAGCCTGGTGACGCTGGCTCTGACGGCGGTGTTTGCCGTGATGGCCCTGGGGAGCGGAATCTCCCAGGAGTTCATGACGGTCTACGCCGTGGTCATTGCCTTCTATTTCGGAACCCAGAGCCGAAAGGCTCCGGGAGTGAAGGGAGATGGCGGACATGACGCCGGCTGAGAGAGTCCTCTCCATTGCCCGGGGAGAGCTCAACGTGAAGGAGTCCCCGGCGGGCTCCAACCGGGTGAAGTACAACGACTGGTTCTATGGCCGGGAGGTTTCCGGGGCTGCCTATCCCTGGTGCATGGCCTTCGTCCAGTGGGTCTTCGATCAGGCGGGGGAGGGGCTTCCCTGCAAGACGGCCTCCTGCTCCGCCCTGCTGAACTGGTACGAGGCGCACCGGCCCGCCCAGGTGGTGAAGGCGGCCCGGCCGGGGGACATCGTCCTCTACAGCTTCGGCCACACCGGCGTGGTGGAGGCCGCAGGGGACGGGACCGTTACCGCCATTGAGGGCAACACCTCCCCCGGTACGGCGGGGAGTCAGGCCAACGGCGGCATGGTCTGCCGGAGGACCCGGAAAACCGCCCTGGTGACGGCCTATCTCCGTCCCCTGGAGGAAAAGGAGGTGAACCCCATGGACAATACCCCCAGCCCCGCCCATAAGGAGGGCGTGGAATGGGCTGTGAAAAACGGGATCCTCGCCGGCGACGGGGAGGGCGACCTGAAGCTGACCGAGCCTGTGACCCGGCAGCAGATGTGCACCATGCTGAAGCGTCTGGCGGACCAGCTGGAGAAGAACTGAAAAAAGGAGCGGGGACGCGGCAGCGCGTCCCCGCTCCTTCTTTATTCCGCCTCGTCCCCGGCGCGTTTCCAGGGGCCGGTTCCATAGAAGAAAACGGACATGGCGGAAGCCGTCGTCCAGCCGATGGGCCAGGAGCACCAGATGCCCAGGGACTCCAGGGCCGTCCGGGCCAGCAGTGTGGCCAGGACCACCCGCAGAATCAGGTCCGTGAAGGTGGAGGCCATGAAATGGAGCATCCGCCCGGAGCCTCGGAGGACGCCGTCCGCCACCAGTTTGGCGGAGACCACAAAGTAGAAGGGGGAGAGGATGCGGAGGTAGGCCACGCCGGTCCGGAGGGCGTCCTCCGTGGGGCTTTCCAGGAAGAGGGAGAGCATGTGCCGCCCGGCGAAGAAATACAGGAGGAACAGGGGCAGACTCAGCAGCCACACCAGCTTCACCCCCGCCCGGAACCCGGCCCGCACCCGGGGGAGCTTCTGCGCACCGATGTTTTGGGCGGTGTAGTTGGACACGCCGTTGGCCAGGGTGGTAAAGGAGGTGATGACCAGATTGTTCAGCTTCACCCCGGCGGAGTAGCCCGCCATGACGCCGGTGCCGAAGCCGTTGATGACCCCCTGGAGGATGATGTTGCCCACGGAGATGAAGCTCTGCTGGAGGATGCTGGGCACGGCGATGACGGCGATTTTTTTCAGCAGCAGGGGAGAGAACACCGGCGCGGGCTCCGGGGATTCCACCTTCCGCAGCCGGGCGCATACCACTCCTACGGCCAAAATACAGCTGATCCCCTGGCAGAGGAAGGTAGCCCAGGCCACGCCGGCCACCCCCATGTCGAAGGCGGTGACAAAGAGGATGTCTACGGCGATGTTGGCGGTGGAGGAGGCCGCCAGGAAGAGGAAGGGGGTCCGGGAGTCCCCCAGGGCGGAAAAGACGCCGGTAGCGATGTTGTAGAAAAAGACGAAGGGAAGGCCCCAGATGTAGATGTCCAGGTAGAGCTTGGAGGCGGCGAAGGCTTCCTCCGGGGTGCGGATGAGCCGGAGCAGACCGCCGCAGCCGAGGATGCCCCCCAGCATCAAGGCCCCGCAGAGGAGGGCGCTGGCGATGCAGGCGGTGGACACCGCCGTTTTCATCTTCCCGTACTCCCTGGCCCCGAAGAGCTGGGAGACCACCACGGAGCAGCCCATGTTGCACCCGAAGGCGAAGGCCAGGAAGATCAGCGTCACCTCGTAGCTGTTGCCTACGGCAGCCAGGGCCTCCTCGCCGATGAACTTCCCGGCCACCAGACTGTCGGCAATGTTGTAGAGCTGCTGGAAGAGGATGCTTCCAAACAGGGGGAGGCAGAACCGCCAAAGCACGGTCTCCGGCCTCCCCACGGTCAGATCCTTGTTCATGGGGATACACCTCGCTTTCGGACTTCTCAACGGCTTTTGATTATAGTCCTAAAAACAGGAGGTGTAAACCGTCATTTTGACGGTTTAGTATCCCAGATACTCTTCCAGGCAGAGGCCCTGGCGCATGATCTCCCCGGCGGCCTCCTCACCCACATAGCGGTAGTGCCAGGGCTCGTAACCCACGCCGGTGAGAGCGCTTTTCTCCGTGGGGTAGCGGAGGATGAAGCCGTACTCGGCGCAGTGCGCCATCAGCCACTGCTGAACCGCCGTGTCCTCCTGCCCCTCGTCTAAAAGCTGGTAGGACGTGTCCACAATGTCCACCGCCAGCCCCGCCTGATGCTCGCTGGTGCCGGGGCGGGAGACCCATTGGGCCGCCTGTTCCTCCGCTTCTTTCCGGGAGGCGGCCTGGGGGAGGCAGGCCTGGACCTTGGCTTCAAACAGCTCCTCCTGCTTTTCCCGGGTTCGGTAGGAGGAGCAGATCAGCGGCGCCAGCCCCTCCGCCCGGCAGGCGTCCATCATCCGCTGGAGGGCGGGGTAGGCCCGCCGGTCAATGGCGTGGCCGTTCCGCAGCTGGGTCAGCTCCGGAATCCGGAAGTCTTCCGGCAGGGGGTGGTCTCCATTCACCAGGATCAGGTTCCAATCGTCCTCGCAGACAGAGGTTCCGCCTTCTCTACCGGAGGCGGGCACATCCTCCTTTCCGGAGCGGACGGCCTCGGGAACCTCCAGGATACGAACGGGGCCGCCGGCGGCGGCTCCCGCTCCCGCCGCGGCTTGGGCGGCTCTGCTTCCAGCGGCTTCCGCCTGGCCCAGCAGGAAGCCCCCGGCGAACAGCGCCAGCCCCAGAAGGAGCAGGGCAAGCAGGGGGGATTGCCGCGGCTTCCGCCGGGCCCGGGAGGGAGCGGGGCGGCGGGGTCTGGAAACCGTGGGCACGTTCCACTGAGGGGGGGCGGCGGCGTAATACTCCCGGTCCGGGAGGGGAAAGTTATGGAGGGTGCAGGATTGGGTGGACATAGAAACAGCTCCTTTGCTTTTTGACTGTCTCTATGATAAGGCTTGTCCCCGTCGAAACCGAAACATTTCTGCATCAAAGTCTCACCAAGTTTGCATCGGACCGGCATCCATATCGATGCTGGATGCGGGAGGATAGCCCATGGCGATACGGGTGTCGTCGTCCAGGGACTGCCAGTCCACCTCGAGGGCAATGCGGAGGAAGTCACGGTGCCGGCTGATCCAATATACGGTGTCATTGTCCACCAGTCGGAAGACGGCGGTGTCCTCTTGGACGGGGTTCAGCGGCTCATAGTTCAGCCCCAGGGCGTGGAAGAAGGCTCTGCCAATGTCCTCCGCAGAGGCGTCGAAATCCCAGGGGAGATCCGAAAACAGCTCCAGCGTCAGGATTTGCCCGGATTCCCCATCCAGATACAGAAAGAGCGTTTCTCCGGTCTCCTTGTCGTAGGCATTCAGCATGGCAAAGGCGGCGCTGGACAGGTCCCTCTGGTCCCGGAGGTAAAGAAGGCTGCCCTCAAAGCCGCAGTTGTACACTCCGGACTCCTCCGGCAGGATGCCCAGCTGGGCCAGCCGCTCCAGCTCCGCCCGGGCCCGGGCGGACAGCTCCTCCAGATTTGCCGCTCCCGGCTCCTGGCCCACAACGGTGAGAAGATCGGGAAGGGACTGGTACTGGGCCAGCAGCCAGATGCGCCCGGGCAGCTCCGGGGGCTTGGCGGGGAAGTTGTTGTCCGCGGCCAGGGGCTCGGCGTGGACGGTCCCGGTGAGCTGCCTGTCCTCCTGGGTGGACAGACGGAGGGGCAGCAGCGCCAGGGCCGCCACGGCCAGGGCCGTCAGGATGGGGAAGAGCCGGTTTTTCCAGTTTTGCAAGGCGCGTCCCCTCCCTTCCAATGCACCCGGACTCGGGTGCCCCGGCCCGGCTCGCTCTCAATTTCCAGTCCCCCGCCGTGGAGCTCCGCAATCCGGCGGCACAGGGCCAGCCCCAGCCCCGCGCCCCCCTGGGCTCGGGAGCGGGACTTGTCCACCATGTAAAAGGCCTCCGTCACCCGCTCCAGCTCCCCCTGGGGGATGCCCTTGCCCTGGTCGGTGACTTGAATGCACCAGCCGCCTGCTTCGGCGAAGCCCTCCAACAGGACCTCCCCGCCGTTCTCCATAGCTTTCCGAGCGTTGTCCAACAGGTTGACGCAGACGGTTTCCATCAGGTCCGGCTCCATGGGGGCCGTGACGCTCTGGGCTTGGAGAGAGAGGCGGATGCCCGCCTGGGCCAGGGTGGGCTCCATGGCTCCCGCCGCCCGGCGCAGGAAGCCGTCCAGGGGCACGGACCGCAGGGGGAAGTCCCGCCGCTCCAGAACGATGAGGTCCAGCAGCTTGCGGCTCAGGGCCTCCAGCCGCCGCCCCTCGCCGAAGATATACCCGGCGCTCTCCCGGATCTGCTCCGGCCCGGCGGGGCGGGAGCGGAGCAGGTCCGCATAGCCGATGATGGAGGTCAGGGGCGTTTTGATCTCGTGGGCAAAGCTGCCGATGAAGTCCTCCTGGCGGCGCTGGGCGGCCTTCAGCTCCGCCACCTGCCGCTGGATGCGGTGGGCCATGACGTTGAAGTCGGCGGAGAGCTGGGCGATTTCGTCGTCCCCGTCCACTCGGACCCGCTGGCTGAGCTCTCCCTCCGCCATCCTCCGGGCGGCGGCGGAGAGGCGGGCCAGGGGCCGGACCAGCATGGCGGCCACCGCCAGGGACAGGACCCCCACCGCCCCGGTGAGGACCAGCATCAGGGAGAAGAAGCTCTGGTACTGCTCCGCCCGGGTCCGGAAGAGCTCCCCCACCTCCCGGCAGTTCTCCAGATAGAGGATGCCGTCCTCCAGGGCCAGGGGGCTGGCGGCGTGGAGGTAGATGCGCCCGTCGGCCAGGGCGTTCATGACCCAGCCCCGCTGCCCGGCGGGCAGATGGCTGGTGAGGCTTTCCGCCTCCACCGGAAGGACCCCGCTGCCCCCCAGGGAGGTTCCCGCCTCGTCGCTGAGGCGGAAGGAGACGGTCCGCCCCTGGCCGGTGATGATGGTGATGCCGCCGGCGGCCTTGGCCAGCTGACGGCGGGTGTACATGGGATTGAAGGCCAGCTCCTGGGCCAGGGCGAAGCGGAGGAGATCGTTTTCCTCGTACAGCGCCGCCACCTCCCGGTCCAGGGAGGCGTGGAACTGGGCGTTGATAAGAGCATAGCCCCCGGCGGAGCAGGCCAGGGCGGTGATGAGGACCATGCTGCAAAAGAGCTTCCAGAATAATTTCAAGGCTGTCCCTCCATGCGCAGGGGCTGGACTCTGCCCCGGTCCGCTGCTTACACCTCCAGCCGGTAGCCCACCTTGTAGACCGCCACCAGCCGGTTTTCCAGCCCCAGCTTCTTCCGCATCCGCTGAATGTGGAGGTCCACGGTACGGCTGTCCCCCAGGAACTCCTCCCCCCAGACCTTCTCGTAGATGCGGTCCCGGTAGAGGGCAATGTTCTTGTTCTGGAGGAAGAGCAGCAGCAGGTCGTACTCCTTGGCGGTCAGGGCCACAGGGGCTCCGGCCCGGCGCACCACATGGCTGGCGGTGTCGATTTCAATATCCGGCGGCAGGGTGAGAACCCGCCCCGTCTTTCCGCAGCGGCGCAGAACCGTCTCTACCCGGGCCATCAGCTCCATCAGCTCAAAGGGCTTAACAATATAGTCCTCCGCCCCCAGGCGGAGGCCCTTCACCCGGTCCTCCAGCTGTCCCTTGGCGGTGAGGAAGATTACCGGTACCTCCAGGCTTTTGCAGTATTCCAGCACCTCGTACCCGTCGGCCTTGGGCAGCATGATGTCCAGCAGCGCCAGATCGAAGGGCTGGGACTCCAGCCTGTCTGCCGCATCCACCCCGTCGGGGGCCCAGACGCAGCGGTAGCCCGCCCCTTCCAGGGCGGTGCGGATGAGGTTGGCAATAGGGGCCTCGTCCTCGGCGATAAGGATTTTGTTCACGGAAATCACGTCCTTTGGGCAAGATGCCTGTTTTGCCTATAGTCTGTATCGCCCGGCCATCATTCTTGCATCATGAACGGGGGAGGAGGTTTTGGCATAGACTGTCATAGCCCCAATTGAAAGGAGGATGCCGGAAGCATGCTTCCGGCTGCATATATGAATCAGAATATGATGCGGCAATTTTCCTCTCCCACCGCCTGGACCGGCCGTTCGGGAGATGCGGTTATTCCTCTGCCCAATCCTGGCGAGGGCGGGCCCGTCTACCCCGGCAACATGAATAACGGTGTGACCGATCCCGGACAAATTCCCGTGATTCCTCTGCCCAACCCCGGCGAGGGCGGCCCGGTCTACCCCGGCCCCGACGGCGGCGTGGTGGAGCCTGTCATCCCCCTGCCCAACCCCGGCGAGGGCGGTCCGGTTTACCCTGGCCCCGGCGGAGGGAATCAGACCTGGCCCTGTCCCGGCGGCGGCTGCGGCGGGATCATCGTCCTGCCCGGCGTCATCGGCGGCGTGTGGCCCGGCGCGGCCAAGGTCCGCTTCCTGAATGCGGGCTACGGCTATCCCGCCTTCCGCATTTTCATCGGCAACCGCCGGTTTGTAAACGTGCTGAACTACGCCTCCGCCACCACCTACGGCCAAGTCAACGCCGGGTACCAGACAGTGACGGTCACGGGAACCGACGGCTATGTTTACATCCAGAAGACCATGCCCTTCCAGTCCAACGGAATCACCACCGTTGCCATCATCAACACCGCCGGGGGTCTGGACCTGATGCAGATCACCGACAACTGCTGCCCGCCCACCAATGGGTATTCCAGCTTCCGCATCGGGAATCTGGCCTATAACAGCGGCCCCCTGGACGTAATCATGAGTGACGGCCGGGTGGTCTGGGCGGACCTGCGGTTCAAGGAGGTCCCCGCCTTCAAGCGCATCATGCCCGGCACCTACCAGTTCTTCTACGCCGACACGAACCTGACGCCCATGCCCTCCGGCCTGGACATTGAGACCATGGACTCCGCCTGGCTGGGGGTCTATCCGCCTCACGAGACCTTCGGCTCTTTGTACCTGGATGTGACCAGCAACGCGATTTACAGCGTATACCTCCTCCAGAGCGGCAGCAACCGGAACAACATCCAGAACCTGATTTTAATGGACCGCTAAGGCAAAACGCCCGTGCCCGGAACGGCGCGGGCGTTTTTCTCAGAACACGAGGATTCCCAGGTGCTCCAGAAGGATTTTCAGACCCATGAGAATCAGGATGACGCCTCCCGCCAGCTCCGCCCGGGCCTTGTACCGCAGGCCGAAGACGTTGCCGACTTTCAGCCCTGCGGCGGAGAGGAGGAAGGTGGTGACACCGATGAGGGACACAGCGGAGAGGATATGTACGTCCGGCAGCAGGGCGAAGGTGACGCCCACCGCCAGGGCGTCGATGCTGGTGGCCACGGCCAGGAGGAACATGGTGCGGAGGTCAAAGGAATCGTCGTGGCACTCCTCGTCCCCGGAAAGGCTCTCCTTGACCATGTTTCCGCCGATGAAGGCCAGGAGGACAAAGGCGATCCAGTGGTCAAAAGCGTTGATATAGTGGTCAAAGGCGGAGCCCAGCAGAAAGCCGATGGAGGGCATCAGAGCCTGAAAGCCGCCGAACCAGGCGCCGGTGAGGAGGTAGTGCCGGGGCTTCAGCCGCTGGATGGAGAGCCCCTTGCAGACGGAGACGGCAAAGGCGTCCATCGAAAGGCCGACGGCAATCAGCAGCAGTTCAAAAATATCCATGGGGGGCCTCCCTGCATATGTAGTTTTTAGATGATACCACAACCATATTCCGGCTGTCAACGAATATGAACTGGGGAGGGGAAAAATGGCTGTTTCCGCACTCTTGACATTTCCGCCTCTTGGTGTTATAGTGTCCCTGTCAAATTGGCTGAGACGGAGACGGAGCCGCTGGAAACGCCCAGAGAGGGACGCGCATGCTGAAAGCGTCCTGCGCCGAAGACGGAACCTCCACCACTCCCGAGCCGCCCGGGACGACCGGGCCGGGCCCTCCCGTTACCGAGGACACGAGCGGCGGCTCCTTCCGGGCCGCAAGCAGGGTGGAACCGTGGAATGCGTTTTTCGTATCCCACCCCTGATTCTTCGTCAGGGGTGGGATTTTTTGCCCCGCCCCGTAATACAAGGAGGAATTACCATGAGCGAAGAAAGCAACCTGTATACCTTTGAAAACGAGACCTACCGCAAGACCTACTGGCACACCTGCTCCCACATCCTGGCCCAGGCGGTGAAGCGCCTGTACCCGGAGGTGAAGCTGGCCATCGGCCCCTCCATCGATGAGGGCTTCTACTACGACATGGACTCTCCCTTCCCCTTTACTCCCGAGATCATGGAGAAGATCGAGGGCGAGATGCGGAAGATCTGCAAAGAGAAGCTGAAGCTGGAGCGGTTCGAGCTGCCCCGGGCGGAGGCGGTGAAGTTCATGGAGGAGAAGGGCGAGCCCTTCAAGGTGGAGCTCATCAACGATCTTCCGGAGGACGCGGCCATCAGCTTTTACAAGCAGGGGGAGTTCACGGACCTCTGCGCCGGCCCCCATCTGGATTCCACGGGCCGTGTAAAGGGAAATGCCGTCAAGCTCACCGCCTGCAACGCCGCCTACTGGCGGGGAGACTCCAGCCGGGAGACCCTCCAGCGCATCTACGGCATTGCCTTCCCCAAGAAGGACGAGCTGGACGAATACCTCAAGCGCATTGAGGAGGCCAAGAAGCGGGACCACCGGAAGCTGGGCAGGGAATTGGGATTGTTCATGCTCCGGGACGAGGGCCCCGGCTTCCCCTTCTTCCTGCCCAAGGGCATGACGCTGAAAAATACCCTGCTGGACTACTGGCGGCAGGTCCACAAGAAGTACGGCTATGTGGAGATATCCACCCCCATCATGTTGAACCGCCAGCTGTGGGAGCGCTCCGGTCACTGGGACCACTACAAAAACAACATGTACACCACGGTGATCGACGAAGTGGACTTTGCCGTCAAGCCCATGAATTGCCCCGGCGGCATGCTGGTCTACGCCAGCGAGCCCCACTCCTATAAGGAGCTGCCCCTGCGGGTGGGGGAGATCGGCCTGGTTCACCGGCACGAGCTCTCCGGCGCGCTCCACGGCCTCTTCCGGGTCCGCTGCTTCAGCCAGGACGATGCCCACGTCTTCATGACCCGGGAGCAGATGCAGGATGTCATCCAGGAGACTGTCCGCCTCTTTGACGAGGTCTATTCCACCTTCGGCCTCAGCTACACCATTGAGCTGTCCACCATGCCGGAGGACCACATCGGCACCGTGGAGGAGTGGGAGCGGAACCAGGATATCCTGAAAGCCGCCATCACCGACATGGACAAGGACTTTGTGATCAACGAGGGAGACGGCGCGTTCTACGGTCCCAAGCTGGACTTCCACCTCTCCGACTCTCTGGGCCGGACGTGGCAGTGCGGCACCATCCAGCTGGACAGCCAGCTGCCGGAGCGCTTCGAGCTGGAGTACACCGGTGAGGACGGCCAGAAGCACCGCCCCGTTATGATTCACCGGGTGGTGCTGGGGTCCATCGAGCGCTTCATCGGCGTCATCACAGAGCATTTCGCCGGGGCCTTCCCCCTGTGGCTGAGCCCCGTGCAGGTGAAGGTCCTCACCGTCACCGACCGGGCGGACGCCTACGCCGCAGAGCTTGCCAAGGCTCTGGATGAGAAGGGCTTCCGGGTGGAGACCGACGTCCGCAACGAGAAAATCGGCAAGAAGATCCGGGAGGCCACCCTGGAGAAAATCCCCTATATGCTGGTGG
>CAJTZL010000009.1 GCA_910583695.1 uncultured Oscillibacter sp.
CCTCAAACAGACGGCGAAACACTTTCCGAAACGTGGGCTTCCGCAGCCGCAGCTGATTTATCGTGCCAGCCGCTTTTAGCGGACAGCCCCATGCGGTCAAGCAAAAGACCATACAACAGTTTGGCCTCGACAGATATATGCTTGAAGTGTTTTCCTGTAATAAGTTTTTGAGGGATACGATAAAATGAAAATTGAGTGCTTTCTTCACCATAATAATAGTCGAAAATAGTCGAAAAATCTTTCAGCAGCTATATTTAGGCCCTCCCTTCAAATATAAAAAGGGGCGTCCCGCTTGGAACGCCCTTTGGCTTGGCTTTCGCCTAAATTATTATCTTTTCTACGTTATTTTCATATTTGGTATTGCAAATGCAGGGAAACATACCAGCAAATATAAGTTTCTGATGCGTTGATATAGATGGCGTGTCATAGGTGGTCACAAGTAATTTTTCTGGCCGCCACGCATCACCATTTCCCTGTATTCTGATTTTTTCGCTAAATTTGTGCCCATTTCTCTATGATTTTTTTATCATAGAACCGTACCGCTTGCTACACTTCGGCTGGAATAGCTACTACTTTTTTACAGCCCGCCGTTCTGGTAGCGGACCGCATCGTCCAGCGTAACACTGCCGCCGGTCTTTTTTACATTCTGGACGCACCGCCCACGGAGCGCCTTGAGCTGCTCATCGGGAATCTCCATCCCCGCCGCCAGCACATTCATCACCATGTCCTGCTCCACCGCCAGCTTGAAGAGCAGTCGGCAGATGCGGTTCTCCGTATCCTGCACTGTTCCGCGCAGAACGGACGCCAGTGCGGGAGGGAGATAATCGGTGGCATCCTGACCGGAGACGTAGCCGGCGTAGAACAGCGCGGCCTTTTCCGGATACTCACTGCGACTTTTGCAGTTCGCAATTTTAATCGCTCTGTCCATCACTTCCAGCGTGGACAGGTACAGCCAGACGGGGATGCGCGTCTTGATTTCTGTGGGTCCGCTCAGTTCCACCGAAATGTGCGTATTTTTGCTCATTGGAAATTTCCTCCTTTTTGCTGGAAAACCACCTGCCACAGCCACCTTGGAAAAGGTTGAAACAGGGCGGTTTTTCCTCTGTTTTTCTTCATGCCGACCACCTGAGACAGCCAACCTGGGGTAAAACCGACCACCTATGGAAAAGCCCCGACCCGCGTTGCGGGGCGGTGTGGCTGGCAGGGGGGCGCGTAAGAGGCCCCCTGCCTTTATCCTGCTATAATTTCGACCAGTGGGTTCAGCGGAAGATTACCCACCGGTTATGCACCGGATGATTCAACAGTTCTGGTATCCTCGCCGGGTACGGCGGTGACATACTTTCCCCGCAGACAGAGGTTCCCTTCTTTTATCCCTGCGGCGTTAATCCGCTCTATGCAGCATGGGACCTCTATCTTATGAGGGTTCATTGTTGAGCCGGATGCGGGAGTGACAGCTCTCCGCTCATCTCGAAGCAAGATGTGACTCATAAGAGCGGGAGGACTGTCTGCAAATTTCAGCAGGATGGTGTTTGCTATGTTTATCGTTGGAATCGACATCGCCAAGCGCAGTCACATGGTCCGCGTCATTAACTCAGAGGGGCAGACGGTGTATAAGACCTTCTCCATCCATAACAGTTGCTCAGGCTGCAGCGCACTGCTGGAGCGGCTGAGAAAACTCACAAACCACAAGAACGAATTTCTCTTCGCCATGGAATCCACGGCCCACTACTGGCTGGCCCTCTACACCCGTCTGCGGAAAGAGGGATACCAGGTGGTGGTACTCAATCCCATCCAGACGGATGCCATGCGGGAGATGCTGATGGAGGAAAATAAGACGGACGAGATCGACACCCTGGTCATTGCGGAGACGATCCGGTTTGGCCGGTACAAGGCCAGCAGTGTACCGCAGGAGAAGCTGCTGGCGCTGCGGGAGTTCTGTCGGAACCGCTTTTACCTCATTGATATGGTCAGCGATCTCAAACGGAAGATCACCGCTCTTTTGGATCAGGTATTCCCCGAGTTTGAAAGCCAGTTCAGTACGATCTTCGGGAAAACTGCCCTCGCCGTTTTGCGTCAGTATCCCACGCCGGAGAAGCTGTCCAAGGCGCAGACCGGGAAGCTGACCGAGGTCCTCCAGGCAGCCAGTAACGGACGCTTTGGGGAGTGGAAAGCCAGACAGCTCAGGGAGCTTGCCAGGGACAGTTTCGGTATCCCGGACTGCGAAGGCACTTACTCCGCGCTGCTCCTGCTGTACCTGGATCAGTTCCAGTCTCTTTAGGACGCGGCTGCCGTATTGGAGAAAAGAATTGCGGAACTATTCTCCCAGTTTGACTCCACCCTCACTTGGTATCCCTCTTTCCGCAGACGGGTGTAGAAGGCCAGCCAGTAGTGGGCCGTGGATTCCATGGCGAAGAGAAATTCGTTCTTGTGGTTTGTGAGTTTTCTCAGCCGCTCCAGCAGTGCGCTGCAGCCTGAGCAACTGTTATGGATGGAGAAGGTCTTATACACCGTCTGCCCCTCTGAGTTAATGACGCGGACCATGTGACTGCGCTTGGCGATGTCGATTCCAACGATAAACATAGCAAACACCATCCTGCTGAAATTTGCAGACAGTCCTCCCGCTCTTATGAGTCACATCTTGCTTCGAGATGAGCGGAGAGCTGTCACTCCCGCATCCGGCTCAACAATGAACCCTCATAAGATAGAGGTCCCATGCTGCATAGAGCGGATTAACGCCGCAGGGATAAAAGAAGGGAACCTCTGTCTGCGGGGAAAGTATGTCACCGCCGTACCCGGCGAGGATACCAGAACTGTTGAATCATCCGGTGCATAACCGGTGGGTAATCTTCCGCTGAACCCACTGGTCGAAATTATAGCAGGATATACGTGAAGCCCATCCAAAGAAAACAAAGGATAAAACTGCTGCATCTCCGCTTGCTGTCATAGAAGAATTTCAAAAGAAAGTTCAGGCTGTCATTGAATGGAAAGGGAGTCCCGACGCACGGACTGTGAAGGCGTGTCTGGCAACATGGTGCATCGACTATGACAATCTGACCCCGGAGGAATTTATAGTGTTGATTGGGATATTGGAAAAGTCCAGGCTTAAGGAGAATAGCATCAGCCGGAGAGGTAAGAAACGATCCGCACCGCAGAAAAAGCGCAAAAACAAAAGGAGAGCGCATGGCTCAGCCCATAAGCTGAACCATGCGCCCTCTTCATAACATCAGCAGTAAATCAGGTCTGTCCCTATTAGTTCTTCCACTTGTGCATGGATCGCGTTCATCCGGCCCACCCATGCCATCTGATCGCTGGCTTTCAATTCCTCGGTCACAGTAGCGGCAGCGGCCATGCGTGGAATCGTGGTGTCCAGATAACTCTGCGCCGCCTCATCGACTGCCAGCAGGTGGGAGTACAGCTTTCCGGACAAGAGCACGTAACTGTACCTGCCGGGGTGATACTCCTTCAAGTACCGCTCCCTCATATGGCCGTAAATGCCAATTTCTTTGTCCAGCTGGTCATCTAAGGCAATATCTTATCAATAATAATCGTCAACTTTTGTGTAGGTTAAAGTGTTTTTATTCGGGTTATTCATAATCAATACCTCCATCATTTCAACAATTTTGTCGGAGGTAACAGGGTGCTATGTCCTGCGTGTACTGTCATTCTTTATGGATAAGTCTCATTCATGATATTCCTTGTGTGGGGAAAAAAGATGCAGAAGCCGACCACTTGCGGCACAATGGATTTGAGCATCTGAATATTCAACCTATAGTAACCATCAAAAATAGCGCCAGCAGTTGACAAGGGCAGCATCCAATCCATGTCAATATAGGCACATTATAGCAGCCATCATTCATTTGATTACCTTAGCCCTCTGCGCACAATATCGGAGTTTTAAAGCAAACTCTGGGGTCTACTCACATAAGGCGAATGTCCAGCTTTTGATGGAGGGCCTTTTCAAAAAAGACTAACTATTAAAAGTCAAGTCCTAAGCTGAAGGAGAACGAAGGTATGTGGAACCACAAGACGGAAAAAGAGCGCAAAGAAGCAAACGTTCGTGAGGACGCCAAAGTGAGAAGACCCAGGGTAGACTACGTGGCTGTTACCGGCCGGTAAGGAAGCCTGGATTTCTCCATTGCGTAGATGAGCCGTACCAGTTTCTTGGCGGCATGGGACGCCACATTGTAATGTTCGCCTTCAGCCCGCTTCTTGGCAAGGTAGGCGGCAAAGGTGGGGTCCCAAATGCAGACGTACTTGGCAGCGTTGTAAATGGCAAAGCGCAGGTATCTGGAGCCCCGCTTCTCCATATGGGCATAGCCGTTGTTGAGCTGCCCGGACTGGTAGATGGAGGGAGACAGGCCGGCGTAAGCCAGGACTTTGTCGGGAGAATCAAAACGGGAGAAGTCTCCCACCTCGGCCACGATCATGGCTCCCATTCGCAGCCCCATACCGGGGATGGTAGTAATGGGAGAGTGCAGTTCCTCCATGACGGACCGGATAGAAGATTCAATGTCTGCAATTTCAGCATCCAGTCCTCGGATGAGACGGATGGTGTGCCGGAGTTCCAGGGACTTGGCGGGCATGATGGAGCCAATGGAAGCTCCGGCTGCGTCCCGGATGGCCACCGCGATATCCCGCCCGTATCTGCCCTTGGAGGCGCCAGCCAAAAGGAACTTGAGCCGAGTGAGATTGGAGTCTGCAATCTGTTTGGCTCCAGGGAACTCCTCCAAGAGAGCATAGACGGAGCTCATGTGGAGAGAAGGCACCAGGTTTTCCAATTCGGGGAACAGAATACAGACCAGACGGGAGACTGACTGCTTGAGCTTGGCCCGCTCCCGGACTTTATCAAATCTGTATCTTGTGAGTGATTTTAGCTCTTCGTTGTGGTATGCTGTATCTGTGTAGGGCTTGAGGCCCAAATCGGACAAGAGCATAGCCGCAATGGTACGCGCGTCAACTTTATCGGTCTTGGTCTTCCGCAAGGAGAGACTTTTTCGGTAGAGATTGGTGTGCAGGGGATTTAAGACATAGGTTGGCAGGCCGCTGTCAAGAAGGAACCCCAGAAGGTTATAGCTGTAATGCCCGGTCGCCTCAAGTCCTACTTTTATACTGTATACTGTCTTGAGGTAAAGTACAGCAGTAAATCTTTTCCAGAAGGAGTTGAAAGCCCTCCATGCTGTTGGCAATAGTAAACACCTCCGCCAACACTTTCCCCTCTGAGGACAGGATGAAGCAGTCATGCTTGTCCTTTGCAACGTCGATACCGACACAAACCATGAACAGAACCTCCAGATGTAAAATTTGATGCTGTATCCACAGAACACCTTGCCTTGTAACCTTGTTCTACATCAACCGTCTGGCGGTATCTAACTGATTAACATAACTGCAAGGGGCTGTGGTTGGAGCCTTTCTTGAACCATCTTGTGGTAGGGTGAATACACCAATCCACAGCATCCCTTTCAGTGTAGCACATGACCTTGGAGAGGGTCACTAAAAACTACTACTCTATAATACAAGGGTGAAACAAACAAAAATCGCCTATCACCGCCAAGCCCGACGGGCTTCCAAAAACGAAACGGTCTCCCGGTAATCTGGAATAGAGGGCGCAGCTCCGGAGCGGGATACTGCAATTGCCGCGGCGGCGCTGGCCTCCGCCAGGCATCGTTCAATGGGTCTGCCGCCGCACAATCCGGACAGGAAATACCCGCAGAAGGTATCGCCGGCGGCAGTGGTATCCACGGCCTCTACGGAATACGCCCTGTGGAACAGCCGCTGCTCTCCCTTCCGGTACTCCACACCGCCGCTCCCCAGCGTGAGGACGAATGCCGCCTGGGGATACCTTCCGGCCAGTGCGCCCAGCAGTGCCTCCTTGGGCGCGGATGTGTCCAAGCCTGCAAGAAGGGCTCCTTCCGTCTCATTGACCATAAAGAAGCTGACCAGCTCCAGGGGAAGCTCCTTTGCGTTTTGAGGGAACGGTGAGGGATTGAATACGATCTGCAAGCCCCGCTCATGAGCTTTTTGCATGATATTGCCCACAGCGTTGGTTTCATTTTGCAAAAGGAGGTAATCGCCGGGGCAGCTCAGGGCCAGGACCTCATCCATATAGCTGGCGCTCAGGTGCCTGTTGGCACCCCCGAAGACAATGATGCAGTTTTGCCCTGCGGGGTTGACCTGAATGACCGCGTGTCCCGTCTCAACGTCCAGGCGGGATATGTGGGATACATCCACCCCGGAAGCGGCAAGCTCTGCCAGGAGAAACGCGCCCTCCGGGCCCACCGCTCCCGCGTGAAGCACATCCGCCCCGGCCCGGGCGGCGGCCAGCGATTGGTTCAGGCCCTTGCCGCCCGGATAGATCCGCAGGGAATCCGCGTGGATGGTCTCTCCCGGGGAAACAAAGGCCGCAACGGAGTAGACCCGGTCAATGTTCAGCGAGCCGAAGTTGATAATCTTCATAGAACCCTCCCTCATAAACTTCCACGGGGCTCTCCCGGGGCGGGACCGGCTCCCGCCGTTCAGAAGCAAACCTTATCGGCGCCCTTCAGCCTCAGCATTTCCCGAGCCTCTTGCGAACTGGCAATTTCAAAGTCGAGGCTTTCCAAAATCCCCTTGATTTTTGTGACCTGGGCGGCGTTGGAGACAGCCAGCTCCCCATTCGGCTTGATATACAGCCCGTCCTCCATGCCGACCCGGACATTGCCTCCATTGATTGCCATCATCGCGGCCAGACGGAACATCCGCCGGCCGGGGGCGACGGTGCTGTACTGGATGTCCCCGCCCAGGAGCTTCTTGGCCTGATCGATCATGTAGAGCATATTCTCCGGCGTGGCCGGGAAGCCGCCCATGACACCCGGAACAAACTGGATATAGATGGGGTCCGGCAGCAGCCCCTGCTTTTTGAAAAAGGCCAGATTGCTCAGCTGCCCCAGGTCGAAAACCTCATACTCAGGCAGGGTGCCGCATTTGATCATCTGGCGCAGGCAGTACTCCATATCCTGAAAGGTATTTTTAAACACATTGTCATAGGTCCGGGTCAGATAGGGCTCCTCCCAGGCGTACTGGGGATCCGGAATGTTTTTCGCCAGCTGATGATAGCAGAAGTTCATAGAGCCGCCGTTGGCGGAGGCCATCTCCGGCTGGAAGCGCTCAATGACGGAGAACCGTTCCTCGGTACTCATGCCGTTGGCTCCGCCGGTGGTAATCCCGATCACCACGTCCGGCACCTGCGCCTTGATGCCGGAGAGGATTTTTTCAAAGGTATCAAAATCTCCCACGGGCATGCCCTCGTCGTTCCGGGCATGGATATGCACCACTGCGGCCCCGGCCTTGTGCGCATCCACGGCCTGCCGGATGATGTCATCCGGCGTCGCAGCGAAATAGGGAGACATGCTGGGAGTGTGGATCGCCCCGGTGATTGCTGCGGAAATCACCACTTTTTTCTGTTGTTTCGACATACGTCCATCCTTTCTAACAGCAACGAATGGCTTTCCCTGCCCGAAGGCGCGTTACAAAACGTCGATATACCCAATGCCAAACTCATCCAGGCGCCGCGTCAGCTTCATGTCTGGAACCTCCAGGAAGCTCAGCTCCACCAGGAACTGCGCCTCACAGCCTGGCTCCAGATGACCGACGTAGGTCTTCCCGTCCGGCGTGGAGCAGACGGCATGCAAATGGGGGACGCCGTCCAGCACGATCCCCTGCAGGCAGCCAAGCTCCACCGGGGCCTCCAGAGTATAGTAATAGTCGGAGGGCGTGTCGGAGCACGCCTTGATGCCGTGCAGGCTCAGCTTGCGAAAAGAGCCGATCCCGGAGAGCAATACGGCATTTTTCACCTGCTTTTCCTTGAGTCCCTCCGTAATGGATTCCAAAACCGGGTCTCCCTTGCGAAGGTGCATAACGATGACGCGCCCATACTCTTTAAAGTCAAATGTCCTCATCTCAGCAGCCTCTTTTCTTTTTGTTTGAAAACGTTTACATCTTGGCGTTTCTGATTATACTCGATTTTTATGAAAAAAGCAACAGGAAATTTTGTAATTGAGATGATTCACAAATTTCGAGGGGCGGCTCTGTCAACTTTGACGGTGAACGCTCCGGATTCCTTTGCCAAGGCGCTTTGAAAGACGAGACGGCGGCGGGAAAGAAGGGGATTTACAAATCCGGACGGACGTGGTTATAATATGATTGCCGATTTTATCATGGAGGTTGGCGTCTTATGGACGAAAGAGTTTTTCAGGAATTCCTCGCCAGGTTTTCCGACGCGTCAGACCTGAAAGCCGCGATCATAGACGATAGCGGATTTATTTCCGCCAGCTTCCGGGCGGACCAGGTCGGCTCGTTTCACGAGGCTGCGTATCGCATTCTGCAAGGCTCCCCCGGCTCCGCCGAGTGTATTCCGGATGAAGAGGTCCCCGGCAAACCGCCGGTTTTCTATACGCCCTTAGAGCGAAACGGCCAGCTTGTCGGCCTGCTGGAGCTGACCGGCGAGGAACAGCAGACCCGAATTTACGCCCGGGTCATGAAGCTGGCTATTGAGAGCATGCTACAGCATGAGGTCAGCGCCGTCCGACTGCAAAAATACAACACGAAGTTTGATCTGTTTGTGCAGAAGCTCATTTATGACCCGCAGGCATCCCGCTCCGAGCTGGAGGCCCGGGCCTCCAGGCTTGGTTTTTTGTATGACTGCATGAGGATCCCCGTGTTCATCACCACAGACACCATTCGGGACTTCAGCGAGCTTGTTCAGCAGGGCTCCGACAATCCCCACTATCATACCCAGGATATCATGACCCTGAGCCGAAGCGGAAATGTCACCCTGTTTGTTTACCTGGGCTATGGGGAGGACGTTCTGCGGTCCTACCGGGAGTATTTGGAGGATTATCTGAAATGGTGGAGGGAGGCGATGACCGCCGCAGGATGCCGGTATCAAATGCACATCGGCAGCATCCAAAGCAACCTGCTCTATTACCGCTCTGCCTACGACCACGCGGTCTGGCTGAACAACACCGCGCGGTGCGAGGCGGATATGAACTGGTTCTATGATTATACAGAGCCCTTTTTGAAAAGCAGCATTCCCGTTATGGAGTTTAAGGAGATTTTTGACGTCTTTGCCGAAAACCTCCCCACCGACTTTCTGGATTCCTACAAGAAGCTGCTGGACAGCCTGATCCTCTGTGACTTCAACCTTCTGCCGGCCAGCAAACGGCTCTATGTCCATAAAAATACGCTTTCCTTTCGTCTGGGGAAAATCCGGGAGCGCCTGAACATCAATCTTATGCAGGACCCGAAGCAGCGGGAGTTCGCCAGCAATTTCTGCCTGTATCTGAAAATGCTTCTGCCATAGGGCGCCCCGGCCTTTCGCACGTCCCTGCACAAGCCTCCGGTTCATTCAGCCGGGGGCTTTTCTTCGTCCCGTCCGGGGCATTTCCCCGGCTGTCCCCGCAAGCCGCGGCGCTTTCCCGTCTAAAATTTGTGTTCAGGAAACAAGAAACATTTCAATATTTATTTTGCGGTAAAAGGCGGATTTCCCGTCGCTATGCTAAGATGGTTGCAGGAAGTGCGGAAGCAGGACGGCCGCACCGGCCGTCTTGGCTGCGCATGAGGACAAGGTACGCAGAAACTGCGGGAAAGGAGCTTATAGCATGGATGGTAAACGAGAGGTCTCTTACGCGGAGGAGCGCCGGGCGCGGCAGGAGCTGGTAAAATGGGGAAAGGAGCTCTACGATCAGGGATTGGTAAAGGGCAGCGGCGGGAACCTGTCCGTCCGTCTGGAGGACGGCACAGTGCTGATGACCCCCACCGGCTGGTTCCTGGGGCATATGACGGAGGAATGCATCAGTCATATCACCATGGAGGGAATGCTTTTGGACGGCGAAGCCCCCACAAAGGAAGTCCCTCTTCACCTGGCGGTATACCAGGAGCGGCCAAACGTCTGCGCAGTCTGCCACACCCACTCCCTCTACGCCACGGCCTACGCCAGCTCCGTAGAGGACGGCGCCGTGATGCCGGTATACGTTCCCAGTCTTGCCGCAAAGGTGGGTCCCGTCCAGGTGACTGCTTTTGCCCTGCCGGGCTCTGAACAGCTGGGAGAAAACGTCCGGATCGGCATCCGGAGCTCCAACGGCACGCTGTTGTCCAATCACGGCGTTGTGGCCGTGGGAAAGGACATGGCCGCCGCCGTCTCCGCGGCAAATGAGATCGAGAACAACGCGATGCTGCACTTTATCTCCCGGCAGACGGTCAAGCCGATTCCCCGGGACGCAGTGGAAGCGCTGTACCGAAAGGTCTCTCTTTGAATTGGGGAACATCAAAAACGACAGGGAGAATGAATATGAAAGAGCATATGATGCGGGCCCTGGTCTTCAAAGGGCCCAAGCATTTCGAGGTTGAAGAACGCCCCATTCCCTCCATCACGGAGGATGAGATCCTGGTGCGGGTAAAATACGGCGGCGTCTGCGGAACGGACAACCGGATCTACCAGGGGACCAAGATCATCGACGCGCCCCGCATCACCGGGCATGAATTTTCCGGCGTCATTGAAGCGATTGGGCAGAATGTAGAGGGATATCAGATTGGCCAGCGTGTCAGCGTGTATCCCATGATCTTCTGCGGCAAATGCCACTGCTGTCAGGAGGGCCGAACCAACATCTGCGTAAACCGCACCACCATCGGCTATGAGATCGACGGCGGATTTGCTCAATACGTGCGGATTCCGAAGGAGGCCATTGCCTGCGGCAATGTCGTGAATATCCCGGACAGCGTTTCCGACGAGGTGGCCGCCATCTCCGAGCCCATCGCCGCCGCCTATCACGGCATCCAGCAGGCCCAGCTCCGGGACGGGGATACCTTTGTCATCGTAGGCGCGGGCCCCATCGGCCTCTTTCACGTCCAGCTCTCCAAGAGCGTGAATCTGAAGAAGCTGATCGTAATTGAGCCTATTGAGGAAAAGCGGCGCATGGCCCGGGAGATGGGCGCGGATATCGTGATCGACCCGGTCTCCGAAGACGCCAGCGCCATCATCCTGGAGGCCACAGAAAAGCGCGGGGCCGACGCTGTCATCATCGACGTAGGCGTCCCCAGCGTACTGGAGCAGTCCCTCGCGTACGTGAAAAAAGGCGGACGCTTCGTTATTTTCGCGGGCAATCCCGTAGGCTCCACCATCAGCATCGACCCCAATATCATCCACTATAAGGAGCTGCTGGTCACTGGTTCTTCCTCCTCCTCCTCCGACAACCAGCGGGAGGTCTTCCGCCTGCTGGACAGCGGGAAGGTGGACTGCAGCCGGATGGTCTCCGGCGTGTTCGCCCTGGAGGACTGGAAAACTGCATTTGACATGAAATCGAATTATAAGGGAGTCAAAACCATCCTGGACCCCTGGAAGGAGTGACGTTTATGAAAGCGTTTGTTTCCGCTCAAATGACAGAGGCAGGCAAAAAAAAGCTGGCGGAGTACGTGGACGAGATCCGCTACGGCGGCTGGGGCACCACCGGAAAGAAGCTCACGCCGGAGGAGCTGGCGGCCGAAGCGGCGGACTGCGAGCTTCTGGTCATCTGCTATGAGGAGATCAACGACTACGTGCTGGACCACCTGCCGAAGCTGAAGTTCATCGCGTGCTCCCGCAGCGGCGTGGAAAATGTGGACAGGGACGCCGTGCACCGCCACAACGTTCCCGTATCCTTCTCCCCCGGCCGCAACGCCAACGCCGTGGCGGAGCTGGCGGTGGGCCTGATGCTCTGCGCCCTCCGGCACATTCCCAAGACTTATCACTACATCGCCTCCCGGCAGTGGAACCGCGTCCCCTGGGATATTGCGGGCAACACCTCCTTCAAGACCTTCGACGGCTTCGAGCTCTCGGGCAAAACCGTAGGCCTCGTGGGCTGCGGAGCCATTGCCCGCCGGGTGGCCAGTCTGCTTTCCGGCTTTGAGGTTCAAACCATCGCCTATGACCCCTATGTGACCGAGTGGCCCCAGGGGATTCGCGGCGTGAGCTGGGATGAGCTGTTCTCCACGTCCGACATTGTCAGCCTTCACTGCAAGCTGACGGAGGACACCCGGGGGATTGTCAACGCCGCCGCGCTGGGCCAGATGAAGCCCACCTCCGTCCTGGTCAACACCGCCCGGGGCGCCCTGGTCAATGAAGACGACCTCTGTGAGGCGCTTCGTGCAGGGCGGCCCGCCTGCGCCGCACTGGATGTCCAGATTCATGAGCCCATGGAGCGTGACTCCAAGCTCCTGGAGTTGGATAACCTGATTCTGACGCCTCATATCGGGGGCGCTTCCCGGGACATTATCGCCCAGCAGACCCGCATCCTTTTGGAGGACATCGACGCATTCTTTAAAACGGGAAGGCCCCTCCATGCTGTCTGAAACAGACATCTTTCTGGGCCTGGACGTGGGCACCACCAGCGTCAAGGCCGGTCTGGTAAACGGCTGCGGCCGCGGTCTGGCGCAGGCCGGCCAGGAGTATCCCACCCGCTTCCTTGGCCGGAACCGTGTCGAGCAATCTCCTTGGGATTGGTGGGACGCCGCTACAAAGGCGGTCCGCCGCCTGGTGTCGGAGCATTCCGCTCTGGCCCGGGCCGTTCGCGGAATTTCGATCAGCAGCCAAGCGCCCACCCTCTTTGCCATCGACCAGTCGGGCCGGCCTGTCAGAGACGGCATGATCTGGATGGATCAGCGGGCCGGGGATGTCTGCCGGGACCAGCTGGCGGGCCACAGGGCCTATATTCAGGAAATCACCGGGAACCGCCTCAACGCCTACTTCGCGCTGCCGAAGCTCTTGTGGCAGAAGGAGCACGAACCGGAAGCCTACCGGAGGGCCTGGAAATACCTGCAAATCAACGGCTGGCTGGTATTCCGGCTGACGGGCCAATGCTCAGTGGACCTGTCCAGTGCAGCCCTGACCCAGACGCTGAACATCCGCACCCTGCGGACGGAGGAGGGACTGTTCTCCCGGCTGGGCCTGGATGCCGAAAAGTGGCCGGAGGTATACGCCTGCGGCGAGTGCGTCGGAACGGTGACGAAGGAAGCCGCTCGCTTGTGGGGGATTCCTCCGGGGATTCCCGTTGCCGCCGGCTGCATCGACGGCGCATCCTCCCCGTTGGGCCTGAATCTGGTGCGGCCCGGCGAAATCTTTGAGATGAGCGGGCAGAGCTCCGGCATCGGCGTGATCCTCCCGGCCCCGGAGTTTCACCCCAATCTCTGCCTGATGAAGCACGCGCTCCCCGGTCTCTGGCTGCAAAAGGGCAGCATGTCCTGTTCCGGCGGTTCCCTGAAGTGGTTCCGGGACCAGGTGGACGGCCGGCCCGGCGCTTCCTTTGAGGAGTACAGCCGCTTGGCGGAGTCCTCCGTCCCCGGCGCTCATGGGGTGACGTTCCTGCCCTATCTCTGCGGAGAGCGTGCACCGCTGTGGGACCGCAGTCTGAGGGGCATGTTCTTCGGCCTTGGCATGGACACCGGAAAGGCCGATCTGGTCCGGGCGGTTATGGAAGGCACCGCCTTTGCCCTCCGGACCATTTTGGACGAATTTCAAGACCCACGCATTCATGAGAAAATACTTTTAGGCACCGGAGGCGGCTACCGCAGCCGGGTCTGGTCCCAGATCAAAAGCGACGTGCTCAACTGCACCATTCGGGTCCGTCAGGCGGATTTTGATGCGGCTCTCCGGGGGAACGCCCTGCTGGCGATGCAGGCCCTGGGAGAGACACCCCCGGCAAACCGGGAAGACTCTCCGGAGCACGCTGCGCTCTACCGGCCTGATCCCGGAACCCGGGAGCTGTATGAGCATCGGTATCAGCACTATTGCCATATCTTTCAGACGAATCGAGCACTGTTTGAGCAAAATGAGGTGTGATCATGCTGGCAGGAATTGACGTTGGCTCCACCGGCCTGAAGGTCTCTCTTTTTTCCGAGACCGGGGAGCGTCTGCAATACGCGTACCGGGAGTACATGCTGAACTATCACGGCAGCCGGGTGGAGCTGGACCCGGAGGTCTGGTGGCGGAGCCTTTGCTCCTGTGTTGAGGAGATCGCTGGGAAGTGCAGCCTTTCCGGGCTGCGCGGCCTGGCAATCAGTCACGCCAATGCCCTGATCCTGGCGGACGCGGAGCTCCGCCCGCTCTTCCCTGCCATCATGCAGCTGGACAAGCGGGGGGAGGAGATGCTCCCCCTCCTGGACGAGGAGCTGGGCGGCGGGCACATCTTTGAAATCACCGGAAACCGCATCGCAGCAGGATATGTCTGGGGGCCCACACTGAAGTGGCTCTCTGTCCATGAACCGGAGGCGTACCGCCGCGTGCGCTACCTTTTTAACCCCGCCAGCTATCTGGTCATGCGGCTGACGGGCGCTTACTGCATGGACTGCACCCGAGCGGCCACGACCATGCTCTGTGACATCCGCAAGGGCGTCTGGTCTTCTGAGCTCTGCACCTATTTCCAGCTCCCCCCGGAGGTCCTGCCCAAGCTGTGCCATGGGGACGAGATCGTCGGCGCCACTACCGGAAGCGGGAACCTTCCCAGCGGGATTCCCATGGCGGCGGGAGTCATGGATACCGTGTCCGCCATGGTGGGCTTGTCCTCCGGTCAGGCGGAGGACGCCCTGATTCTAGGCAGTGTGGGGCGCTTCGGCTTGAAGGTCCGGCAGCTCGACCGGCGTTTTCTCAATACGGTGACGCCGGACCGGAGCGCCTGCGTTGCCATGACACCGGTCAACAACGCGGGCCTCGCCATCCGCTGGGCCCGGGACCTTCTTCTCGGGTCCACCGGCCAGCGAAGCTACGGCCAGCTGAACCAGCTGGCCGCCCAAGCGCCTCCCGGCGCGGACGGTCTGCTGTTCCTCCCATACCTCAACGGCGCCAGCTGCCCAAACTGGGACAGCGGCGTCCGGGGCTGCTTTTTGAACATCGGAGCCCAGCATACGCGGGCTCACTTTGCCCGGGCGGTCTTTGAGGGCGTGGGCTATGCTCTGGCGGAAAACCTGCTGGCCCTGCGGAAGGAAGGCGCAATCCGCTCCCTGGATCGCATCTTCTGCGGCGGCGGGGGCGCAAACAGTCAGCTCTGGACGCAGATCCTCTGCGATATTCTGGGCTGCGGACTGATCATACCGGAGAACCTGGAGACCGAGACCATCGGCTGCGCACTACTGGCGGGCCAAGCCGCAGGAGCACTGGAGAATCGGGCCTCCTGGAACCGCCCCTTGCGAACCCTGCAGCCTAACGAGGAGGCCCACGAGCTGTACCAGCAGGGCCTGGAGACCTTTATAAGCCGCTATGCTCTGCTCCGTGAAATGCAGAAGGCCCCGTGCCCCTCCGCACGGTGTGAATTTTATTGAGTTTGCATAAAAACCGGCGTTCAGATTGTCAGAACTTGAAAACGTTTACTTTTTGATTGACAGCCCTGCGCCCGCGTGTTATTATAATCTTACGAGGAAACGTTTACATTCCTGCTTGGTATTATTTTTTGCTCTATTGGGAGGTAATTATTTTGAAAATCGGATTTATTGGCCTGGGGGCTATGGGACGGCCCATGTCAAAAAACCTGCTCCGCGCAGGTCACGAGGTTCATGTGTATGACATTGTTCCCGCCGCAGTGGAAGAGCTGGTCGGCTGCGGTGCCATTGCCGAGCCGAACAACAAGGCGGTAGCCGCCGCCGCCGGCGTCGTCATCACCATGCTGCCAAACTCTCCCCATGTAAAGGCTGCGGTCACTGGTCCCGACGGCATTTTGGCCGGAAAGCACGAAGGGACGATCCTGCTGGAGATGAGCTCCATCGCGCCTCTGGCCACGAAGGAGATCGGGAAGCTGTGCGAAGAGGCTGGCGTTCCCATGCTGGAGGCCCCCGTCTCAGGCGGCGTCGGCGGCGCGGCGGAGGGCAAGCTGGCCATTATGTGCGGCGGCAGCGAGGAACTCTTCCAGCAGCTGAAGCCCATTTTGGACGTGCTGGGTTCGTCCCTCTGCCTCTGCGGAGGCCTGGGTGCAGGCAACACCACCAAGCTGGTAAACCAGCACATCATCGCTGTTGAAATCGCCGCTGTGGCAGAGGCCTTTGCCATGGGCAAGAAGGCCGGCGTCGAACCGGAGGTGGTGTACAACGCCATCCGAGGCGGCTACGCCAATTCCAGAGTTCTGGACGGCAAGCTCACCGCCGCGATGGACCGGGAGTTCAAGGCCGGGTTCCGACTGGATCTGCATATCAAGGACATGGCCAACGCCGTGGAAACCGGTTGTGCCGTAGGCGCACCCATGCCCCTGGGCAGTCTGGTGTTGGACATGATGAAATACCTGTCTGCCAACGGCCTGGGAAGCGAAGACAACGCTGCCCTCATGAAATATTACGAAAAGCTGGCGGGATTGGAGTTCGGCCGGGCACAATAATCAAAATTATGAACCATTAACGTGGAGGGGAGGAAAAAGATACGGTATTTTCCTCCCCTCCACCCGCTCTATTTTTTCCTGGCGTTACAGCATCCCGATAAAAAGACCGATGGGAGATCGCGTCATGGCTAGCCTTCAGCTCATGCTGCACATTGCGGAGCTCTTTCTCATGATGATGGCCGGGTATCTGGCGGTCCGGTGTGGAACGGTTCAGGCGGAATCCGTTCCACACTTCTCCGGAGTGGTTGTCAACACCGTCATTCCCTGCGCCATCTTTCAATCCTTTCAGATTGAGTATTCCGCCAGCCGAATTTCCGGACTCCTGCTGGCGGTCGGAGCGGCCCTGGTGGTCCACTTGATTTTCCTGGCGCTGACCCGTCTTTTCAGAAGGCCCTTTCACCTCACGGCGGTGGAGGAGGTATCCCTCCTCTGTTCCAACAGCGGGCAGATGATGTTTCCCATTGTCGCTGCGGCACTGGGGACCGAGTGGGTGTTCTACACCAGCGCCTTTATGGCGGTGGGCACCGTGGTGGTATGGTCTCTTGGACTCTCTAAAATCAGTGGAAATACTCAGTTCCATTTAAAATCCCTGTTCTGCAATACCAACGTTCTCGCAATCATTGCAGGTGCGGCCGCCTTTCTTCTGCGCTGGTCCCTTCCGGAGCTGCTGGACCAGGCGGTGACGGGTATCGGCGGCATGATCGGCCCGGCCTGTATGATCTCCATTGGGATGACCCTGGGGACCACGGAACGCCTTCCCGTTTCAAAGCTCAAACGGGTTCTGCTGCTGTCTTCTCTGCGGCTGCTGGTGTATCCCTTTGTGTGCATGCTGCTGTTTGCCTGCGGCTGGGTGCTGGCGCTCCATCCGGACGCCCCCAGGATTCTCCTGATAACGACGCTGGCGGCCGCCGCGCCTTCCAGCGCAGTAATTGCACAGCTGGCCCAAATCTATGACAACCAAGCTGTTTGGGGCAGCATTCTCAACGCGGCGACCACCCTGCTGTGCATTGCCACTCTGCCTTTTATCATGTGGCTCTACCAGCTGATGACAAACCTCTCATTATAACGGATATGGAAAGGAGTCCGGCGCATTATGAAACTTGCTGTAGGAAGCGACCACATGGGCTATTCTCTCAAGACCGCACTGCTGGATACATTACGAGAAAAAGGGCATGACATTACGGACTTTGGCTCTTTCGATCCCGCACCGGTGGATTTTCCCGACATTGCGAAGCTGGTGTGCGGCGCCGTGCTGGACGGGACAGCGGAACGGGGCATTATGTTCTGCGGCACCGGCGTGGGAGCCGGCATTGCCTGCAACAAGGTCCCCGGCATCCGTGCCACCGTCTGCCACGATATCTATACGGCTCACCAATGCGTTGAGCACGATAATGTCCAGATCATCACCATGGGAGCCCAGATCATCGGCCCTACCGTGGCGGAGGAACTGATCGACCTTTTCCTGAAGGCGGAATTTTCCACAAACGGGGATTTCCGCCGGAGGGTGGAGAAACTGGCCCTCATGGATGGAAGCAACGGATTCTCCCCAGCCCCTCCAACGAATTGAAACGAAGACTATCTCACATAATCAGCAAGGAGGTCCTACCGACATGAACACAAACAAAGTTGTCATGGCAGGCGCTGGCGTGATGGGCGCGTCCCTAGCGCAGGTGTATGCCCTGGCGGGATACGAGACCTGGGTCTACGACATCTACGAGGTGGGCATCGAAAAAGGCAAACACCTCATCGCCCTGAATCAGGAGATGATGGTCAAAGAGGGTCTTGTCACCGCCGAAGAGTCCAAGGCCGCCCTGGACCGCATGGTCTTCACCATGGACAAGAACTGCTTCCGGGACTGCTGCCTGGTGGTGGAATCCACCGTGGAACGGATGGATATCAAACAGGGCTTCTTCCGGGAGATCTCCGAAATCGCCCCCGCCGAGGCCCTGCTTGCCACCAACACCTCCGGCCTCCACATTACCAAGATCGCCGAGGCCTGCAAGTATCCGGAGCGCTTCATGGGCCAGCACTGGCTGAATCCGCCCCACCTGCTGCCCCTGTGCGAGATCATCGCCGGAGAGAAGACCAGTCAGGAAAATCTGCAAAAAATGCGCACGCTGGTGGAGGGCCTGGGCAAGCAGCCGGTCATCGTCAAGGACATCAACGGCTTCATCATCAACCGCATCCAGTTCGCCGTCCTGCGGGAGGCCCTGCACATCGTGGACATGGGGGCGGCCACCATCGAGGACGTGGACACCGTATTGAAAGCGGGCATGGGTCTGCGGTACGCTGCCCTGGGCCCCTTCGGCGTGGCAGACTTCGGCGGCCTGGACACCTTCGACCACATCAACAGCTACCTGAACGCGGAGCTGGCGGACACCAAGGTGGGCAATGCCCGTCTGCACAAGATGGTGGAGGAAGGCAGGCTGGGCCTGAAGACCGGCGCGGGCTTCTACGACTACTCCGGCGGCAAGGCCGACGAGGCCATCCGGGAGCGGGACCGCATGTACATTGAGCTGGCCAAGGTCCTGTATTTCAAGGACAAGAAGTGAGGTGGAGAACATGCGCAGTGATTTGATGAAAAGCGGCGTGGACCGCATCCCCCACCGGGCCCTGTTCCGGGCCCTGGGCCTGACGGACGAGGAGCTATCACGGCCCATCATCGGCGTGGTCTCCGCCAAGAACGAGATCATCCCCGGCCACATGCACCTGGACAAAATCGCCGAGGCCGTCAAGGCGGGCGTCCGCATGGCGGGGGGCACCCCCATCGAGTTCCCGACCATCGGGGTCTGTGACGGCATCGCCATGAACCATGAGGGTATGTTCTTCTCCCTACCCTCCCGGGAGCACATCGCCGACTCCGTGGAGATTATGGCCAACGCCCACCCCTTCGACGGTCTGGTCTTCATCCCCAACTGCGATAAAATCGTCCCCGGCATGATCATGGCGGCCCTGCGGGTGAACATCCCCTCCATCTTCTGCTCCGGCGGGCCCATGATGCCCGGCCGGGCCAACGGCAAAAAGGTGGCCCTGACGGATGCCTTTGAGGCCCCCGGCGCCGTCCGCACCGGAAAAATGACGGAGGCGGAGGCCGCGGACATCGTAGAGCATTCCTGCCCCGGGTGCGGGTCCTGCGCGGGCATGTTCACCGCCAATTCCATGAACTGCATGACGGAGCTCCTGGGCCTGGGCCTTCCCGGCAACGGCACCATCCCCGCCGTGGAGAGCCAGCGCATCCTGCTGGCCAAGCGGGCGGGCATGAAGATTTTGGACTTGGTGCGGGACAACCTCTGTCCCCGGGATATTGTGACCGGGAAGGCCATTCAGAACGGTCTGGCCGCCGACATGGCCCTGGGCTGCTCCACCAACACCATGCTGCACCTGCCCGCCATCTGCCACGAGGCGGGGCTGGAATTCGACCTGAAGGGGGTCAACGCCGTCAGCGATGCGGTGCCCCATCTGGTAAAGCTGAACCCCGCCGGAGTCCACTGTCTGGTGGACCTGAACAACGCCGGGGGCCTCAGCGCCGTGATGAAGCGGCTGGACAGTCTGGGCCTCATCGACACCACCGTCCGCACGGTGGACGGCACCTGGGCGGACCGGATCGCCAAGGCGGAAATCATGGACGAAAACGTCATCCGCACCAGGGAAAACGCCTACAGCCAGACCGGCGGGCTGGCCATTCTGTACGGCAATCTGGCCCCGGACGGCGCAGTGGTGAAGAAGGGTGCGGTGCTGCCGGAGATGCTGGTCCACACCGGCCCGGCCAAGTGCTTCGACAGTGAGGAGGCCTGCTGCGAGGGCCTGTACGCCGGAAAGGTCCAGGCCGGGGATGTGGTGGTGGTCCGCTACGAGGGCCCCAAGGGCGGCCCCGGTATGCGGGAGATGCTGAGTCCCACCGCCGCCCTGGCGGGTATGGGACTGGACTCCACCTGCGCCCTGGTGACAGACGGGCGGTTCTCCGGCGTGAGCCGGGGGGCGTCCATTGGGCACGTTTCTCCTGAGGCGGCCGCCGGCGGCCTGATGGCCTATGTCCAGGACGGCGACCAGATTGCCATTGACATCCTGGCCCACAAAATTGAACTGTTGGTCAGCGAGGAGGAGATTGCTGCCCGAAAGGCCAAAACTATTCCCCAGCCGCCCAAGCAGGTAAGCGGCTATTTGAAGAGATACCGGGCCATGGTCTCTTCCGCCAATATGGGTGCTATTCTGGACAGCGGCAAAATTTAAGACCTTTTCTCACAAGATTCAATCGCCGGCATAATAAAATCCGAAATTCTTGTTTTGCCGACACAATCTTATTTGACTTTGTGAAAAATAGCTTGAAATCAGAGTGTATACACTATATAATTTAGTAAAATAAACTAGAAAACGTTTTCATTTTGGAGGGGAAAAGCAACGGTTCGCTTTCCGGCATCCATTGCGGACGTTCTTTGGTTTATAAAAAACAAGGAGGAATGAATCATGAAAAAAGTGTTGTCTATCGCTCTTGCTCTGGTGATGGTCCTCTCCCTGGCCGCCTGCGGCGGCAGCGGAGGCCAAGCCGCACCCGATACTTCCACTCCCGCAGCTGCCAGCTCCGGGGACGGAGATTCCGCAAGCGCGCCTGCCGCAGGCCGTACCTATGAGCTCACAATGGCGTCCTCAGACGCCACAGGCTGTGTCATTGGCCTGGTGGGTGAAAAGATTGTTGAGTTGGCCGATCAGTATTCCGACGGCCGGATCAAGATCAACTATCACCAGGATGCCACGCTTGGCACCGAACTGGAAAACATGCAGCAAATCAAAACCGGCGAAATCGACATTTCCCACTTCGGCGATAACTTCGGCAGCCAAATCGCCACGGGCATCGATCCCACCGTCATTCCCTTTATTTTCAAAAACATTGACGACGTAAAAGCTGTTTATGACGATCCCGTGTTGGGTACCGCCATTAAGGAAGCCGCCAGAGAAAACGCTAACTGCTACTTGGTCGGGCTTCAGGAGCGCACGCCCCGTCTGTTGACCGCCAGTAAGGAGATCAAAGTCCCCGCCAGTCTGAACGGCATCAAGATTCGCGTTCCCGAGATTACCGACTGGGTAACTGTATGGAACAGCCTGGGCGCCCTGTGCACGGTCGTCGCCTGGGCCGAAACCTACAGCGCCCTTCAGACCGGCGTTGTGGACGCCCAGGAAAACCCCATCGACAACATCTTTGCCAACAAAATCTTCGAAGTCAACAAATATATCATGAACACGGAGCACCTCTATGGCTTGCATCACTGGTGCATAAACATTGACACCTTCGACGGCATGGACCCCGCCGATCAGGAAATCCTCCAGCGGGCCATTGACGAGGCCAACGAGTGGGGCGATACCGAGTTGGAAAACCTGGCCAATGATTACTGGAAGGACGTCCTTGCCGATGGTTCCGTGACGGTCGTTGACGTGGACAAGGACGCCTGGTCCGCCGCTGCCCAGGCGGGCATTGATGCGGCGATGCAGAATTACTCCAAGGAAGCTCAGGATTATATCTCGAACTACCTCGCGTAACGCCTCGTAAGCGCGGCGTCCTCATCCCGATCCGTTTACTGGGAGCGACGGCCGCCCTAAGCGGCTGCCGCCGCTCCTCCCATTTTCCTTATGATCTCTCCCGGCCCTGGGACTTCCCTGGGGCACACCGGTATTTTAGGAGACTATATGAAGAAAATAGAAACATGCCTTGAGAACGTGACCGCTTTGATTTTGCTGTTTATGCTTATCTGCTGCCTGCTGCAGGTGCTGTTCCGCTTCGTCCTCCATATCTCAGCGCCGTTTACGGAAGAGTTTGCGCGCATGGGGTACATTTGGATGGTGTTCCTGTCTCTTCCGATTCTGGAAGCCCGGAACGAGCAGCTGAAGGTAACATTTTTCTTTGACAAGCTCCCCCTCAAAGCCAAAGCCGTTCTCTATTGGCTGATGTCTGCAGTATATGTTGTGCTGCTGGCCTGCACCACCTGCGGGGCCGTCCGGTATTTTCAGTCCTCAAACACCCTGACGTTCAGCTCCGTAAGCTGGCTGCGGATGAGCTATCAGTATATTCCCATCGTGATGGGCTGTCTGCTGGGCATCCTCTTTATCGTCCACCGGGCCATCCATTTCCGGGAAGCCTTTGCCCAAGAGGAGGCAGAATACAAAACAGGAGGAGACGCATCATGATTATTGCGATTTTTGTCGGACTGCTGCTGATCCTCTTTTTGATGGGTGTCGCCGTTCCTTATGCCCTGATTCTGACCTCTGTAGTGGGAATGCTCTACTCCGGCGGCTTCGGTCTGGTCCAAATGGGGACCATTGCCCAGAAGCTGGCCGCGGGCGTCAATAACTTCACTCTGCTGGCAATCCCCTTCTTCCTGCTGGCGGGAAAAATGATGAATGTAGGCAGCATCACCAGGAGGATTTTCTCGTTTTGCAACGCCCTGGTGGGCTGGATTCCCGGCGGCTTGGGGCAGGTCAACATTCTGGCCTCCGTCGTGTTCGCCGGAATGAGCGGCTCCGCTGTGGCGGACGCGGCGGGCCTTGGGACCATTGAGATCAACGCCATGAAAAACGAGGGATTTGACACGGAGTTTGCCGCCGGTATCACAGCGGCCTCGTCTACCATCGGCCCCATTATTCCGCCGTCCATTCCCCTGATCATGTTTGGCTGCGCCGCCAGCGTTTCCATCTCCGACCTGCTGGTAGGCGGCATCGTCCCCGGCGTGGTCTGCGCCGTTGCGCTGGGAATCATGGTGGCCGTAATCTCCTTCCAGCGCAAGTATCCCCGCCGCAGCTTTCCCTCTCTCAAGGAACTCTGGACGCTGTTCAAGTCCTCCTTCCTGGCGCTGCTGACCCCTGTCATCCTCATCGGCGGCATTCTCACCGGCGTTTTTACCGCCACGGAAGCCGCTGCAGTGGCTTCCCTCTATGCCTTGATCCTGGTCTGCCTGATTTACCGCGAGGTATCCCTGAACGATCTGGTGCGCACCTTCAAGGAGGTCTGCCGGGAGGCATCCGCCATTATGCTGGTTGTCGCCGCCTCCACCCTGTACGGGTATATGCTGACCAAGTTCATGATTCCCAAGATCGCCCTGGAGTTCTTTTTGTCCGTCAGCAGCAACCAATACGTCTTCCTGCTGATGATTAACCTGTTTTTGCTGTTCGTGGGCTGCTTCATGGACGCCAACGCCGCCATTCTCATCCTGGCTCCCATTTTGGTGCCGGCGGCCATGTCCTTCAACATCCACCCGGTCCATTTTGGTCTTATCATGGTATTCAACCTCATGGTCGGCCTGCTGACGCCTCCTGTTGGCATGTGCCTGTACGCCACCGCGCGGGTAGCGGACCTGAGCTTTGAGCGCCAGCTGAGAGGAACCACCGTCTTCTATATCCCATTGATCATCACCCTGATCATCATCACAATGGTCCCGGCAGTCACCCTCTGCCTGGTGCAGTGATCTGGTGCAGGAGCACTTGGTATTTCTATGTCTAAAATTGTCGATTTTCTCTATCGCACCCCAGACAGGCCCCGGATGGGCGGCTTTGAAAAGGCCCTGTATTTCCTTCTGGGCGGAATGGGGGCCGCGTTCCTGTTCACCGCCTTTTATGCGGAGAATCAACGGCTCCACCAAATTGGAGCTACCGCCGGAATCTTGGGCATGATTCTGGTGGGCGCCTTTGCCCGGGTCCGGAGGGACGGATGGCGGCAGTATCTGCTCCTGGGGCTCCGCCGGGATTTGGCGGTGGGAGTCGTGTGGGCCGTGCTGCTGTATGTGTGGATCATGGATCCGGCGGCATAGGCCTCTGTTCCCCGGCAGGGGGCATCACGGAATTGCCCTGAACAATGGTGGGATCAAAAATGAACGACCGGTTCGGGCAGCCCGGCTGATCAATCCGCTTCAGCACCGCGCGGCCGATCTGCTCCCCGATTTCCTTCACGTCAAACACCACCGCCGTGGGCCGCACGCGCATGAGCCCCGCGTTGGGGATATCGTCGTAGGAGGCGAAGGAGACGTCCTCGGGAATACGGACCTTCCGCTTGTCCGCCTGGGCGAGAAAGCCCATGGACATGGTGACATTGTGGGACACGATGGCCGTCGGCGGCTGAGGGAGAGCCATCAAGTGATCCAGCGCGCGCTCCCCGGTCTGATGGCAGAATTCTCCCCCGTAAAGATAGGGCGAATCCTCCCGGAGCTGGATGCCGGCCTCCTGCATTGCCGCCTGGAACCCCTCATACCGCTCCTTGGCGTTGCTGAGGGAATGGACCGGACCGCAGATCGCGGCGATTCTCCGGTGCCCAATTTCCAGAAGCTGCTTAGTCAGGCGGTAGCTGCCCAGGAAATTGTTGGTGTCCACCAGATCGCCTATAAAACCGTCCTTGGGGACCTTGCGGTTATAAAGGACGATCGGGCACTTTTGGGACAGCTCCAGAATGTAGTCCGGATTTCGGCCGGTGGTGTTGATGACGATCCCATCCACATTGCTGCTCATCAGCATTTGCAGATACCGTTTTTCCCGGACCGGGTCGTTTGCCGTACTGCACAGCAGGAGATTGTAGTTGTTTTTGTTCAGCACGGCCTCTGCGGCGTGCACGGCGGAGATCAGCGCCTCGCTGTAAATATCAGAGATGACAAAGCCCACCGTGTGTGTGCGGTTTGTTTTCAGGCTGATGGCGGCGGAGTTCGGGATATAGCCCAGCTGCCGCACTGCGTCTGTCACCCGTTCTTTTGTGTCCGCCGTCACCGCGACGCTGTTGTTCAATACTCTGGAAACCGTGGCGATGGAAACGCCCGCCGTCCGCGCGATATCCCGGATCGTTGCTCTCTTCTCCATAGCGACTCCTACTATCAAAATCTCTTTGACCGTTCACTTGTTTGAAATCGTATACATTTTAGCACATCTTAAGAAATGTGTAAATGCTCCCGTTCATCTTTCGCAAAAAGCCGTTAAAATCCCGTGGACCGCAAGCGTCCCGGAAAGGAGCCCTGAAATGATATTTGGACACTGCGCACAGTTCGATGAGGTGAAGCGCGTGAAGAGCGCCGGCTACGCCTTTGTGGAGCTGCGGGGAAGGGCGGTATCCGCCATGCCGGAGGCAGACTTCTCTGCGCTTCGCCAGGAGCTGGAAGCGCTGGAACTGCCCTGTCTGGGCTTCAACGCCTATTGCCCGGCGGAGGTCGTCATCGCCGGGCCCGGCTATGACCGCCGGCGGACCCGCTCCTATGCCTCCTATTTGGCGGGCCGGGCCGGGCAGCTGGGAATCCGGCAGGTCGGAATCGGCTCTCCCGCCTCCAGGCGGCTGCCGCTGGGGTTCGACCGGCAGCTTGCCGCCAAGCAGGCGGAAACCTTCCTGGCGGACACCGCCGAGTGCTTCGCGCCCATGGGCGTCCGTGTCGCACTGGAGCCGCTGGCTCCGTTTTTCTGCGATTTCATCAACACCTATGACGAGGCCATGGAGTATATCCACGCGCTGACGGAGCACGGCGTCGGCTTGATCCTGGACTTTTTGAACATGGAGCTTGGCGGAGAGGACAGCCGGGAGCTGGAATCCCTGGTTCCCCATATTCTGCATGTGCATATGTCTGATTATGCCGAAACGCCCTGGCAGCGGGACGAACCGAAGCCCTGCCGCATCCAAATCCATCAGGAGCGTCTGCGGCATCTCCGGTCCGCCGGTTACGACGGCGCCGTCAGCATTGAAACCGATCTTCCCCTGGATGAGAAGCGGGCGGCGGAAACCCTGGCCTCCGTCCGGCCGTTTTAAAGGAGCAAACTGCCCTGCCGGCTCTGACCGGCAGAGCCAGATGATGAAAAAAGGAGTTTTTTTATATGGAACATACCCCGCTGACTGTTATCGTCACCTACAAGACCCTGCCGGGAAAGGCCCGCGCCTTTTACGAGGCCGTTACATCCTCCGGCGTCGCGGCGGGTGTCCGGCAGGAGCCCGGCAACCACGGCTACGACTTTTTCCTGCCCCTGGACCAGCCGGATACGCTGCTTTTGATCGAGCAGTGGGAAAACAAGGCGGCGGCAGACGCCCACGCCTTCACGGACAACGTGAAAAAAATGGGACAGATTAAACCGGAATACGTGCTGGAGACCAGCGCCGTTCGGTACTGCCGCTTTGCATAAAGCAGAAAACGCCGCTTTTCAAGCCGGACTCGAAAAGCGGCGTTTTTGTTCAGGCACGTGTGTCTTCCCGTTTAGGGATTCACGATGTTCGTGGGGCTTCCCGCCAGGAAGGCCCGGATGTTCTCCGCCGTGCAGTCCATGATCCGCTGGCGGCTCTCCTTTGCCCCCCAGGACATGTGTGGGGTTATGATGCAGTTTTTTGCCTTTAAAAGCGGGTTATCCCCCATAATGGGCTCCGTGGAAACCACGTCCACCCCGGCGGCGGCCACTTTCCCGCTGTTCAGCGCATCCGCCAGATCCTGCTCCACTACCATCTGCCCCCGGCTGTTGTTGATGAGAATGACGCCGTCTTTCATTTTGGCGATGTTCTCCCGGCAGATCAGGCCGGTGTTCCAGGACAGCAGGGGCATGTGCAGAACAATCACGTCCGCCCGGGCAAGCAGGTCCTCCAGCTCCACGTATTCCGCCAGTCTGCGGCCCTCGTCGTTCTGCCAGGGATCGTAGGCAATGACGCCCATTCCCAGCGCCCCGGCGATGGCGGCGGTATGCCGCCCAATGTTGCCAAGGCCGATGATCCCCATGGTCTTCCCCTCCAGCTCTATGAGGGGATAGTCCCAGTAGCACCAGTCCCGGCAGTGCTCCCACCTTCCCTCGTGGACGGTCTGGCTGTGGTGCCCGATGTGATGGCAAATCTCCAGCAGCAGCGCAATGGCAAACTGGCTGACGGAGAATGTTCCGTAGACCGGCACGTTGGACACTGGGATTCCCCGCTCCTTGGCAAACGCCGTGTCAATGATATTATACCCGGTAGCCAGCACCGCCAGGAAGCGTATGGAAGGGCACGCCTCCATGGTACGCCGGGAAATGGGCGTCTTGTTGGTCACAACAATGTCGGCGTCTCCGATCCGGCGAATGATCTCCTCCTCGTCCGTGAGGCTGGTGCGCTCATAAACCGTCAGGCTGCCCAACTTCTCAAAGCTCTCCCAGCTCAGGTCCCCGGGATTTTCGGTGTGACCATCCAAAACCACGATTTTCATAAAATTGCCTCCTATCGTATGATCGTATGCTTCACCTGATTTATCCTGTTCTATTTTACCTCTGCCGGCATTGTAAATTTTCCAAAAATACCGGCGTACGTTTTGTATATTTCGCAGCGAAGAGGTGCGGTATGCTCATTTCCCAATCCTATGCTCAGAAAATTGCAGATGAGATGAAGGAGGCCATCGGACGGGACATCAACATCATGGACAGGCAGGGCGTAATCCTTGCCAGCACGGACCCTGACCGAAAGGGTCAGCTTCACCAAGGAGCGGTCCGGCTTCTGCGGGAGGGGCTGGCCTCCCTATCCATTGAGCAGGGAGACCCGGGGCAGGGTGTACAGGCAGGGGTGAATTTCCCCGTCACCGCGGGCGGGCAGGTAGAGGGCGTGATCGGCATTACCGGCCCGCTGGCCGAGGTATCCTCCTTCGCACGGATCGTCCGGCGTATGGCGGAGCTGCTGATTCAAAACGTCCAGCGCCAGCAGCAGGCGGAGCTGCAGGATAACGCAAGAGCTCTGTTTATCGAAAGCTGGCTGTTTTCCGACCAGCCGGACTGGACAGGCCTGGAGCTCCGCGGGCAGCTTCTGGGCATGGATATCCGGGAGCCCTATACCGTGGCGGTCCTCACTCTGGCGGAGCGGGAGGCCCCCCACTCCCGGCCAGATACTCCCGGGAAATTCCGGAGGGATGCTGCGGCGCAGATGATCCGGGGGCGGCTGCGGGAGGATGGCGGCCATGCCTGCGCCGTCATGCGGGAATGCATCCTGCTCCTTCTGCACAATGTCTCCCGCCGGCAGGCCCAGGAGCTCACTGGGAGCATCTGCCAGGATATCGAGGGCTTTTTCCAAGTCCTCATCGCAGGCGGGATCAGCGGCCCTATCCGCTCTCCCGACGAGGTCCGCTCCTGTTTCCACGCGGCAAGGACAGCGGCGGAGGCGGCGGCGCGCTTTCCGGGGAAACGTGTGCTGTTCTATGACAAAACGTCCCTGGAGTTTGTCCTGCGGAGCATTCCCAGGGAAATTCGCAGCCAATTGAACGCCTCCATTTTCTCCGGCTGTACGGCGGAAGAGTACCGGGCCTTCCTCCAGCTTATTCAGGACTATTTCGCCGAGGGCGGAAACCTGCGCCGCTGCGCGGAGAAACGGTTCGTTCACCGAAATACCATCCAGTACCACATTGAACGGTTGAAGCGGCAGACCGGTTACGACCTGCGCGTCCCCGGAGACGCCGTCCTCCTCTGTCTGGCGGTTCAGCCCCAATAAAACGGCCCGTCTGCTGAAAAGCCCGCGCCAAGGCGCTGCGGAAACGGGTCATCTGAAAGAATGAGGTATATAAAATGACTACGGAAGAAATCAAACAGATCATCCCCCACCGTGATCCAATGCTCCTAATCAACGAGGTGACGGAAATAGAGCCCGGCCACAGAATCCGGGCGGCGTTCTATGTCGACCCGGACCGGGAAATCTTCAACGGGCATTTTCCCGGCGAGCCCGTCCTGCCCGGGGTGTATTCCGTGGAGTGCATGGCCCAGGCGGCCGATCTCCTTCTCCTGTCCATGGAGCGTTATGCCGGAAAGGTCCCCCTTTTCCTGGGCATCGACAAGGTTCGCTTCCGGCGGAAGATTCTGCCGGGAGACACAATTGAAATTCGGGCGGCGCTTCTCTCGGAGCGCGTGGAAAAGGCCATTGCCACCTGCTCGGCGGAAATCTACGACCACGAGGAGCTGGCCGCATCTGGGGAGGTAACACTGGCCATGCGCTGAGAAAAATCCTCCTCAGCAGACGGATGCCTCCAGAGCCCTTCGGCGCATTTGGCAAATCCGCCGGGGAAAACTAGGCCATGTTTGAAAAATGGCAAAACGCCGTCTTGGGGCATCTTTTTCCGCCAGGACTGTGTTGCCTGGACTTGAAATCCGTCAGTCCGTCAAGGACGACAACGCAGCCATGCGGCCTCTGGACCGCCGAACATCTCTCAGTATTTTTGGGAACTGCTCTATGAGCAAGTAAGCCGCCCTGAACAGGGCGGCTTTTTTCCCATTTCCTCGGAAGCGCTTGTCGGCCGGGTCACAAGACCTCCGCCGCTCTTGGGCTGTGCGGCCCCCGCCTGCTCCTTCGTCCATTTTGTGATTTACGCCGTTTGATTTTTCCCCCCCGCCATCCGGAAATATTGGACAAACGATGCCAGCGGGCTTGCAAGAGCGGCGGCTTTGTGGTATAAACAAAGCCGTAACATATGTAACCTTTCCCCGCAAAGGAGGGATTTTTGTGGACACCGGTTTCGAGAAGCGGAAAAAACTGGCCTATGTGGCCCGCCGTTATTACCTGGAGGATCAAAAGCAAAGCGACATTGCCCAGGAGCTGGGCGTATCCCGCCCCCTGGTCAGCCGGATGCTGTCGGAGGCCCGGGAACTGGGAATCGTGGAGATCACGGTCCATGAGCCGGGAGCCAAGGCCGCGGGACTGCTGGAGCGGCTGCGGGCCTCCGCCTCCATCCGGGGCGGCGTCCTGGTGGAGGACGGTACGGACAACGACGAGACAAACCGGCTGCTCTCTCAGGGAGCCATGGAGCTGCTGCACCAGCTGGGGACCCGCCGCCTGGGGGTGGGCTGGGGCTATTTGATCGGCCAGCTGGTGACGTGGCTGGAGGAAAATCCCCAGCCCTCCAGCGCCGTCACCGACATCTGCCCCCTGGTGGGCAACGCCAGCATTCCCGCCCGCAACTATCAATCCAACGAAAACGTCCGGCTGATGGCCCAGCAGCTGGGAGCCGCCCCTCACTTCCTCTACCTCCCGGCCCTGCCGGAAAGCCTGGAAGAAAAGCAGGTCCTGTGCTCCACCGAGGTTTACCGCCAGATTTACCAGGAGTGGGAAGCCCTTGACGCCGCGCTGGTCAACATCGGGGATTACCCCTCCAGCCCCGACTTCGCCTCCCTGGTGCGGTACGGCAGCCTGCTCCAGCGCCAGCGGGCCTGCGGGCGGATGCTGATCTATTACTTCAACCAGAATGGCACGGTGATCCAGTCGGACCTGGATTTCGCCATCCAGATTCCCCTTGACGTCCTGCGGCGGTGCCCCAATATCATTGGGGTGTGTTCCGCCAACACCAGCGCAAAGGCCTTGGAGGGCGCGTTGAAAACCGGCATATTCACCCATTTGGCGGCCCGGTCGAAGCTGGTGAAGGCCATGCTGGACGAAACGTAGCATTTGTAATTCCCCAGATCGCCGCGGCGGTTTGGGGAGCTTTCTTTTTGTGCATAATAGATAGCTTGCCCATAGGAAAACTGGCAATAATCGGGAAAACCGCCTCTGAGCATTGACTTATGTTACACTGTATGATATCGTTCTTGCACAGACGTAACTGAACGAATGCTTTTAGGAGGTGACAGAGAATGACGAAATCCGAACTTGCCGCACGACTGAAGCACGCCTGCGCGGCGGTGCTGGCGGCGGAGAAGGAGCTGACGGAAATTGACTCCCGGTTTGGCGACGCGGACCACGGCCTGACCATGGCTAAAATCGCCGGAGCGATTTCCGGCGCGGTGGAGCAGGCGGAAGGCGGCATTCAAGCCATGCTGGACGACGCGGCCATGGCCGTTATGACGCTGAACGGCGGCAGTGCGGTCCCTTTGTGGAACACATGGCTGGACGGGATGCAGGAGGGCGCCCCGGAGGGGGACGAAATCGACGTCCCGGGTCTCCAGGCCGTCTTTGCCCGGGCGCTGGAGGCATTGGACGACATGTCCGGCGCCAAGGTGGGCGACAAGACCATGATGGATGCCCTGATTCCCGCCAGCCGGGCCATCGCCGCTTTCCAGGGAGACGGCGAGGCCGCCCTGTTCGCCGCCGCCGCCCGGGCCGCCGCCCAGGGCGCGGAAGACAGCAAACAGTTCGTGTCCAAATTCGGGCGGGCTAAAAGCTACGGCGAAAAGACCATCGGCACCCCGGACGCCGGAGCGGTGTCCATGTCCTATTTCTTCCAGGGCCTGGCGCAGGCCTGAAATCTTGAAGGAGAGGTATTCCATATGAAGATGAAGAAGTTTATCAACGCCCCTGAGACCATCACCGACGAGGAGCTCACCGGCCTGGGGCTGGCCTATCCCGACATTCTGGACGTGGACGGCCATCTGGTCATCAGCAAGGATCTGGCAGACGCGGACCGGGTTACAATCGTCACCTACGGCGGCTCCGGCCATGAGCCCGCCCAGGCCGGATTTGTGGGCCGGGGCATGCTGGATGTCCAGGCCGTGGGCGACATCTTCGCCGCCCCCAACGGGCAGCTGGTGTTTGACGCCATGAAGCTGGCGGACAAGGGCCATGGCGTGCTGCTGCTGACCCTGAACTACGCCGGAGACCAGCTGGCGGGCAAGCAGGCCATGAAGCTGGCCCAGAAGGCGGGACTGAACGTCCGTCAGGTAGTCACCGGGGAGGAGATCCAGTACGACCCCAGCGGTGAGGACAACAAGCGGGGTCTGGCCGGAGCCGTGGCTCTGTACCACATCGCCGCCGCCGCGGCCCGGGAGGGCAAGAGCCTGGATGAGGTGGCCGCCATCGCCCAGCGCTACGCGGACAGCATGGCCTCCGTCACCGTAAAATCCACCGACGCCACCCATCCGCAGAACGGCATGTCCTTCGGCGACCTGGGAGAGACGGACCTGATGGAGATTGGCGCAGGCCAGCACGGCGAGGGCGGCGGCGTCCGGGTGCCCATGATGTCCTCCAAGGACACCGTGGCAACCGTGGCGGAGGCCCTTTGCAAAAACCTGGAGCTGAAAGCCGGAGACAGGGCCTTTGTCATGATCAACGGCTGCGGGGCCACCACCATGATGGAGATGCTGGTGCTGTTCAAGGACACGGTGGAGTTTTTGAAGGCCAAGGGCGTGGAGGTCGTGGCCAGCATGGTGGGCGAAATCCTCACCGTTCAGGAGGCGGGCGGCTTCCAGATGAACATTGCCAAGTGGGACGAGGAATTTATCCGCCTGTGGGGTGCTCCCTGCCACACCCCCGCCTACAGCAAGGAATGAGCCATGGCGGATAATATTGGAAACAAGGCCGCCCACGATTATCACCTGGACGTTCCCGCCGCTCAGGAGGGTTTCCACGTGAAGGGCGCGGCCCACTGCGGCTGGGGCATGAAGGCCCGGCTGGCCCGGATGTTCGACCCCAAGTCCGGAAACACCGTCATGCTGGCCTTTGACCACGGCTACATCATGGGCCCCACCGCCGGGCTGGAGCGGATTGATCTGGTGATTCCGCCCCTGATTCCCTACGTGAACGTGCTGATGGGCACCCGGGGCACCTTCCAGTCCTGCATCTCCCCCACCGCCCAAGTGGGGCGCTGCCTCCGTGTGACCTACGATTCCACGGTGCTTTACGACGACATGTCGGGCGGCGGCGGCTTCGCCAGCGACATGGAAAACGCCCTGCGGATGAACGCCGACTGCGTGGCGGTGCAGACCTTCATCGGCGCTTCCGGCGAAAGCCGGTCCCTGGAGCTCCTCTGCCGGACCGCCGACGCCGGGGCCCGGTACGGCGTGCCCACTCTGGGCGTGGTGGCTGTGGGCAAGGAGATGGCGCGGACAGAGAAGTTCTTCCTCCTGGCCACAAGGGTGCTGGCGGAGAACGGAGCCAACGTGGTCAAGAGCTATTACTGCGAGGGCTTTGAACGGGTTGCCGCCGCCTGCCCCGTCCCCATCGTCATCGCCGGCGGCAAGAAGCTGCCGGAGTCAGAGGCCCTGGAGATGGCCTGGAAGGCCATTCAGGAGGGAGCCCACGGGGTGGATATGGGCCGGAACATCTTCCAGTCGGACTCCCCGGCGGGCATGGCCCAGGCCATCGGCAAGGTGGTCCATGAGAACTATACCCCCGCCCAGGCCTACGAGGTCTATCAGGAAGTGAAAAACCGGCAGAACCATCAAGACGCTTGAAAACTGGCGTCCAGGGCTTCAAAGCGGGCAAAGCCCGCCGGGGCCTAACATATGCCGTAATTTCCCAGTGAGGTCCACCGGCGAGCCCTTCGCGGCCCCGGCGGTCATCCGCATAAAAAGAGAGGGCCCCGAAGGGCCCTCCCCGCAGCGCGAACGACCAAGGCCGCTCCCATCGGGCAAGGATGGAAGCGTGGTCCCCCGCGGCGATTATTATACACCATTCAAACCGCAATTGCAACGCGGGGGACCCATTTTATTTTGAGAAAGGGGTCCGTCCCATGAACGCGAAAAAATATCTGCCCATTGCTCTTTTCATCGGTTTTCAGGCCTTCGTACTCCAGGCCCTCGATCAGGCCGTCTGCGCCGGCATCCCGCCGCTGGCCGCCGGGGGCGGCTGGATTTCCTTCCAGGCCTGGGCCATGTACTTCCTGGGCGGCTGCACGCCCAAGGGGGGCGTGCGGGCACTGATCGGCTACCTGATCGGCATGGCCGCGTCCATCGCCATCATGGTGGGCGGCGGCGCGCTGGGCGCGCTGGGCTTCTGGGCCATGCCCGTCATCCTGCTGATTCTGGTGCCCATCATTCTTTATTTGGATATCGCCCCGGAGATGATCAGCTTTGTCCCCGCCGTGTTTGTGGGCGCGGGCGTGTTCTTCGGCGTGATGAGCTACGTTCCCGGCGCCGGGTTTGCCAATGCCTTTCTTGCCGAGGGCGTGTACTGCGTCATCGGCCTGATCTTCGGCTGCATCACCATCACCTTCCGGGGCTGGTACGAAAAGAAGTACGTCAATCCGTAATACACAGGCTCTGCCTGTCATAAGGAGGAAAAAACCATGTCCGCTGAGTATATGCACATCGGAATCCCCGTCACCAACCGCAAACCCAATATGGTCTACAACGAAGGGGCCAAATTCTGGGTCAGCAATGTGGACGACTACGACTACAAAATCGAGTACCTGAAATTCGAGGAGGGCACCCCCTTCCCGGAGGACATCCACCGCCATCCCCACGTGGCCTACAAGGTGGACGACCTGGAAAAATACGTGGCCGACGCCGACAGCGTGATCTGCGGCCCCATGCCCGCCAACGACAAGGGAGACCGGCTGGCTTTCGTCTGGAAGGACGGGGCGATTCTGGAGCTCTATCAGGAGGCCTGAGCCTCCCGGGAACTCCGGCGGCCCGGTCAGGCGGTGCGCCCTGGCCGCTCCCCTGCTCCCGGCAGGAAACCGCTTGCTGCGAAGGGCGGCGGGAAAGGCGGCTTTCCCTTATCAACCGAAAAGGCCCCGCCCGGAGGTACATCCTCCGGGCGGGGCTTTTTATGCTTTGCAAGGGGCGGGGCCGTCAGCTCTCCTGGGCCAGCTTCTTGTAGCGAGCACAGCGGGCCTTGACGTCAGCCAGGGCCTTTTCATAGAGTGCGTCGGCCTTGCCGGGGAAGTTGTTCTTCAACGAGGCAAAGCGGTTCTCCCCCATCAGGAAGGGCAGCAGCTTTTCCGTGTCCGGCTCGGCGGAGTCCAGCTGGAAGGGGTTCTTCCCCTCCTCCGCCCGGCGGGGGTCGTAGCGGTAGAGCTGCCAGTAGCCGCATTCCACCGCCTTCTTCATCTCCTCCTGGGAGCAGCTCATGCCCTTTTTGATATGCTGCTCCAGGCAGGGGCAGTAGCAGATGACGATGGACGGGCCGGGATAGCTCTCCGCCTCCCGGAGGGCCTTCAGGGTCTGGGCCTGGTCCGCCCCCATGGCCACCTGGGCCACGTACACATAGCCGTAGTTCATGAAAATGGCTCCCAGGTCTTTCTTTGCAATCTGCTTGCCGCCTGCGGCGAACTTCGCAACGGCCGACGTGGGCGTGGCCTTGGAGGACTGTCCGCCGGTGTTGGAGTACACCTCCGTATCCAGCACCAGCAGGTTCACGTCCCGGTTCTGGGCCAGCACGTGGTCGATGCCGCCGAAGCCGATATCATAGGCCCAGCCGTCGCCGCCCACGGCCCAGACGGACTTCTTCGCCAGGAACTCCTTGTTCTCCAGGATGTACCGGACCTCCGGCGCAGGCTCCGCGGCCTCCAGGGCCTTGACCAGCGCGTCGGTGAGGGCCCGGGATTTCTCCGTGTCCTCCCAGCCCTCCAGGTAGGCGCCCACGGCCTCCACGGCCACGCCCGCCTCCTTTAGGGCCTCCAGGCGGATGAGCAGTTCCTTCCGCAGGGCGTCCTGGGCGTGGAAGAAGCCGTAGGCAAACTCGGCGTTGTCCTCAAACAGGGAGTGCTCCCAGGCGGGGCCCCGGCCCTGCGCATCCCGGCAGTAGGGCAGGATGGGCGCACCGCCGCTGTAGGCAGAGGAACAGCCCGCCGCATTGCCGATGTACATGCGGTCCCCCGCCATCTGGCTCACCAGCTTGAGGTAGGTGGTTTCCGCGCAGCCAGCGCAGGCGGCGGAGAACTGGAAGTAGGGCTTGGCAAACTGGATATTTTTCACACTCCTGCTGTTCACCACGTCCGGTTTCAGGTATTTCTCATTCATCGCCACGCCGTCGAAGAGCTCCTGCTCCGGCTTCATCTCCTCGAAGGGAGTCATGACCAGGGCATCGGCGCTCTTTTCGCTCTGGTTGGCGGGGCAGGCCGTCAGGCACACGCCGCAGCCCAGGCAGTCGCAGGGGCTTACCTGCATGCGGAAGCCGTAGGCCGGGGCGTCCTTCCCCAGGCCCTTGGCGGGAACCGTTTCAAAGGCGGCGGGAACTCCGGCCTTCTCCTCCTCCGTCAGCAACACCGGGCGGATGGCCGCGTGGGGGCAGGCCATGGCGCAGCGGTTGCACTGGATGCAGCTTTCGGCGTTCCACTTGGGCACCGTAATCGCCACGCCCCGCTTGGAGTAGGCGGAGGTGCCGTTCTCCCAGGTGCCATCCAGCACGCCGTACTTCTTGAACACGGACACCGGCAGCTTGTCGCCCTGCTGGCGGTCCATGGGGAGGACGATGTCCCGGACGAAGTCCGTCACCTTCCGCTCCGGCGCGGGCACGTCGGCGGCATTGGCCCAGTGTTCGGGAATCTCCACCTTTACCGCCGCGCTGACACCCACATCCACCGCGGCGTTGTTCATGTCCACGATTTTCTGCCCGGCTTTTTTGAAATAGGAGTTGTAGTTGTTTTTCTTCATGTCCTCCACGGCCACGTCCAGAGGGATGACCTTGGTGAGGGCGAAGAAGGCGGCCTGGAGAATGCTGTTGGTCCGGTTGGCCCCCAGGCCCACCTGCACCGCCAGCTTCGCGGCGTCGATGGTATAGAACTGGGCGTGCTTCCGGGCCAGATCCCGCTTCAGCTTCCCGGGGAGCTTTTCCTCCAGCTCCTCCACGCTCCAGGGGCAGTTGAGGAGGTATACGCCGCCCTCCTTCAGGTCCTCGGAGGTGTCGTACTTGTGGACATAGGTGGGGGCGTGAACCGCCACGAAGTCCGCGGCGGAAACCAAGTAGGTGGACCGGATGGGCTGGTCCCCAAAGCGCAGATGGCTCTGGGTCAGGCCGCCGGACTTCATGGTGTCGTAGGAGAAGTAGGCCTGGGCGTATTTCCCGGCGATGAGGCCGATGGTGGAAATGGCGTTTTTGTTGGCTCCCACGGTGCCGTCGCCCCCCAGGCCCCAGAGCTTGCAGGAGACCTGTCCCGGATGGGGCAGCTCCACCTCTGTGTAATCCAGGGAGGTGTGGGTCACGTCGTCAATGATTCCGATGGTGAAGTTGTTTTTCGGGGCGTCCTGCCGGAGGTTGTCATAGACGGCGATAAACTGGCCCGGGGTGGTGTCCTTGGAGCTGAGGCCGTACCGGCCGCCCACCACCTGGATGTTCCCTCGCCCCGCCTGACTCAGGGCCGTCACCACGTCCAGGTACAGGGGCTCGCCCACACTGCCGGGCTCCTTGGAGCGGTCCAGCACGGCAATTTTCTTGACCGTCTCGGGCAGGGCCGCGGCGAAGTGCTTCACGGAGAAGGGGCGGTACAGGTGCACCTGGAGGAGGCCCACCTTCCGGCCCTGGGCATTGAGGTAGTCCACGGTCTCCTTCACCGCCTCGGAGGCGGAGCACATGACCACAATGACTTCCTCCGCGTCCGGCGCGCCGTAGTAGTTGAAGAGCTGGTAATTCCGGCCCGTCAGCTTGTTGATTTCGTCCATGTAGTGCTGGACGGTATCCGGCAGGGCGGCGCTGGTTTCGTTCACGCCCTCCTTGCACTGGAAGTACACGTCCGGGTTCACATTGTTGCCCCGGTTGGTGGGGTGCTCCGGGTTCAGGCACTGGCGGCGGAAGGCCTGCACCGCCTCCCAGTCCACCAGGCCCCGCAGGTCCTCGTAGTCCAGGGCCTCAATCCGCTGCATCTCGTGGGAGGTGCGGAAGCCGTCGAAGCAGTGCATGAAGGCGTACTTGGAGTGAATGGCGCTGAGGTGTGCCACGGCGGCCAAGTCCATGGCCTCCTGGGGGGAGGCGGACATAAGCATGGCGTAGCCGGTGGTGCGGCAGGTCATGAAGTCCGTGTGGTCGCCGAAGATGGAGTGGTGGTTGCTCGTCACCACCCGGGAGGCGATGTGCATGACGTTGGGGAGGAACTGGCCCCCCATGGCGTACATGGCGGGAATCATCAGCATCAGGCCCTGGGAGGAGGTGAAGGTGGTGGTGAGGGCCCCCGCCTGGGCCGCGCCGTGGCAGGTCCCCGCCGCCCCGGCCTCCGACTGCATCTGGATCACGTCCACCGTGGACCCGAACAGGTTCTTCCGCCCCTTGGCCGACCATTCGTCCACCTTCTCCGCCATGGGAGACGACGGCGTGATGGGATAGATGGCCGCTACCTCCGTGAAGGCGTAGGCCACATGGGCCGCCGCCGTGTTCCCGTCCATTACAACGTATTTTTTATTCATATCGGAAGCGCTCCTTACTTATACGTAGTTGCAGACCCGGGCGATGGCCATTTCCGTGAAGCCCAGGGCCTCCGCCTTGGTCTGGCGGCCGCAGGCCACCTGCCGGACCAGCTCGTAGAGCTCCCCGCCCAGCTCCTCCAGGGTCTTCTCCCCGTAGATGAGGGGGGAGGCATCCAGGTCGATGTTGTCCTCCATTTTGGCGAAGGTCAGCTTGTTCCCGGTGATCTTCACCACCGGGACAATGGGATTCCCCGTGGGGGACCCCCGGCCACTGGAGAAGACCACCACCTGGGCTCCTCCCGCCGCCATGGCGGCAACCGAGGAGGGGTCGTTGCCCGGGGTGTCCATGATGACCAGCCCCCCCTTGGCCTTCACCTGCTTGGCGTAGTCATAGACCGCCATGACGGGGCTGTGGCCTCCCTTGTGGATGCAGCCCAGGGATTTCTCCTCCAGGGTGGTGATGCCCCCGGCCTTGTTGCCGGGAGAGGGGTTGCCCTCCCGGACCTCCTCCCCCACCAGCCTCAGGGCCTTTTCATAGCGGCGGACAATCTCCAGGATGCGGTCGTGGACCTCCGGCGTGGCGGCCCGCTTCGCCAGGATGTGCTCCGCGCCGATGAACTCGGTGGTCTCGCTGAGGATGGAGCAGCCGCCGTCCGCCACCAGCCGGTCGCTGAGCTCCCCGATGACGGGGTTGGCCGCAAGGCCGCTGGTGGGGTCACTGCCGCCGCATTCGGTACCCACAATGAGCTCCGACATGGGGAACTCCTTCTTCTGGAGCAGGGAGGCCTCCGCCGCCATCTCCTTGGCGTAGCGCACGGCGATGTCCACCGCCTTCAAGGTGCCGCCCACCTCCTGGATAATGACCTGCTTGAGGGGCTTGTTAGTCCGCTCCTGAATCGCCTTCACCACCAGATCCATCTGGCAGTTCTCGCAGCCAAGGGACACCACAACGGTGCCGTAGACATTGGGGTTGGCGGCGTAGCCCGCCATCACGTCCATGGTCAGCTGCTGGTCGGACTCCACCTGGGAGCAGCCCTGCTGGTTGTTGAACGTCACCGCACCGTTGACCTGCTGGGCCACGATGCGAGTGGTGTCGGAGGCGCAGACGCTGGCGGGCAGAATCAGCACATAGTTGCGCACGCCCACCCGGCCGTCGGGCCGCTCATAGCCATAGAATGTCATTGGGAACCCTCCTCAATCCAGATTTTCCGAGTGGCTTTCCACGTTGTGGACGTGGACGTGCTGCCCGGTTTTGATATCCGTGACGGCGGAGCCGATATGCTGGCCGTATTTGATCACCGGCTCCCCCTGGGGGATGTCCCGGCAGGCCAGCTTGTGATAGATGGTGATGTCCTCCAGGGCGGTGAGCCGCCGGACTTCACCTCCAGCATCAAATTCCACCACTTCGCCCTTGGCGATGGGTTCGATGGCCACCGCCACGTTGTCGGCGGGGTCAATGCGCATTGCGTTCAGCATATGGTTTCACTCCTTAACCCGCGGCCGGAGCCGCGAAACGTTTCGCTTACAGCGGAATCACCAGCGCACCAACCAGCGCCAGCAGGAAAATGAACACGGAGGAGATGAAGGAACCCAGGGTGTAGGTCTTCAGTCCGCCGGTAATGGTGAGGCCCGACATGTTGGTTGCCACCCAGAAGCCGGAGTCGTTCACATGGCCGATGGAGTTGCCGCCGGAGAGGCAGGCCAGGGCCAGCCACACGGGATGACAGCCGATGGCGGGTGCCACTGTGGCCATGATGGTCATGGAGGTCATGCCCGCCACGGTGCCGGAACCCTGAGCCACCCGGAAGATCATGCCGATCAGGTAGCAGAGGAACATGGCCGGAACCACGGAGCTGGCCCCGGTGCTCAGCAGGGAGACGATGGAATCCCCGATGCCCGTGGCGGCGATGACGGAGGAGAAGCTGCCGCCCGCGCCGGTGATCAGCAGCACCACGCCGGCGCTTTTCAGCGCCTCGCCGGCGGACTTTTCGAAATTCTCCCGGCCAATGAACCGGATGCTCACCAGATAGGCCCCCAGGGTGCCCAACAGCATGGCGATGACCTTTTCCCCCAGGAAGCGGCAGATCACGGGGGACTCCTCAAAGAGGGCCGTTCCCACGGTGCCCGCCAGGATGCAGACAATGGGGATGACGATGGGAAGCAGGCTCATGGCGAAGGAGGGGCGGGGCCGGTCTGCGGCGGCGTCCCGCCGGGCGGACTCCAGCAGCTCCGTCACCACGTTGGAGCTGTGGTTCACGTCCTTTTCCTCGTTCCAGATGCCCCGGTCGTGAATTTTGATGAACACGAAGTCGCTGAGCAGCACGGTGATCAGCCCCACCACCAGACCTACGCCCATCATGACGCCCAGGTCAAAGCCGAAGATGTCCGCCGCCGCCAGGGGGTTGGGCGTGGGAGGCACGACGCAGTGGGCGGTGGTGGCTCCGATGGTCAGGCAGCCGGTGACATAGCACATTTTCTTGTTGATTTTCGCGGCGATGGTGATTCCGATGGGAATCAGGATGACAAAGGTCACGTCGAAGAACACGGGGACGGACAGGACAAAGCCCGCCAGAGAGATGGCCCACATGGCCCGCTTCTCCGGGAAGGCGGAAACGATCTTGTCGGCAATGACTCCGGCGGCTCCGCTGTCGTTCAGCAGCTGGCCCAGAATCACGCCGAAGCCGATGGGCAGGCCGATGCCGGTCATCATGTTTCCGAAGCCGGAGGAGATGGTGGACACGGTGTCCATCAGGCCCAGGCCGCCCATACCTCCCATGTACAGGCAGGCCAGCACCATTCCGATGGAGGCGTTGAGCTTCAAGACGATGATGCACACCAAAATGATGGCGATGGCAATGGCCAAATGCAAAATCAGCATTGCAGGTGTAACCATAGATGTTTCTCCTTTTCAAATACACACACGGTTTCGCCCCGGCGCGGCGTCCCCCGGAACAGGGGGTCAGAACAGGTTGCCCTGGCTGTCGAAGGGAAGGTCGTACAGGTCCGTTAGAATCTCAATGTTGGGATTGGCCCTGGCCTGGGGAAGCAGGCCCTCGGAAATCTCGATTTCTCCGATGTGGGCGGTGTTGGGAATCCGGATCAGCTTCATGTGGTCGTGGTCCTCCGCCTCCGGGCAGCACATCAGGGCCAGCTGGAGGGCCTCCCGGTCGTTATCCATGATCATGGGAATTTTCATCAGGTGCAGGAAGGTGTTGGTTACGCCGGTGGGGTAGGTCATCTCCAGCTTCATCCGGTTCACCAGCCGCCGGGTCGTCACCTCCGCCAGGCCGATGCCCTGGGCGTTGCCGTGGGTTTCGTCGGTGATGTCCAGAACGACCACCTTTTCCGCATCGATGCCGCCGGAGCAGTACTGGGGCAGGACGAAGCGGCCGGAGATATTGGGGTCCATGCCGTCGCCGGAGATGTTTTTTCCGATCTTGTCCACCACCAGCACGTCGCACTCGTCAAAGAGGAGCCTGGCGATGGTCTGGTAGGAGATCTCCTTCAGCCTGGGCTCCTCGTCGATGATCTCCCGGGGGGTGAGTCCCTTGATGAGGTAGGTGTCGTCATAGGCGTTTTCAATGACGGCGATGCCCCCCAGCACGGGGCAATTCTCCAGAATGGTCCGGCCGTATTCCTCCACCAGCTCGTGCATGATGGCGGGGCTCTGGTGGTGAATGGACTCCGCCCCCTTCTGCTTGCCCAGGCCGATGGCCATCATCTTCATCAGGCCGCTCTCATAGGGCCCCCGGAAGGAGGTGTGGGGCTTGATGCGGTTGAAGAGCAGAATCCCGTCGGCCTCGGAGGCGTTCTTGTCGATGAAGACCGGCTGCTTCCGCACGCCGGAGAGGCCGATCTGCACCGTCTCCATGGAGCTCTTGACGGGACAGCCCATGGCCTCCTCCGTGATGCCGTAGTCCTTGAGAATCTGGGTCTGCCCCTCGGCGGTGGCGCCCCCGTGGCTGCCCATGGAGGCCACAATGTAGGGCTCCGCTCCCTTGGACTTGACGAAATCCACCATGGCCCGGGCCATGAGGGCGTTGTTGGTCATGCCCCGGCTGCCGCAGGTGACGGCGATTTTCATGCCGGGCCGGATCTTCCCGCCCAGGTCCTCCCGGTCCAGCTCCTTTTGGACGGTGGAGGCGATGTCCTCCACAGGAATGTGGCTCCGGTCAAAGTTCTGCCGGATGCGGACCATCTTGGGAATGGGTTGGTTCTTGATGAGATCGGTAATGGTTTCCATGGAAAGACTCCTCTCAAAAATTCCTGCGCCTCACACGCCCAGGGCCCGGACCAGCAGCAGGCACAGGTGGGGGAACACCGCAGTGGCAATCAGCAGGCGGTAAATCTGCACCAGAATCAGCCGGGGGCTGCTGACGCCGATATCCGCGGAAATCAGGGCCATATCCCCGGCTCCCGCCGGGGTGAGCATCAGCATTCCCTCCCGCAGGGGTACCTGGAAGCACCGTTCCATCCACCTGCCGAAGAGGTATGCGTTGGCTAGCAGGACGGCAATGGTGATCACGACGGCGGAGAGCACCGTAATCGGATTTCCAAATTTGCCGGGGTCCAGCAGTCCCCCGATGTACGCGCCGGAGACCACCTGGGCCGCCTGCCGGAGCCAAGAGGGAAAGGGAATGGAAAAGCCGGAGAGATTCAGCGCGAAGGTGATGAACAGGGGAACGAGAATGGAGGCGGCGGGGATGTCCAGCCGGTTTCCCAGCCACGCCCCGGCGGAGGAAACCGCCAGCGCCAGCAGAAGCCGGGCCGCGCCCCGGCGGTCCGTTTTTCCGCCCCTTCGAGCGGCGGACTCCCCCGCCCCCTCCGGCATGGGGGGGGTGATGCGCTGCACCACCGTGGGAAACACCGCCACCCCCACCACCAGCCGGCAGAAGTGGACCAGAAGCACCTTGGATGCGTCCGTGCCGAAGTCCACGGCAATCAGCGTCACGTCGGAGATGCCCCCGGGAACCGCGCAGACAAGGCAGGTCAAAAGGTCGGAGTACCCGCTGAGAAACAGCAGCCCGCCGACGGCCACGTTGACCAGCAGCAGTGAGGCGGTGATCATGAGGACCGGCCGGCCGAAGGTTTTCAGCTGGCGGAAATCGTCCCGGCCGGCGGAGCAGCCGATGAAGACCCCCGCCACAACCTGGGCAATGTGCTTGAAGCCGGACGGTACCGTTCCCATGTGAAAGCCGGCGGTCAGCACCGCCGAGGCGGCTACCGCGCCGATGAGCATGCCCGCCGGAATCCGCTTCCGGTAGAACAGCAGGCCCGCGGCGGTGCAGAGCGCCAGCGTCAAAGCCGTCTGGACCATGAAGGCCCCCCTTTTATCTGGATTCTTTTGTCCCCTCCTGCCGCTTGCTCATCCGCCAGAGGGTGGTCCGGCTGACCCCCAGCTCCCGGGCGATTTCCTGCTTGGTCTTGCCCGGCGGTACGGGGGGAAGAACCGGCGAAGGGACCGGCGGGGAAAGGACCGGGGCCCCGGAGACGGCGGAAAAGCCGTGCAGCTCGTTGAGGTCCTTTACCGTCACGTCCGCCGCGTCGGAGAGGACCACCAGCCGCTCGCAGATGTTGCGCAGCTCCCGGACATTGCCGGGCCAGGCGTAATGCTGCAGGAGCTCCTGGGCCTCCTGGGTGAGCTTGGGAACCTGCTTGCCCAGGCCCGCCGCCAGGATGCGGAGCTGACCCTCCATCAGGGGAATCACGTCATCCGGCCGCTCCCGCAGGGGCGGGATGGAAATTTCCAGGGCGTTGAGCCGGTAGAGAAGGTCGCTGCGGAATTTCCCCAGGGCGATCTGCTCCCGGATGTTCACATTGGTGGCGGCGATGACCCGGACGTCGATGGGGATGACCGCCGCGCTGCCGATGCGGCGGATTTCCTTCTCCTGGAGGACCCGCAGCAGCTTTGCCTGTAGGGCCACGGGAATCTCCCCGATTTCGTCCAGGAAGATGGTTCCCCGGTGGGCCAGCTCGAAAAGGCCCATCCGCCCCTCCCGGGACGCACCGGAGAAGGAGCCGGGCTCGTAGCCGAACAGCTCGCTCTCCAGGAGGTTTTCCGGCAGCGTGGCGCAGTTGATGGCCACAAAGGGCTGGGACATCCGCCCGCTGGCGGAGTGGATGCTGTGGGCGAAGAGCTCCTTGCCGGTGCCGGTCTCCCCGGTGATGAGCACGTCGGAGTCCGCCCGGCTGAACTTTTTGGCAATTTCCACCTTCTTCCGCATCTCCGGGTTTACGGCGATGATGCTGCGGAAGGTGTACTTGGCGGTGGGGCCCTTCCGGACCAGACTCTTGCGAATCTGGCGCTCCTCCTGGAGTATCTTGGAGGCGGCGCTGGTGGTAATCAGGGTGCCCACGCCGGAGTCCTCACCGGAGATGAGCTTATAGCGGACGTAGTACTTCTGGCTGCCAATTGTCACCAGCTTCTCCTCCCCGTCCCGGCAGGGCTCCTCCCGGTTTCCGATGAAGGTAAGCCCGGCGTCCAGGCGCTGGACGGAGCCTCCCCGCCAGCCTGGGATGAAGGCCAGGCCGTAGAGCTGGTAGGCCTGATCGTTGGCCTCCAGGATGTGACCGGTTTCGTCCACCGCCATTACCGCGTCGTCGCTGTTGTCCAGGATCATGCGGATGATGTTGGTTTTTGTCCGTTCCGTGTTGATGAGCCTCGCGGCGTTCAGGGCCTCCTGGATGGCCCGCTCCAACGTGGCGGGCCGGATGTGGATATAGGTGCAGGGGAAGTCCTGCTCCCGGCAGATGTTGCTGACGGTGCCGCCGCTGACAATGGCTCCCATGCCGTCCCGGCGGCAGGCCTCCACCGCCTCATAGGCGCTCTCCTCGTCCACAATGTCATAGATTTTCAGCTCCGCCCGGCAGAGCTCGCTGAGCCCCGGGAGCACAGCTTCCAGCCCCTCGTGGTGGATGCAGAGGCCGATCTTCTCCGGGTGGAAGGCCTCCCGGCACTCCAGCAGGGCGGACAGAATGTCCGTCCCGTCGAAGCCCAGGTGGGTGATGTGCTTCCCGGGGTACAGCCCGCAGAGCATGCGGTAGGTGATGCCCCGGGCGATGATGACGTCGTAGTGGTTCAGGTGGTTTAAAATCTCAGGGCTTCCGAAATGGTGAATCGCGTCGATGCGCACCTCATCCGTCTGCATTTTCCGCAGCAGATCTCCAATGTAGCCCAGCTGGTCCGGGGAGGGGGCGAACACAATGACATTGACCATAGCACTTCCCTTTCTTCACAAGGCGCAGGAGCCCCGCCGCGTCCAACGGGTCCAGGCGGGCCTGAAAACAGGCCCGCCTGAGAGAGGGACTCAGCTGATGCCGTTCTCCGCCATGTAGTCGGCTTCGTAATCCGTGACATAGGTGGTGGCAGCCGCGGTATCCATATACTGGTCCAGCAGCTGGTTGGTCTCCAGGTACTCCTTGTGCCAGGCGTCGGTGCCGGACACCTTGCCCAAGGCGTCGGACCAGAAGGCCACGGCGGCGTCGCTCATGCTGGCGGGGGCGGCCACGCCGCGCCACACGGGAACCTCCACGTTTTCATAATCGCCGATCTCGGAGAGGGTGGGGGCGTCCGCCAGATTGCCGCTGTAACGCTCGGTGGACAGGGCCAGGACGGGGTTCAGGTCGCCGGACTCCACGTACTGGGAGGCGGCGGCGGGCTTGGAGATGACGAAGTCCACGTTGCCGCCCAGGGCCGCGGTGATGGCGTCGGAGGTGGAGTCGTAGGTGATATAGCTCATCTGGGCGTCGGTCAGGCCCACCTCGGCCAGGAGCTTGTTGTAGGTGGTGATGTCGTCTCCCTTGGAGCCGCCGATGACCACGAAGGTCCCGTTTTTGGCGGCCTCGATGGCGGCGGCAAAGTCGGTCTGGTCTCCGCCGGCCTTGGCATAGTCGGTCTTGGAGTCAGAGGCGGGGCAGGAGAAGAGCAGCTGCTTATCCACCGCCATGATGGCCAGGATGCGGAAGTTGGCGGCCCGGTTCTTGGTGTTCTGAACCATGGGCATCAGGTCGCCGGAGTTGAAGGTGAGCAGGTTGTAGTCCGCGTCGCCCGCCTTCATGGTGGCGATTTTGTTCCGGCCCACTTCGCCCGCGCCGTCGGTCTCGTTGGAGACCACGATGGTCTGGCCGTTCACCAGTCCCTCGTTGGTCATGATCTCGCTGATTTTGCGGGAGAAGATGTCGGAGCCGCCGCCGGCGGAGGAGGTGCAGGTCCAGGTAACGGTCTTGCTGGGGGTGAAGGTGTCGGAGCCGCCGCCGGAGCTGCTGGAGCCGTCGGAGCCGGACTTTCCGCCGCAGGCCGTCAGGGCCAGGAGCATCAGGGCTGCAAGAGTCAGAGCCATCAGTTTTTTCATGGTAAGTTCTCCTTCTTTTCAATTATATTTCCATTGAGATTGGAAATCAAATAAAACAGGGGCGTCACACCGGGGTTTTCTTCGCGCCCAGCTTCTTGCGGACGGCCTTTACCGTCGGGGTCAGAATCAGCACCAGGAACACCGCCAGAAGCACCAGCTTCAGGGGGGAGTCGGCAAAGATATTGAGACTGCCCCGGGAGGCGATGAACGCCTTGCGCATGTTCTCCTCCAGCATGGGAGCCAGCACGAAGGCCAGCAGCATGGGGGCCGTGGGGAAGCCGTTTTTGTCCAGCAGGTAGCCCACGATGCCGGAGACAAACATGACGATGACGCCGTACATGGAGTTGGAGGTGGAGTAGGCGCCCACGATGCACACGCAGGTGATAATGGGGATCATGTATTTTACGGGGACGCTGAGGATTTTGATGAGGAACGGGATCACCAGGATGGCCACCAGAAGCGTGAAGATGTTGGCCACGTACATGGAGGAGATCAGGCCCCAGCAGAAATCGGGGTTCGTGTCAAACAGCAGAGGGCCGGGGTTCAGGCCCCACATCATCAGTCCGCCCAGCAGCACCGCGCCGGTGCCGGAGCCGGGAATGCCCAGGGCCAGCAGGGGAGCGAAGGCGCCTGCCGCCGCCGCGTTGTTGGCCGCCTCGGAGGCGGCGATTCCCTCAACGGCGCCGGTGCCCATGGGCTCCTCGCTCTTGAATTTCTTCTGCATGGCGTAGCCCACCATGGAGCCCGTCGTCGCGCCGGAGCCCGGCAGCACGCCCACGAAGGTGCCCACAAAGCCGGAGCGGAGAGTGGGGGGCAGCATGCGCCTGAGGTCGTGCCCGGTGGGCATGGACTCCTTGATGGAGAGCTTTTGCTTGCTGTCGTCGCTGGCCCGCTTTTCCTCGTCGGCCTCCCGCTCGTTGATGAGCTTGATGACCTGGGCAAAGCCCACGCAGCCGATGATGAAGGGGGTGAAGGGGATGCCGCCCAGCAGGTACATGTTGCCGAACTCATACCGGGGCGCGCCGGAGAGGGTGTCCATACCGATGGAGGCCACCAGGATGCCCAGCATGGTGATGACGATGCCCTTGATGGGGTTCTCCCCGATCAGCCAGCTGATGGAGGTCATGGCAATCAGCAGGATGATGGTCATTTCCGCGTAGCCGAACATGAGGCCGATGGTAGCCAGTCCGGAGGCGGTGAGGGTCAGAATCAGGATGCCGATGGTGCCGCCGATGAAGCTGGCCAGGTTGGCGGTCATCAGGGCCTGGCCGGGGCGGCCCTTCCGGGCCATGGGATAGCCGTCCAGGGCGGTGGTGATGGCCGGGGAGTCCCCGGGGATGTTCAGCAGAATGGCGCTGAAGGAGCCGCCGTACATGTTGGCGTAGTAGAGAGCGCCCAGCATGATGATGGCGGTGGTGGGGTTGAACTTGTAGGTCAGGGGCAGCAGCAGGGCGCAGCCCGCCAGAGAGCCGATGCCCGGCATGGCGCCCACTACAAGGCCCAGTACCGCGCCCAGAAGGCACACGCCGATGTTCTCAGGAGCCAGGGCCACCTGGAAGCCGGCCAGCAGAGACGCAAAGTTTTCCATATTCCAACGTCCCTCCCTTTACAGAATCATGTCCAGCAGCAGACCCATGGGGAAGCGGATCTGGAGCCAGAAGGTGAAGACCCCCAGGATGATGGCGGCCATGATCAGCTCGATGATCACAATGACCTTCCAAGAGGCGTGCTCCACGAATTTCAGCCAGAGGAAAATGTAGATCAGGCAGCTGGGCACCAGCCCGATGAGGAAGGTGCAGAGGATGATGGCCGCCGCGCCCAGCATGACCATCAGCTCATTGCGGTTGTACCGGACCGTTTCGCTGTCCCTGTCCCGGGCAATCTGGAGGAAGCAGGCAATGCTGGAGACCAGCAGCACCACGGCGATGATGATGGGGAAAAAGCCGGGGGTGGGCTGGCCCTTCCAGAAGCCGTAGTCCTTCAGGCCCACGATGATGAACACCAGGGAAAAGACAATGGTAGCCAGAGGGATGACGGTCCGCAGGTTGATTTTTTTCTTCTCCAAAACGACTCGCTCTCCTTTCAACGGCCTCAGCCGGAGATTTTGCCGCGCTTCGCCAGGGCCATCTTCGCGGTGGTGCGGAGGGCCCGCTCAAAGGAATCCGTGGTGACGCTGGCCTTCCCCACCTTGTCAAAGGCGGTCCCGTGGGCGCAGGTGGCGATGGGATAGGGCTGGCCGCCGGCCACGGTGATGCACCGCTGGAAGCCCACCAGCTTCAAGGCGATCTGCCCCTGATCGTGGTACATGGTGACGACCACATCAAAGTCCCCCGCCAGGGCGCTGATGAAGAGGGTGTCGGCGGAATAGGGGCCGGTGACGTTCCAGCCGGTCTCCTTCACCACCTTTTCGATGGTGGGGCCGATAACGTCCACTTCCTCCCGCCCGCAGAGGCCGAACTCCCCGCAGTGGGGATTCAGGGCGGCGACGGCAATGCGGGGCTTGCGGCCCAGGCTCTCGCCGGTGATTTCACCCAGCTCGATGGCCTCCCGGAGGGTGGTCTCGGTGAGGCTGGCGCTAACCTCGCTGATGGGAATGTGGCTTGTGGCCCGGACGGTCATGAGATCGTCCATCATGTTGACCTCACAGAAGGGGGTGGTGAGGTTGAACGCATGGGCCAGATAGGTGTGCTCGCTCTCGTCATGGAGCCCCGCCATCTTCATGGCGCCCTTGTGGAAGGGCCCGAAGATGAAGCCCTCGATTTTCCCGGCCTTGCAGAGCTCAATGCCGGTGTCCAGCTGCTTGAGGTCGCTGGCGCCGCAGTAGGCGTTGGCCTCCCCATAGACCACCTGGGCCGGGTCCTGGTCCTTCAGGTCCAGCACAGGAAAGCCCTTCGTCCAGTCGCACTCGCTGAGATCTTCGATTACATAGTGGGGCACGTCGCCGCCCACAACCTTCAGGCCGTGCTCGAACATGCGCAGGTCTCCGATGATGACGGGGCGGCAGTAGTCCTTGTAGTAGTCCCGCAGGGCCAGCATGGCCACCAGCTCCGGGCCGACGCCGGCGGAGTTTCCCAGAAGGACGCCGAGGATAGGCTGTTCACTCATAAATCATACCTCCACAAATCACCTTTTATCCGCGAAACCCGTCTGATTTCCGCGAACTTGCTTCGGCAAATTATAAAGCAAATTTCATGCCAAAACTGACGCTTCCCCGCCGCGCGATAACGCAGGAGAGTCTTTTTGTGAATTGTGTGTGAATTGATTGTTATAATTTGAGCAAAGTCACCAGTAAAAAAGCAACAATGCCAGGCGCGTTTTTACTAGAGATTCCAGGTAAATTATACAGTACTTCCAGCTATATGAAAAGTCCGAAACGTCAATTGAAACGCTTGAAACAAAATGTTTCAAGCGTTTCACCAGAAACACGAAGCAACGTTTCATGAAACGTCAAAAAACCGCCCCGGAAGGGCGGTCTTTCGGATGGGCAAAAAAGCTGCGTTTCCGTCCCCGCCAGGAGACCCGGCGGCAGGAGGGAACGGGGACGACGGCGGGCCGTCGGGCCTCGCCGCACACGCCCTCTCTGTTCCGCAGCATGGTTACTTATGATTTTTCTCCGCAGCCTTCAGTTCCTGCCGCATGCGGTTCAGCTCGTTATAGCGGAGATTCACCAAACCCTGAAACAGTTTACGAAACATCAATCTCACTTCTTCCTTTCATTGTGTGTACCACAAGGATAGCACGTTTTCAGAAGAAGTCCAGAGAGAAAATCACGATTTTTCCCGGCAGCGGATGCTTTTATTTGTCTGTTTCGCACATAATATAGGAACACATTTTATACAATATTCATAAATTCCTTTGCGGCTCCTCCCGGATGATCCCGTCAGACCTCGTGGAGCCAGGTATACCGCTCGTCCTCACAGCGGTCCGTCTGGAGCCAGGGATTACCCTCCAGATGCCGGATCATCCAGGTGGTGTACATCTGAAAGCCCGGGGCCGCGGCCTGGGGATGCAGGGCTCCGCCGGGGATGGCGGAGAAGCTGTGGTCCACGCTTTTGAAGACCTCGTCCCCCACGAAGCTGGCCCCGAAGCCCTCGGGCCGGTCGAAGAGGAAAAAGTAGGTCTCCGGCTGGGGATGCCGGTGGGGCAGATAGCCGGACCAGTTGCCCCGGTCGTTCAGCACCTCCCCCAGGACCATGTTGGAGTCCGGGCAGATCTCATGATCGAAGATGGTGTTGACCCGCCGCCGGGCCACGCCGCCAAACTTGCCCGCGCAGGAGTATTTCCAGGGTGTGTCCTCCGGGCGGTACAGGCGGCTGAGGAAGCGCTTCTCGTTCCTGGTGCACTGGACCAGGAGCTCGGTCTCCCTCTCCGCCGTAACGGCAATCTCCACGCCGCTGGAAGCATGGACGCACCAGGGGCCCTCCGTGAAAACGTTCCGGCGGGAGGCCTCCGCCCGCTGGGTCTCCCAGGTGTAGACGGCCTTTCCGCTGAGAAGCAGAACGGCAATTTCCTCCCCCACCCGGCGGAAGGTCCGGGTCTCCCCGGCCTTCATCCGATAAACCCGCACATCCATCAGCATGGCGGCATAGTCCCCGGTATAGGTGGTGAGCACCATCTCGCCGGAGGGGTCGAATGCGGGATAACCAAATACCTTGCTCATACGCTCGCTCCTTTTCCCATTTCAAATACGCCGAAAGCCCCGGCGGGGCCGGGGCCGTTCTGGCGGCGATACAGTCTGATGTTTTACCAGTATTTCTCCACGTGGGCCCGCGTAACCTCCGCGGCCTTTTGGATGTTTTCCTCGCTGGAGAGCTTGTAGTAATCGGGGCGGAAGACCTCGATGGTGCAGACATCCCCTTCGAAGCCGATCTTTTTCAGGGTGTCGGCAAAGCGCTTGTGGTCCAGGCAGTCTCCCGGCTCGCCGGGCCAGAGGCGCTTTTCGTCGTTGTTGTAGGATGCGCCGCAGGGCATGTTCTCCGTGCCGTTCAGGTGCCAGACGAAGATTTTCTTCCCGTCGGCCTTCTCCAGGGCATCCCAGCCGGAGGCCATGGCGTTGAAGTGGAACTGGTCCAGGGTCACGCCCACCAGGGGGGAATCCACCGCCTTCACGATGTCGTAGGCGTATTCAAAGCGGTTGATGGACATGGTGGGAGCGCCGCAGAACTCCAGGGACAGTTTGATGCCGTAGGGCTCCACCTTCTTGACCATCTCTTTCAACACCGCCGCGGCGTCGGCCTTGATCTCGTCCACTGTGGCGTGGACCGTCAGGTCCATGGAGGGCACCACGACGATCATCTTGCAGTCCAGAATCCGGCAGCGGCGGATGATCTCGTCCAGCTGGGCCATGACGGCGTCCTTCTCCGCCTGGGTCTGCTTCATGTTGAAGAAGATCAGGGCGTTGTAGGACAGCATTTTCAGCTTGTGGCTCTTGAAGAAGTCCCCCAGCTGCTCCAGGGTGTACTTCCCGGCGGCCAGCTCCCGGTCCAGGCACTCGGACTGGACGTCGATGTAGTCAAAGCCGTACTTCTCGCACAGGGCCAGGTCCTCCAGCACGGAGTGGTTCTCGCAGAAGCGGTTGCAGCCTTCGTTGAATCCAATTTTCATGGCGTGATCCTCCTTGTTTTCCTTATATTATATAGGGGACACCTTGGGTTTTCAAGGGCGCGAAACGCCCAGCCACTGTCGATTGGGCGTTTCGCAGAGAAAAGAAGTATGGCAAACGGTCTCCCGTATTACCGGTTCAGAAGCTCGTGCCGGATGCGCTCCAGGGCTTCGGGGGCCTGTTGGTCCATCTTCTCCGGGAAGCCGAAGTAGCTCACGCAGATGATGTTGTCCCCGCCCGCCTTGGGGGCGTCGGGCTTGAGCTGTTTATTGACGAAGTCCATTTCACGCAGGGTCTCAAAGATGCCGTCGAAATCCACTTCCCCTTCGCCCATGGCGGTGTGCTGGTGGATAGTCACGTCCGCCCGGCCCCGCTGGTTCAGCCAGGGGGGATTCAGGATATAGCGGCAGTCCTTCGTCTGGTTCCAGGTGTCCGCCAGGAGCACGTGGGTCAGTTCGTTGCCGGCGTACTTGAGCATATGGCGCACGTCGCCCTTGCCCTGGTCGTAGAAGAAGCCGTGAGAGGCGGAATACACATAGCCCAGGTTCTTGGACTGGAAGGATTTGACGATGTCACAGGTCTCGTCGTTCAGCTCGCAGAAGTCATAGGGGTGGGACTGGATTTCCACCCGCAGTCCCTCCCGCTCGATGATGGGGAGCAGTTCCTCCATGGAGCGGAAGAACATGCCGTTGCAAATCTCCTGCTGGTTGGGGTCGCCGGAGAACTCCGTGTTGATGACGGGAACCCCCATGTCCACGGCAATCTGAATCATCCGTTTCCAGTTGGCCACGGCGTGCTGTCTCTGTTCCTCGGTGGGGCCGGACCAGCGATAGACCACGATGAAGCTGGAGATTTCCACACCGGTCTCCTTCAAAGCCTTCCGGTACTCCTCTTCGCACTCCTTGGAAAAGAGGGGATGCTTGTAGAAGGGGTTGATGCGGGGATGGGGGGACTGTTCGATATACTTGTAGCCCCAGTCGGCCACCTTGCGGACATAGTCCCGAATGGGCATCTGCTTGGCCAGTACGTCAACGTCAAAGGCAATCTTCATAGCAAAGAAGCGCTCCTTTCCAATTTGTAATATGCAAGCGGAAGGTTTACTTTTTGTAAAAATCCGGGGTGCCGCCGGTGACGACCTTCTCCACCTGACCGGAGGTCTGGGACTTCACCAGGGCGTCGGCAGTGATGGAGGCAACATAGCCGTCCCAGGCGGAGGAGCCGCCGGTCTCGCCCTTGAGGGCGTGGTCCACCCAGTCCTGGATTTCCACGTCATAGGAGTCGATAAACCGCATGATCCAGTTGTCCTCGATTTTGGTGGAAACCTGATTGGCGTAGCGCACCGTGGGGAAGGACGGGCAGGGCAGATTCACCACACCGTTTTCGCAGACCACCTCGCAGTTGATGTCATATCCGAAGCCGCAGTTTACATTGACTTCCAGCATGACCACAATGCCGCCCTTGGTTTTCATGATCATGACCTGGGGGTCCCGGAGCCCCTCGTGGGCCTTGCTGGTAACTTTGGGGAGGATGCACTGGACCTCGTCCCACTCGTCGTTCACCAGCCAGGGCAGGCAGTCGATCTCATGGATGGCGGTATCCGTGACGGCCATGGAGGTGGTGTAGCTGGGAGCCACGCCGTCGGCCCGGTGGGTGCACTTCACAATCAGGGGCGCGCCGAACTTCCCGGAGTCCAGCAGCTCCTTCACCTGGTTGTAGCCCCGGTCATAGCGGCGCATGAAGCCGATTTGCACCAAGTGTTTGCCGGAGGCCATCTCCGCGTCCACCACGGCCTTGCAGTCCGCGGCGGTGTTGGCCAGAGGCTTTTCGCAGAAGACGGGCTTTCCGGCCTTGATGGCGGCCAGGACGGGGTCCTTGTGGAACTGGCCCGGCGTCGTGACCACCACGGCGTTGACCTCCGGGTCGTTGATGGCCTCGTTGAAGTCCGTATAGGTCTTGGTGCCGGGGCCCGCCAGCTCCGCGCCCTTTTTCACGCCCTCTTCAAACACGTCGCACACGGCCACGACCCTGGCGCCCCGGATGCGGTTCTGAATGCGTTCAATGTGTTCCCGGCCGATCATGCCGCAGCCAACTAAGCAGATATTGAGTTCCATAACGATTGCCTCCTGTTAAAAATATGTCGGTTCTATCCGTGGTTTTCTTCAGCCCGGCGGGCTCTTGCCGGAGCCGCCGGAAGACGGGAATCCGTCCCGATGCGTACCTTTGCCTGCGTTTCGTTTCCGTTTCTCTGGCTCTGATTATAGCAAAGCGTTCACGAGAACGCAAGCAAAATATCGCCGTATTGTGCACAATAATCTGGGTTTCAAATTGTAGAATCCTCTGTCGCCGCCATAGCGCGGCGGCTGTTTTTGACAGCCCCGTACAAACGGAAGGGCCTTTGCGTTCATTTTTGCACACACGGACTCCATCCCCTGTTTTCCCCCTTGGCGCTCTCCCGGGCCGGATAACGGCAAAGGCGCCGCCGGACGGCAGCGCCTTTGGGAGATGTTCAGGGTTGCTCAGGCCGCAATGCCCAGGGGGGAGAAGACCACATAGATGGCCACGGCCAGAATCAGGCCCACGACGGAGACCACGTGCCGGTACTTCCAGGGAGTCAGGTCCACCGCGCCCACGTCCTGGGGGATGTACTCCTCACCGGGCCGGTACTTGTTCAGCGCCCACATGATGAGGAGCTCCACGGGGAACAGCACCGCCATGGCGTAGAGGTAGTGAATGGGGTTGTCCGTGCCGGGGTAGCTGGGGGCGATAAGGAGGAACGCGCCGTAGCAGACCACGTGGAAGATGGTGATGACCTTCGGCGTGTATGCGGGCAGGCGATGGAAGAGAAACACGCCCAGGATGGTGCACAGCACCGGCAGGGACACGAACTGGCTCATGGAGTTCAGGAAGGTGGTGATGCCGGAGGCGTTCATGACAAAGGGGGCGATCATTATGGACACACAGCCCGCAATGGTACCGTAAATTTTGCCCACCTTGACGCAGTGGGCGTCGGAGGCATCGGGCTTGAACGCGGAGCGGTAGAGGTCCAGGGTGAACATGGTGGAAGCAGAGTTCAGCACGGAGTTGAAGGAGGAGAGGATGGCGCCGAACATGACGGCGGCGAAGAAGCCCATGACCGGCTTGGGGATGATGGCGGCAATGAGGGCGGGATAGGCGAAGTCAATGGCCTTATCCCCCGCCGCGGCAATGGCCTCCTGAATGGAGGGCAGGTAGAAGGCGATAATGCCGGGGATGACCAGATACAGGGGGCCAAGGCACTTGAGGAAGCCGCAGAAAATCGCGCCCTTCTGGCCCTCCTTCAGGGACTTGGCCGCCAGGGCCCGCTGGACGAAGGACTGGTTCGTGCACCACCAGTAGAGGTTGTTGAAGAACATGCCGGTGATAATCAGGGGCCAGGGGACCTCCGGCTCCGCGGCGTTCCAGGCGTTGACGGCGTTCATTTTCGCCGGGTCCGCCTGGACAATGTACATCATGCCGTCAAGGACGCCGTGCCCTCCGGTCTGCTGGGCCAGCACGGCGAAGCCCAGGAAGGGGACCATCAGGCCGCCGATGATCAGGCCGACGCCGTTGATGGTGTCCGACACCGCCACGGCCTTCAGTCCGCCGAAGATGGCGTAGCAGCCGCCGATGATGCCGATGATCAGGCAGAGGACGGCCACCGACTGGAACTTGCTGACCCCCAGCATAGCGGAGATGCCGAAGATCTCCTCAAATACCACCGCGCCGGAATAGAGAATCACCGGCAGGTTCAAAATGGAGTACATGACCACAATGACCAGGGAGAACATGGTCTTGGTGCCCTTGCCGTAGCGGACCTCCATCAGGGAGGGGATGGTCATGGCCCCCATTTTCAAATAGTGGGGCAGGAAGTAGTAGGCCAGGGCCAGCAGGGTGAACATGGACCCCACTTCCCAGGCGATGGGGCCCATATTGGACGCCCAGCTCTGGCCGTTCAGGCCCACCAGCTGCTCGGCGGAAAGGTTGGTCAGCAGCAGGGACCCGGCGATTACAATGCCCGGCAGACCCCGGCCCGCCAGGAAATAGCCCTCGGCGGATTCCAGGTCGTCTCCCCGGGTCTTCCAGCTGGAGATCACCGCCACCAGGGCGGTGAAGAGGACGAAAGAGATCAGCGTCCAGGCGAGGGAACTGAAGAATGTCATGGTTACAGCCTCCATTCATGTTTTCCGAAAAAGGAAACAGAGGCACGCAAAACGCACGCATCACAGGGCGGACAGGCGGTCCCAGGGGAAGCGCGCGGCAACGCGCTTTGAGTTCCCCCGGCGGGGCTCTTGTTTAACTGTTATCAAAATACCATAGAATCCTCCGCTCCGCAAGGGGATTTTCGGTAAAAACCCTCAAAACCGGAAAGTTTGGCGAAGCCGGAAAAGCCGGGAGCGGTTTCTTGTGCATTTCATCCTTCCCGGCGCCCAAAATGCGTGCAACCGCGTTCTTTTTGGGGGAATCCGGGAAACGGCCTTGCCAAAGGGTGCGGGCTTGTGCTATAATGTCCCTGACAAGACAACAAGGAGGGACGCTTTATGGCCGTGACGTCTCAGCAGATCGCCCAGCTGGCGGGGGTCTCCCGGGGAACGGTGGACCGGGCCCTCCACAACCGGGGCCGGGTGAACCCGGAGGTGGCCGCCCGCATTCAGAAAATCGCGGAGGAGCTGGGCTACCGCCCCAACTCCATCGGACAGGCCCTGGTCCGGGCTCGGCAGGGTCTCCGGCTGGGGGCCATCCTCCAATCCTCCGAGACGCCCACCATGCAGGACGTGGCCTCCGGCGCCCGGCAGGCCGCGGAGGAGCTCCGAGCCTCCGGCGTGGAGGTGGAGCTCCGGGAGGTCCAGGGCCGGGACACCGCCAAGGTCCTCCGGCAGATCGACGAGCTGATGGACTGGGGGGCCGGCGGCCTGGCCATCGCCTCCAACAACACGCCGGATCTGGTCCGGCGCATCGGCCTGCTCTGGGAGCAGGGCGTGCCGGTGGTGACGTTCAACACCGACGCGCCGGACAGCCGGCGGCTGTGCTTTGTGGGCATGGACAGCTACCGGGCGGGGCAGACGGCGGCAGGGCTGGTCCGGCAGATGCTGCCCGGCGGCGGGCTGGTCCTCCCCATTGCCGGGCACGTCAGCAACGGCGCGCATTACAGCCGCCTCCGGGGCTTTTTAGACACGCTGTCGGGCGAGGGGGACATTCACCTCCTCCCCTTCCAGCCCTGCTTTGACCGGGACGACTACGCCCACGAAATCACCCAGCACACTCTCCGGGAGAACCCCGCCCTGGCCTGCGTCTACATCACCTCCAACGGCCAGCGGGGCGTCTGCCGGGCCATTGAGGACGAGCGGCGGAAGGGCCGGGTCCGGGTGGTGGCTTACGACCTGAACGCTCCGAACCGGAAGCTGCTGCAAAGCGGGGATCTGAGCTTTGTGCTGGATCAGGTGGCCCTGGCCCAGGGCCGGAGGCCGTTGCAGATCCTCTATCACTACCTGCTGAACGGCACGCCGCCGGAGCAGGAGCTGCTTTACACGGACATCCTCATCCGCACGAAGTACAACAGCGGAGACGAACCCTGAGCGCAAGCGCCGGAGCCGCCCCTTCCAGGCGGCCCCGGCGTTTTTTCCCCGCCGGGGCGGGCTCCCGTATTTTGGGAAAGCGGCGAAATGGGAAACGATTCCAGGGATTGAAAATTGGATAAATTTGTGATATGATCAGTTTGTTACTCTGCGGCCGCAGGCCACAACGGCGCTTCCGCACATTAAACAATGGATAAAGGAGAATCGTTATGGATCGTTTTGGCATCAATGTGACTTTGAAACACACGCCTTCCCTGGACCCGGACTTTATCCCCCTCATGCGCTTCAACCGCGCCTTCCTGGCCACGGCAAAGAAGCCCGTGGGCATCGCCGTGGAACGGGCCGACGGCCAGATGGCCTCCTGCCATACCTTCATCCACGGCACGCCGGAAATGGCCGAGGCTGACCACTACTACATCGAGCGGCTGGTGAAGACCATCCTCTGGATGAAGGGCGGCTTCAAAATCTACGTCAGCGGCGACGCAGGCATCTGCGAGTACCTGAAATCCGTTTACTGCGCCGGAGGACAGCAGGAGTTCGACTGGGACTATATGGCCAGCGTCTTCGAGCACCCCTTCGAGGTGGTGCTGGTGGACGAAATTCCCGAAGCCAAGGACGCCCCCAAGGCCATCGGCGGGCACATGGAGGGCTGCCGCATCGGCTTCGACGCCGGCGGCTCCGACCGGAAGGTTTCCGCCGTCATCGACGGCGAGACGGTCTACTCCGAGGAGGTGGTCTGGTTCCCCAAGACCAACTCCGACCCGGATTACCACTATGACGGCATTGTCTCCGCTCTGAAATCCGCCGCGGAGCATATGCCCCGGGTAGACGCGGTGGGCGTCAGCTCCGCCGGCGTGTTTATCAACAACCGGACCATGAACGCCTCTCTCTTCCTCAAGGTGCCCAAGGAGATCTACAATGAAAAGGTCAAGGACATCTACATCCGGGCCATTCACGACACCTTTGGGGACGTGCCCTACTGCGTCATCAACGACGGAGACGTCTCCGCCCTGGCGGGAGCCATGAGCCTCAGCGACAACAGTGTCCTGGGAATCGCCATGGGCACCAGCGAGGCCGTGGGCTATGTGGACGAGGAGGGCCGGATCACCGGCTGGCTCAACGAGCTGGCCTTCGTCCCCGTGGACGCCCAGCCCGACGCCATGCGGGACGAGTGGAGCGGCGACATCGGCTGCGGCGTGAAATACTTCTCCCAGGACGGCGTCATCAAGCTGGCCCCCCGGGCGGGCATTGAGCTGAATGAGAGCGCCTCCCCCGCCGAGAAGCTGAAGGCCGTCCAGAAGCTGATGGCGGAGGACGACCCCCGGGCCGCCAGGGTCTATGAGTCCATCGGCGTCTACCTGGGCCACACCCTGGCCTATTACTTCGACCTCTACGGCTGCCGCCACGTGCTGCTGCTGGGCCGGGTCATGAGCGGCAAGGGCGGCGATTTGATTCTGGACACCGCCAAGAAGGTCCTGGCCGACGAGTACCCGGAGCTCACCGGGAAGATCGTCCCGGAGCTCCCCGACGAGAAGTTCCGCCGGGTGGGTCAGTCCATGGCCGCCGCCAGCCTGCCGGAAATCAAGTAAGAGCCGGGTTTTCGGAAAGCCCGGATATTCCGGAGAAACGGCCTGACCGGGAGGTCAGGCTCCACAAAGAACCCAATGCCCCGAACAAGCCGGGGACATTCAGAAAAGAGGAATACTATGGACCGGCAAAAACTGCAAGAAGCCCGGACCTGGGTCCGGGAAGAGCTGGAGCGCTCCGCCGCCTTCTGGCTGGAGCATGGCATGGATAAAGAGCACGGCGGCGTGTACACCTGCCTGGACCGGAAGGGTGAGATCTACTCCACCGACAAGAGCGTTTGGATGCAGGGCCGCTGCGGCTGGATCTTCGCGTTTCTCTGCCACAATTATGGCGTCAGACAGGAGTGGCTGGACGCTTCCAAAAGCTGCTTGGACTTCATGGAGGCCCACTGCTTCAACCATGCGTGCGACGACCGGATGTACTTCACCGTCACTGCGGAGGGCAACCCCCTCCGCCAGCGGCGCTACTATTTCTCCGAGGCCTTCTGCGCCATCGCCAACGCCGAGTACTACGGCGTGACGGGGGACAAGGTCCGTCTGGAGCGGGCCCGCCGGTGCTACGACCTGTACTGGGACCTGAGCCAGGGCAAGCCGGACCCCGTGGGCATGGGGCCCAAGACCATTCCCGAGACCCGGACCGGCCGGGCCTTCGGCACCCCCATGATCATTCTGAACGTCACCGGCGTGCTGCTGCGGACGGACCCGGAGCGAAAGGCCCTCTATGAGGAGCGGGCTCAGCAGTGCGTGGACGACATCTTCCGCTACCATGTGAAGCCGGAGCTGAAATGCACCCTGGAGAACGTGGACGTGGACGGGACTCCCCGGCTCTGGTACACCGAGGGCCGCACCGTCAACCCCGGCCACGACATCGAGGGCGTCTGGTTCCTGTTGGAGCACGCCCAGCGGACGGGGGACAAGGCCCTGGTCCAAAAGGCGGCGGAGATGTTCGACTGGGCCATTGCCGCCGGGTGGGACGAGGAGTACGGCGGGCTGCTGTATTTCACCGACTGCCTGGGCAAGCCGCCGGAGGCCTATGAGCACGACATGAAGCTCTGGTGGCCCCACAACGAAATTCTGATCGCCTCCGTCATGCTCTACCGGGACACCGGGGAGGAGGCGTACCTGGATTGGTTCTACAAGACCCTGGACTACTGCAAGGTCCATTTCGCCGATTCGGAATACGGCGAGTGGTACGGCTATCTCCGCCGGGACGGCCTGCCCACCCAGCCCTCTACCAAGGGCAGCACCTTCAAGGGGCCCTTCCACCTGCCCCGGAGCATGATCCTGGTGGACAAGCTGATCGGCGAAATTCTGGGTGAATAAACGCCGGAAGGAGGCGGGGATGGGCAAGGATATCATTGCGCTGATGCTCCAGGAGTATGAGCGCTTCACCCGGTCGGAGCGAAAGATTGCCGACTATGTGCTGGAGCATCAGGAGGAGACCCAATATATCAGCATCACCGACCTGAGCGCGGAGTGCGAGGTGGCGGTGTCCACGGTGTCGCTGTTCTGCCGGAAGCTGAAGCTGGCCGGCTTTAACGACTTCAAGCTGGAGCTGGCCCGGGCGGCTCTGCCCGCCGGGTCCAACGTGAGCCAGCTGACGGGGGAGATTCTCCCGGAGGACACCCCGGGGCTGGTGATGGGTAAGGTGCTCCACACCGTGCAGGAGGAGCTGAACAACGCCTACCACATGCTGGCCGCCCCCTCGGTCACCCGGGCGGTGGACCTGCTGCGGGGGGCGGGACAGGTGATCTGCCTGGGCCAGGGCAACCACTCGGTGGTGGCCCTGGCGGCCTGGGCCCAGTTTTCCACCACCTCTCCGAAATTCAAAACCATTCAGGACTCCCACATGCAGGCGGTGATGCTGTCCACTCTGACCCGGGAGGATGTGGTGCTCTACTTCTCCTACTCCGGGGCCACCCACGAGGTGCTGGAGGCGGCGG
>CAJTZL010000010.1 GCA_910583695.1 uncultured Oscillibacter sp.
AAAAAAGCAGCGGAGGCGGCGGCGCAAACTGGATGGATACCTACGGCGACATGGTGACGCTGCTTCTGTGCTTCTTCGTGCTGCTGTATTCCATGTCCACCATCAGCGAGGACAACTGGAAGGCCATCGTCCAGAGCTTCAACCCCTCGGCGGTGCTGACCCCCACGGCCACTACCGGCGCGGGCGGCCCAGACGCCGACAACGACGGCACAACAGGCCAGATGCCCGTGGAGGAGATGCAGGAGCAGGTGGAGCAGGACATGGCGTCCCTCCTCCAGCAGATTCAGGAGTTTGTCCAGCAGGAGAACCTCCAGGACGCAGTTACGGTGAGTCAGGACGGCGGCAAGATTTTCGTTACCTTCAGCCAGTCTGTCTTCTTTGGCGGAGACAGCTCCGTTATTTTGAAGGAGGCCTACCCCGTGCTGGACTCCATGTGCGAAATGCTCAGCAGCGTGGCCGAGTCCCTGGACGAGGTCCGCATTCAGGGCCATACCGCCCGGGCGGGCACGGGTCCCAACGGAGTCATCAAGGACCGGACCCTGGCCAGCGAGCGGGCCACCAACGTGGTCATGTACATTCAGCAGCACAGCGACGTGCCTCCCAGCTGCCTGGTCAGCGAGGGCTTTGGCGAATGGCGCCCCGTTGCGCCCAACGATACGGCCGAAAACCGGGCGAAGAACCGCCGGGTGGAAATGATTATCAGCGGCCGGGATATCGAAGCCGAAATGGAAGAACAGGGCGGCATCCAGCAGTATATTGTGATGACCGCATGACAAAGCCCACCGGCGGCGTTACGCCGGAATCCAGGTAGAATAGGGGGGATGACATGGCAGACGTATTATCGCAAGCGCAGATCGACGCTTTGCTGAACGCGGTTCGAAGCGGAGAAAAGGATTCGGAGCCGTCCGCTGAAAAGCAGGAAAAGAAATACCAGAAATACGACTTCAGCAGTCCCCGCAAATTCACCAAAGACCGCATCAAAATGCTGAACGGCATTTTCGACAACTATTCCCGGGTGATCAGCTCCCGGCTGAACGCCCGTCTGCGTTCCACCTGCGAGGTCACGGTGGAGAGCATCGAGGAACAGCGCTATTTTGAATTTTCCAACGCCCTGACGGAGGGCGACGTGCTGGGCATGATCGACGTGGAGCTGAAGGGGCAGATGCAGGAGACTCCGGCGATGCTCTTCATTCCCACCAGCACGGCCCTGAGCATGATGGACCGGATGCTGGGCGGCGAGGGCGCCGTGGACAACGAGCTGGAGGACGATTACAGCTACACAGACCTGGAGCTGAAGCTCTATGAAGATCTGGCCGAGGACACCGTGAAGGTGATGGACCGAAGTTGGGAGAACTACGTGCCAATCCGGTTTGAGTACAGCCGGACCGAGGTCAACCCGACACTGAATCAGGTGATCGGTCTGGACGAGACGGTTGTGATCGTGGACCTGAAATTGCAGTTCCCCAACATGGCGGGGCGGATGAGCGTGTGCCTCCCCGGCGAGGTCCTGACCAACGTGTTCGCGGAAATCAGCCGGGAGAGCCCCCTGCGCCGGACGGCGGCGGAGGACAAATCCGACGAGATTTTCGACAAGCTGCGGGACTCCAAGCTGGAGATCATCGCGGAGCTGGCCAGCGCCCAGCTCTCCCTCAGCGACATCTACCATTTGAACGTGGGAGACGTCATTGACCTGGGACAGCCCAAGGAATCCCCCATTTATCTGGAGATCGGCGGCTACCACTGGTTTACCGGAAAGATGGGCACTCATAAGAAAAATATGGCTGTGAAGATAGATGAAGTATGCTATCAGCTTGATGAGCAAAGGAGCGAGTAAACGGAATGAATAAAAAATTGTTTAGCCCGATGGAGATTGACGCCCTCGGGGAAATGATGAATATCAGCCTTGGCTCCTCTGCCACCGCGGTATCCAACCTTCTGGAGCACAGAGTCGATATTACGACGCCCAAGGTTACGTCCATCAAGACGGAGGACTTTGCCCTGGGCAATCTGGAGCCCGCCATGGGCATCGAGATCAAATACGTGGAGGGCTTGGCGGGCAGCAACATCATGCTGCTCAAGCGCAGCGATATCAAAGTCATTGTGGATATCCTCATGGGCGGAGAGACGCCGGATGAGGAATTTGAGCTCAACGAGCTGACCATCAGCGCCGTCTGCGAGGTCATGAACCAGATGATGGGCGCCGCGGCCACGGCCATGAGCGACTTCCTGGGCTATCAGGTGGATATTTCCACACCCCAGCCCTTTGAGTTGGAGGATCTGGCGGCCTTCAAGCAGAACCATCTTCCCCAGGGGGCGGACACCATCGTTATCGTCCGCTTCTCCCTCAAGATCGAGGGGGCCCTGGAGAGTGAGTTCATGAACGTTATGAGCGTGGAGCTGGCCAAGGAGCTCTTGAAGGGCCTGGGCCTGGGCGACGACGACGATGACGGAGTCGAAGAGGCCCCCCCTGCCCCCGCTCCCGCTCCGGAGCCTGCGGCGGAGCCCGCCTCCTCCGGCGGCAAGATGAGCCAGGAGGAGATCGAGGCCATGCTGGCGGGCATGAGCGGCGGCGGAGAGCCCGCCCCCGCCCCGGAACCCGAGCCCGCCTCCGGCAAGAAGATGAGCCAGGAGGAGATCGAGGCGATGATGTCCGGCATGGCCGGAGGCACCCCGGCTCCCGCTCCGGAGCCCGAGCCCTCTTCCAGCCGGAAGATGAGCCAGGAGGAAATCGAGGCCATGCTGGCCGGAGGTGCCGCGGCGCCTGCGCCTCAGCCCGCCCCGGCGGCCCAGCCCGCTCCGGCTCCCCAGGCCGCTCCGGCTCCCCAGGCCGTCCCGGCGGCGCAGCCTGCCGCGGCCCCGCCCGCGTCGGCCGCGGATTTTGGAGCTATGATGGCGGCCATGATGACGGCCATGACCACGGCCATGGCCAACAACGCCCCGGCCCCCGCCGCCGCGCCCCAGGCCCCGGAGCCCAAGGTCATCAACACCCGGCCCGCCCCCCTGCGGGAGATGGATACGACGGACCTTCTGGGGAAGGAACAGGCCCAGAATCTGGACCTCATTATGGAGGTCCCCCTCCAGGTGACGGTGGAAATCGGCCGGACACAGCGGAAGGTGCAGGATATCCTGGAGTTTTCCAAGGGGTCCCTGGTGGTCCTCGACAAGCTGGCGGGCGATCAGGTGGACCTGTTTGTTAACGGAAAATGCGTGGCCAAGGGCGACGTGGTGGTGATCGACGACAACTTCGGCGTCCGCATCACTGAAATTGTCCAGGACCCTGTGATCGAGCTGGTAAAGAAATAAGCGGCCGGGATCCGGAGCGCTTTTCAGATAATAGGACTATCACATATTGATTATTTGGATAAGAAGGAAGGAATTAGACAATGGCTAAGAAGATTCTGCTGGTCGACGACGCCGCCTTTATGCGGAAGATGATCAAGGACACCCTGAGCAAGAACGGGTACACCGAGCTGTTCGAGGCCGTGGACGGTGCGGATGCCGTGGAGAAATTCGGTGAGATCGGCCCGGATCTGGTGATCATGGATATCACCATGCCCAACATGGACGGCCTGGAGGCCCTGAAAGCCATCCGCGCCAAGGACAGCAGCGCCAATGTGGTCATGTGCTCTGCCATGGGACAGGAGAGCATGGTCATGGACGCGGTGCGTTCCGGCGCCAAGGACTTCATCGTTAAGCCCTTCAAGCCTGACCGGGTTCTCAAGACCGTCAGCACCATCCTAGGCAATCCCTGACGGATGCTGGAGCTGGGGGGTGACGCGGCCTTGGCCTCCTTTCTTTGGATGCTGGTCTGCGTCGTCCTGATCATCGGCCTGGCCTACTGGTTTACGAAGTATGTGGCGGGCCGGGGGGCGTTGGGCGCCTTTTCAGGAGGACGGCGGATGGAGGTCCTGGACCGGCTGCCCCTGGGGCGGGACCAGAATCTGATCCTGGCTCGGGTGGGAGAGCGGTATCTGCTCCTGGGAGCCGGAACGGCGGGAGTCACCCTGCTGGCAGAGCTCACCGAAGAGGAGGCCGCCGCCTGGAAGCCGCCGGAAACGGCGGCAGGTGAGAAGCCGGGCTTCAAGGAGACCTTTCTCACCATCATGAAACAACGAGAGCGGAGGTGAATCGGAGGTGCCGGAAGGGCTGATCAATGTAAACGGAGAGAATGTGCAGGCGCTGGAAGTCATATTCCTGATGACGGCGATTACGCTCCTGCCCTCTCTCGTGGTGATGATGACGTCCTTTTCCCGGTTTGTCATCTCCTTTTCCTTTCTGCGCAACGCCATGGGCACCCAGCAGACGCCGCCGAACCTGATTCTGGTGGGTCTGGCCCTGTTTTTGACGTTTTACACCATGTCCCCAACCATCACCCGCATACAGGAGGAGGCCTACGAGCCCTACGTTGCGGAGGAGATCAGCCAGGAGGAATTTCTGGAGCGGGCCGTGGTGCCTTTGTCGGAGTTCATGGTGCGGAACACCAAGATCAGCACCCTGGAGATGTTCTGCGAAATGGCTCATGTGGATATGCCGGAGACCGTGGATACGCGGACGGTGGTGGATGCGCTGCCTTTGCGGATCATCGTGCCCTCCTTTGTGACCTGCGAGCTGTCGAAGGCGTTTACCATCGGGCTGCTGCTGTATATTCCCTTTATGCTGATTGACATTGTGGTTTCCTGTACGCTGATGTCCATGGGTATGATCATGCTGCCGCCGTCCATGATTTCCGCTCCCTTCAAGCTGCTGCTGTTTGTGACCCTGAACGGGTGGGAGCTGCTGTTCTCCACCCTGGTCCGGGACTTCCACTGACGGAGGGCTGAGGAATGGATACGGGAATGATTACGGATGTGATGCGGGACGCCGTGGTTGTGGTGATCAAGCTGGGCGGGCCCATGCTGGTTTTGAGCATGTTTGCCGGCGTGCTGATTGCCATTTTCCAGGCAGTGACTCAGATTCACGAGCAGACCATCGGCTTTATTCTCAAGGTGGTCATCATCGTGGGCGTCCTGTTGATTGCGGGAGGCTGGATGCTGACCACGCTTCAGGAGTACACCCGGGAGGTCTTTGACCTGATGACGCAGATTTAGCGGAGGCGCCTATGATAGACGAAGGGGCCCTGACGCTCTTCCTGCTGATTCTGTCCCGGATGAGTGGCTTTGTTTTGTTCAACCCCCTGCTGAGCCGCCAGAATTTTCCCGGAACCTTCCGGGCGGGGTTTGTGCTGCTGCTGTCGGCCTTCACCTATTCGCTGGAGGGCGGGCGGCTGGAGCCGCCGTCGGGGGTGCTGTCCTTCGCCGGGGCGGTGCTGCTGGAATTGACGGTGGGATTCGTCCTGGGCATGGTCGTAAACTTTTTCTTTTATATTCCCCAGATGGCGGGTTTGGCCATCGACACCCAGATGGGCATGACCATGAACCAGGTTTACGACGCCGGCTCCCGTTCCAACATGTCGGTGACGGGGACTCTGCTGAACACCCTGATGATTCTGCTCTTTTTCGCCGGGAACGGGCACCACACGCTGTTGCGGATCATGCTGACCTCCGGTGAAATTTTGAGCTACGGAGGCGTTTCCATCGGGCACGACCTGACTAATCTGGCCCTGGAGCTGTTTATTGAGTGCACCGTTTTGTCGGTGAAGCTCTGTATGCCCATTCTGGCGGCGGAGCTCATCGGTCAGCTGGGGATGGGCGTTTTGATGAAGGTCATTCCCCAGATCAATGTGTTTTCCATCAATATCGAACTGAAGGTCATCATCGGCCTTGGGCTGCTGCTGTTGCTGATGCTTCCCATCAGCGAGTTCCTTCTGACGGCGGAGCGGACCATGCTGGACAGCCTCCACGTGATGCTGGGGCTGATGGCATAACCGTGTTTCAGCCGTGTCCAAAAGGGGGGATGAACGTTGGCGGACAGTTCCAAGACCGAAAAAGCAACCCCAAAAAAGCGAAGAGACGAACGAAAGAAAGGTAACGTCTTCCTGAGCCAGGACGCCGTTTCTGTGGTCACGCTGCTGGGCTCCTTCTCCGCCTTCTGGCTGCTGGCCGGGCGCATCGGAGAACAGCTGGCGGGCTTTATGGGCTTTTGCTTTTCCAAGGTGGCTGTGGCGGGAGAGCTGGCCAGCGGAGATCTCCTCCATGAGCTGACCATGCAGGCCCTGGGGCTGATGCTCCGGACCGTGCTCCCGATTACCCTGGTGACGGCGGGCTGTGCCATCGTGGCCACCTTCGCCCAGACCAAGCTGCTGGTCAGCAGCGAACTGATGAAACCCAAGTTCAGCCGGATCAACCCCCTGGAGGGCTTCAAGCGGCTGTTTTCCCTGAAAAGCGTGGTCAACGCCTTGAAGGGGCTTTTGAAAATCAGCATCCTCATGGTCATCGTCTATATCAGCATCAGCAGCATGTTCCATGAGAGCGCGAAATATCTTTATGTGGACCTGAAAGCCTCCGCCAGTCACCTGTTTGACCAGGGGATGAGCATGATCGTGAAGATCGGCATTGCCTTCATCGCCCTGGCCGCCCTGGACTTCATGTACCAGTGGTGGGACTACGAACGGGGTCTCCGCATGAGCAAGCAGGAGATCAAGGAAGAGTATAAGCAGATGGAAGGCGATCCCCAGATCAAGGGGAAGATCAAGGAGATGCAGCGCAAGCGGGCCCAAAGCCGCATGATGCAGCAGGTCCCCAAGGCCGACGTGGTCATCCGAAATCCCACCCACTACGCCGTGGCTCTCCGGTATCACCCGGATGAGGATGCGGCCCCCATCGTCCTTGCCAAGGGCATGGACTCCATGGCCCTTCGCATCGTGAAAATTGCGGAGGAGAACAAGGTGCCGACGATTGAAAACGTACCCCTGGCCCGGGCTCTCTACGCGGACGCAGAGCTGGACCAGGAGATTCCCACGGAGCTCTACAACCCCGTGGCGGAGGTGCTGGTTTACATCTTCAGGCTGAACGAGAAGCACAAACTGGTAAAATAAATTTGCCGTCTTATCCAAAGGATAAGGCTGTCCGGTCCGGGACCGGGGCGGAAAGGAACTTTTGGAACAGGAGGTGACGGGCGCTTGAGAAGGATTCTTGACAACATAATATCTCTTGCCGTCGTGGTTATCGTCCTGTTTTTGATCATCCCCCTGCCGACGCAGCTCCTGGACATTCTGCTGGTGGTGAACATCGGCCTGTCCGTCATGATCCTCATGATCACGATGAACATTTCGGAGGCCCTGGAGTTCTCCATTTTCCCATCCCTGCTGCTGATCACCACGCTGTTCCGATTGGGACTGAACGTCTCCACCACGCGGCAGATTCTCTGGCACGGCTACGCCGGAGAGGTTATTCAGAACTTCGGCAACCTGATTACCGGCGGAAACATCGTCGTGGGCGTGGTCATCTTCCTGATCATCGTCCTGGTGCAGTTCATTGTCATCACCAAGGGCGCCGAGCGCGTGGCCGAGGTGGCCGCCCGGTTCACCCTGGACGCCATGCCCGGCAAGCAGATGGCCATTGACGCCGACCTCTCCTCCGGCCTCATCGACGAGCAGGAGGCCAAGGAGCGGCGCCATAAGATTCAGAAGGAAGCCGACTTCTACGGCGCCATGGACGGTGCCACGAAAATCGTAAAAGGCGACGCCACCATGTCCTTGATCATCACCATGATCAACTTCATCGGAGGCACCATCATCGGAATGGTGATGAACGCCGGAACCTTTACCGACGTTCTCTCCAAATATTCCATCGTCACCATCGGCGACGGCCTGGTTTCCCAGCTCCCGGCGCTGATGATCTCCACCGCCACGGGCATGATCGTCACCCGGTCCGTGTCCGAGGGCAGCCTGAACAAGGACGTCATCGGCCAGTTCAAGGCCCAGCCTCGGGCCATCATGACCACCGGTGTCATCCTCCTGTTCCTGGCGGCCATCCCCAACACGCCCCATTTCGCCCTGGCAGTGGGCGGCGGGCTGCTGCTGGGGGCGGGCTGGTACGTCAGCAGCCGCATGGAACGGGAACGGCAGGAGACTGCGGCCCTCCAGGCCGCCGCGGAACAGCAGCAGCAGGCTGCCGAGACCGCCGCGCCCAGCGAAACCGACTATTACAAGGATATCAACAACGTCTACAACCTCCTCTCTGTGGAACCCATTGAGATGGAGTTTGGATACAGCCTCATCCCCATGGTGGATGAGAGCCACGGCGGCAAGCTCATCAGCCGCATTGTCATCTTCCGCCGTCAGTATGCCCAGGACATGGGCTTCGTCTTCCCCTCCATCCGGCTCCACGACGCCTCGGCCCTGGGGACGAACCAGTACGTCATCCGCATCCGGGGCGAAGAGGTTGCCCGGGGCGAGATTCTGGTGGACTACTATCTGGCCCTGGAGCCCGCCAACCCCTTGGGGGAGATCGACGGCATCGAGACCATCGAGCCCGCCTACGGCATTCCCTCCCGGTGGATTCTGCCGGAGAACAAGGAAATGGCAGAAATCTACGGCTACAACGTCATCGACCCCCTGTCCGTCATGCTGACTCACCTCTCCGAGACGGTAAAGAAGTACGCCTACGAGATGCTGGGCCGGGCGGAGACCATCCAGCTGGTGGACAATTTGAAGCGCAGCGCCCCGGAGCTGGTGGAGGAGACCATCCCCGGCATCATCTCCTACGCCACGCTGGAAAAGGTGCTGCGGAACCTCCTGAAAGAGGGGGTGCCCATCAAGGACCTGGGCGCCATTGTGGAGACCCTGGCCGATGCCCTGGTCCAGGGCCGGGACATCGATTCCGCTACGGAGCAGGTCCGGGGCGCTCTGGCCCGGACCATCACCCGCCGCTTCTGCGAGGACGGACAGCTCCGGGTGGTCACGCTGGATGCCGAGGTGGAGAAGAAGATCATCGCCTCCCTCACCCGGAACGATCAGGGCGTGTATCTGGCTATGGGCCCGGAGCTGATGCAGCAGATCGTCTCTCAGCTGGCCAACCAGATGAAGAAGTTCAACGACCTCTCCCAGACACCCATCATCCTGGTCAGTCAGGTGATCCGGGGCTATTTCTCCAAGATGATCACCCAGTTCTACCCCGGCGTTTACGTGCTGTCCTTCAATGAGATCACCAGCGCCGTGCAGATCCAGGCCATTGGAAACATCACCCTGGAACCGGCGGCCCGGCCGGAACGGAAGGCGGTGGGCACATGAGCGAGCAGGCCGCCGCCCTCCGCTACAACGAGCGGGAGATTGAGGAGATGGATACCCAGGACCTCCTCCGCCTCTACAAGGAGACGGGGGACGAGAGCCTGAAATGGCCCCTGGTCCTGCGCTACGAGGGGCTGATCAAAAACGCCGCCATGCAGATTCGGGGCGTATACAGCAGCTTTGCCCAAATCGACGACATCATCAACGAAGGAATCATCACCCTCCTGGGGGCCGTCGACAAGTTTGACCCGGATAAGGGCGTGAAATTTGAAACCTACGTCTCCAAGCGCATCCGGGGCATGGTCATTGATCTGGCCCGGAAGCAGGACTGGATTCCCCGGAATGTCCGGAAGCGGGCCAAGGAGATTGATCTGGCCTCGGCGGAGCTCTCCGCCAGCCTGGGCCGGATGCCCACGGACGGGGAGATCGCCCAGCACCTGGGCATCACCCAGGAGCGGTATCAGAAGGATGCCGCCAACATTGCCCTGAGCAATGTCCTGTCCCTGGATGTGCTGATGGACACCCGGGAGGCCGCGGGCTACCCCATGGAGGTTCCCTCCAGCGATGTGCGGAGCCAGCCGGAGCTGGTGCTTCAGGAGCGGGAGCTGCAGCGGACCCTGGCGCAGGGCATTGCGTCCCTGCGGGAGAATGAGCAGATCGTTCTCTCCCTGTACTATGAACGAAACCTGCATTTGAAGGAAATCGCCCAGGTGATGGATCTCAGCGAGCCCCGGATTTCCCAAATCCACACCCGGGCCATCCAAAAGCTGCGAACCTATATGGAACGCTATCTGAGCGACACACCGGAGCCGAAACCTAAGAGGAAGAAGGGATAACACGTGTATAAGGGCTTCTACAACCTGACCTCCGCCATGCTGACGCACCAGCACAATCTCAATGTCATCGGAAACAACATGGTCAATATCTCCACCTCGGGCTACAAACAGGAGCGCTATGTGGCAACCACCTTTGACGACGTCATGTACAGCCGGGTGGACGTGAATCACAGCAGCGGAACGGAAATCGGCCGTCAGAGCTACATACGGGCGGCCAGCGACATTTACACGGACTACAGCCAGGGCATCCCGGAGCCCACGGAGCTGCCTTTGGATTTCGCCATTGTGGGGGACGGCTTCTTCGCCGTTCAGGACCCGGAGGGCAACGTGGCCTATACCCGGATGGGCAACTTTTCCCTGGATGACGAGGGCTATCTCTGCCTTCCCGGCTTCGGCCAGATGTTGGACCCCCAGGGCCGGCCCATTTACCTGGGCACCGACAAGATCCGGGGGGACGGCCAGGGCGTCATCTACTTCGACCAGCCGCCGGAGCAGGGCGGCGGCACCGCCATCGGGCAGTTGGGTGTCTTCAGCTTTGAGGACAACGAGGCCCTGGTGCGGAACGACCGGGGGCTCTTCACCGGAGAGGGCGCCCAGCAGAGCGAGAACTTCGAGGTCTGGAACAAGTACCTGGAACGCTCCAACAGCGACATGATCAAGCAGATGACGGAAATGATCACCTACCAGAGAGCGCTGCAAAGCGCCGCTCAGGTTACAAAAATGTACGACCAGCTGATGACCAAGGCCACCAGCGACGTTGGCCGCTTCGCGTAAGGAGGAAGCCCATGAATCAGTCCTTTTTCATCGCGGCCGTGGGGGCCCATCAGCAGCTGAAACGCCTGGGGGTCCACGGCAACAATATCTCCAACCTGAACACTTACGGCTTCAAGGCGGAAAAGAGCCGCTTCGCCTCCTTGATGTACGAGGATCTCAAGGGCGTGGGAGAGGCCACGGAGGGCTCCGCCGCCGCCAGAGAGGAAGACGGCGACTTCGAGATGCTTCCCTCCGGCGTGGGCGCGGCGCTGTGGACTACGGACACGGACTTCAAGGGCGGCGCCATGGCGGAGACCCGGCGGGACCAGGACTACGCCATCGCCGGAGAGGGCTTCTTCGCCATTGCAGACCTGACCACCGGGGAGATCACCCTGACCCGGAACGGCGGCTTTGTGATTTCCGAGCTGATGCGGTCCACCGGCGAGGTGGATGAGAACGGCGAGGACATTATGGAGCGCATCTACTACCTCTCCGACAACGAGGGGCGCTTTGTCCTCAGCGAAAGCGGCAGCATGATCGAGGTGGACGACGAACACCTGCCCCAGCCCGTGGGCGTCTTTGACTACATGAACTATGACGGCATGGAGCATGTGAACGACACCCGTTTCCGGGCCGTCGACAAAAACGGGGCCATCCGCCAGGGCGGAGGAACCGTGATGCGGGGCTTTCTGGAGATGTCCAACGCGGATTTGGCGGAGGAGATGACCAAGGTCATCGAGTCCCAGCGGGCCTATGGCATGGCGCTGAAGATGGTGCAGACCTCCGACGAGATTGAAACCACCATCAACGGCCTGCGCGGCTGAGAGAGGGGAAGAGGATGATCATTAAAAGCTATGACGAGCTCAGTTCCCTGGAGCTGGACACCCTGAAAGAGATCGGCAGCATCGGAACTGGCAATGCCGCCACCAGCCTGTCCGCCCTCATCGGAAAGCCGGTGCGCATCCAGCAGCCGGAGGTACGCATCATGGAATACAATGAGGCCATCGAGTGGATCGGCGGCCCGGAGCCCATCACCGCCGGCGTGCTGGTAGGAATGAGCGGACAGCTCAGCGGCATCATGCTGTCGGTGCAGCAGCTGGAGTTTGTGAATCTGGTGCTGGAGAGCATGATGGAAAAGACCATTGAGGATTACATGGAGCTGGGAGAGATTGAGCACTCCGCCCTCACCGAAGTGGGCAACATTATGATCTCCACCTTTATCAACGCCCTCAGCGGCTTGGCGAACCTGGACATCAAGCTGACGGTACCCGCTTTCACTGTGGATATGCAGGGGGCGATCATGGCCGTGCCCATGGCCGAGTACGGCGGGCAGACCAACTATATCATGACCATCGGCGGAAACTTCATTTGCAATGGAAAGGAGATCCCCTGCCGTTTGCTGTTGTCGCCGGATATTCGGTCGCTGAACTTTTTATTAAGGAAGCTGGGCGTGAACAGTGGAGAGTAAGATCACAGTTGGAATCGCAGATATGAAAATGGCCCAGGGCGGGGGCATGCTGATTACATACGCTCTGGGATCCTGCATTGGAATCTGCCTGTATGATCAGAAAATCAAGCTGGCAGCGATGATCCATATCATGCTGCCGCTGAACATGGAGCCGGGGCGGAAGAATACCATGAAATATGCCGACACCGGCATCCGGGAGACGCTGAAAATGATGGAGTCCAAGGGGGCTTCCCGGTCCCGCATCACGGCGAAGATCGCCGGCGGGGCAAAGATGTTCGAGGTCAGCGGGGGAAACCTGGGAAACATCGGCCAGCGCAATATCGAAAGTGTGCATATGCACTTGAAGCGGGAGGGCATCCAGCTTTTGAAGGAGGATGTAGGCGGCTCCGTGGCCCGGACGCTGCTGTTTGATCCCGCCACCGGTCAGGCGTGCATCCGGTCCTACGGAAGGCCGGAGATGATTATTTGAGCGCACTATTTTGTATGCGTATATGAGAGAGACAACCACTGAAAGGAGTGTTCGGAATGTTGTTGGAAGAGGACAAGCGGGGCATTTTGCTGGAGTCGGGCACAAATGAAATCGAGGTCATGGAGTTCACCATCAATGACAGCCTGTACGGAATCAATGTGGCGAAAGTCAAGGAGATTCTGGTCTCCCAGCCTGTGAAGCACATGCCCCATGCCCACCCGGCGGTGGAGGGTATTTTCAAGCCCCGGGACAAGGTGATCACCGTGGTGGACCTGCCCACGTATCTGCTGGGAGAGCCTGGGGAAAAGAAGAGCAAAGACCTGTTCATCATCACCAATTTCAACAAGATGAACATCGCCTTTCGGGTGCATACGGTGGTGGGAATCAGCCGCATCTCCTGGAAGAGCATCCAGAAGCCGGACAAGACCGTGGCCGGCGGAAACGAGGGCATTGCCACGGGAATCGCCCAGTGCGGCGACGACCTTGTAACCATTCTGGACTTTGAGAAAATTGTGGCGGAGATTGCCCCGGAGACCACCATCCAGATGTCCGAAATTGAGCGCCTGGGCGAGCGGCAGCGGAGCGACGCCGTCATTCTTGTGGCGGAGGACTCCGTGCTCCTCAGCAAGATGATCGAGGAGGCCCTCCATAAGTCTGGCTATGTCAATACCCACATGTTCCCCGACGGGAGCAAGCTGTGGGAGTACCTGGAGAGTCTCCGGGGGCACAGGAACCTGGACGACGAGGTAGCCCTGATCATCACGGATATCGAAATGCCCCAGATGGACGGACACCGGCTGACCAAGCTGGTGAAGGACGACAAGGATTTCAAGCACCTGCCGTTGATCATCTTCTCCTCCCTGATTACCGAGGAGATGCGCCGCAAGGGCAAGGAGCTGGGTGCCGACGAGCAGATGAGCAAGCCGGAGATCGGACATCTGGTCCGGGTCATCGACCACCTGCTGGAAGAAGCCGGGCGGCGAGAATAATCGCGGAGGGATATCATGAGCAGTAAATACATCGTAAGGCAGCCGATCAAGGACCCAGAGGGGAAAATATTAGGGCATGAGATTCTGTACCACGGAGAGAACCAGGCGTTCACGGTGGAGAATCCCCAGGCCAAGGAATTTGCCTCCGCCGACACGATCTACAGCTTTCTCACCCAGAACAGCACGACGACGCTGCGGGGTTCCTTGAACTTCATGACTTTCACGACCACGCTGCTGATGAAGAAAACGCCCCGGCTCTTTGACAAGTCGGAGCTTGTGATCCAGATCAACGACAGCGTCATCATACACCCGCTGTCCATGCACTTCGTCAACCAGTATGCCAAGGAGGGCTACAAGGTAGCGGTGAACGAATTTCAGTTCGCTCCCCGGTATCTGGCCCTTCTGGACAGCATTGATTACATCAAGGTAAACATCCAGAGCACGCCGGATCTGGCTATGCACAACATTGTGGAAGTGGCCCACAGTATGCAGAAAAAATGCATCGTCACCAACGTGGACACGGAGGAGCAGTATCGCAAGGCGCTGCTGCTGAAGCCCGACGGCCTGGAGGGCGCCTATGTGGCCGAGCAGATGACGACCCGGGTCCACTCCAGCGCCTATCTCCAGTCCAGCTTCTTCCGCCTGATGGTGGCCATCACCCGGGATGAGCCGGATGTGGACGAGATCGAACAGCTGATCTCCATGGACGCCAGCCTGACCTACAATCTGCTGAAAGTGGCCAACTCCGCCTATTTCGCCCTGCGGAATCGGGCTACCACCGTCCATCAGGCCATCATGACCCTGGGCATGGGGCAGCTGAAGCAGTGGGTCTACCTCCTCAGCGCCAGTGTCAGCACCGAGGCCGCCGAGGCAGGCACGGAAGAGTTCCTGAAGCGCTCCTTCATGCGGGCTTCCTTCTGCAAGGAGCTGATGAAGTACGCCAAGAATATGCCGATTACCCCGGCGGAGGCCTATCTGATGGGCATGTTCTCCACGCTGAACCATCTGGTGGACGCACCTCTGGAGGAGATTCTGGAAGAGCTCCCCGTGACGGATGAGGTGCGGCAGGCCCTTACCAAAAAGGAGGGCCGCTGCGGCAAGCTCTATGAGCTGCTGCTGAGCTATGAGTCCGCTAACTGGAACGCCATCACGGCCTTGGCGGAGGAGCTGGGTATTCCCAACCAGATTCTCACCAACGTCTATTTCACCTGCATGGAGAATGTCAACGTTCTCTGGGAGCAGCTGAGCAGCGCCGTGCCCGGACAGACGGGCCCGGAGGAGGAGTCGAAGGTGGAGGGCTGAGGGCCCCAGGAATAAGAAAAAGGTTCGGCGCTGGGCGCCGAACCTTTTGGTTTCGGATTTCAGGTTTCCGGCCGGGAGTGGTGGGGCGTGAGCATCACCTTTTTGCAGGCCTGAATCAGCTGGGCGGTGATATCGCTGGAAAACCGGCTCTCATAGACGGTGAGGCGGGGAACCCGCTCATTCTGGCTCAGGACCACGTACTTGGGCGGCAGGTGGTTCAGGGCGTAGGCCCGGACGTCCACCCGGCATTTGTCGCAGCAGCAGATGCCGAACATCTTCATGTACTCATCCGCTTTCTCGTCCACCAAAAGCTGCATGACATTGATATAAGCAGGCTTTTCCTCCTCCAAGTACACCTCCTGAGAGGCGGCGTCCTCCTGCACCGGTGCGGCGGGCGCCTCCGGAACGGGAGCTGCCTGCGGGATGGGTGCCGTCTGCTGAACGGGAGCTGCCTGCCGCGCCGGAGGCTCCGCCTTCTGAACGGGAGGCTGGGGGGCGGCCTTGGGGGCTTCCGCCAGCTCTGCCTCCAGGGCGTCCTTGATCTGGGAGGACACGGCGGCGTCGGCGGTGATGGAGGAAATGAGAGGGGCCACCGGCGCGGGGCGGGCAGGCTCCGCCTGAGGCGCGGGAGCGGCCTGGGGGGCGGCTTCCGCCTGCTGGACGGGGGCCTCCTGAGGAACGGCGGGCTCCGCCTTGGGTTCCGCCGCCGGTTCGGAAGCGGCTCCGCGGTTTTTGCTGAGCAGATTCATCACATGGGCGGTTTTGCTGCTGTTGTTGGATGCCATAACGAAAACTCCTTTACATCAGAAAAGTCAATACCTTAAAACCACTTGCTCAAGGGAGCGGGGCGGGGAGCCGGGAAGGCCTGACCCGCCACGGCGTCCACAATCTTCCGCAGGTCCGCGGAGGCTTTGGACCCGGGCTGGTAGGTGAGGACGCTCTGCCCGTGGGCGGGGGCCATGGCCACGCTGACGCTCCGGCGGACCTTGGTGTGGAACACCTGGCTGCCCAGCTGCTCCGCCACGGATTCCGCCAGATCCAGAATCTCCCGGGAGAGGGTCAGGCGGCGGTCGTACTTGTTCAGAAGAATGCCCAGAACCTTCAGGTCCGGGTTGAAGGACTTGCGGACGGTCTCGATGGTGTCCTGAATCTGAGAGACGCCCACAAGGCTCAGGACCTCCGCCTCCATGGGGACGATGAGCCCGGTGGAGGCGACATAGGCGTTGATGGTGAGGATATTCAGGGCCGGCGGCGTGTCGATGATGATGAAATCATAGTGGGGCTTCACCACGTCCAGCTGCTGAGAGAGCATGAACTCCCGCCGGGGGGCCGTAAATTCCACCTCGGCGGTGGAGAGCATGATGTCCGAGGCGAGGACGTCGCCGTATTCCGTGTGGGAGATGGCGCGTTCAATGGGGCAGGCGCCGGTGAGCACGTCATAGACGGTTTTGCATTCGCCAATGTCCAGGCCCAGAGTGAAGCCAAGGTTGCCCTGGGGGTCCAGATCAACGCCCAGGACCCGCGCCCCCCGCTGCTTCAGGCCGCAGACCAGCGCGGAAACGGTGGTGGTTTTGCCCACGCCGCCCTTTTGATTCGTGACAGTGATGACCTGTGTCAAAGGATTTTCCTCCTTACTGTAAAAACTAAACGGGGACCTCTTATTTTTATTATACTATATGTCGATAAAAAAGCATAGAGGAATATCAAAAAAATTCTAACTTCGATGGCCGCGGGACCGGGAGGGCCCGGGCGCCACCGAAATCTCTGAAAGGAGTGTTATCCTATGGCAGTCAGCGGCGTCGGAAGTTCTACCAGTGTTTATGGAAATCGAAACGTCATCACCGGCCTTGTCAGCGGCATGGACACGGAGGGTATGATCGAAAACGCAATCTCTGCGTATAAAAACAAGATCACAGCCCTGAACCAAAAACGCACCAAGACCGAGTGGAAGCAGGATGCTTACCGGAGCATGATCAGCAAGATGTCCTCCTTCCTCAGCAAATATACCTCCTATCGTTCCAGCAACAACCTGATGTCCACCAGCTTCTTCGATCAGGCGGTGAAGACGGTGACAAAGGGAGCCAATAAGGATTTGATCTCCGCCACCGGCCGGGCCAGCAGCGATGTGCGCATCGACCGGGTGAAGCAGCTGGCCACCGCCGCCACCTTCAAATTCAGCGGCACCGCCCTGGACGACGGCACCGCCGCTTTCGGGCAGAACAGCGTCACGGCCTCTGCCTCCGGGTCGCTGGACCTGAGCAAGGAAATCGACATCAGCAAGCTGAACGGCTCCCTGACGCTGAACTATGGCGGCGCCAGCGCCTCAACCCAGCTGACCATCAGCTTTGACGAAACCAAGACCTACAAAAACACCGAGGAGCTGGTGGAGGAAATCAACAAGCAGCTGGCGGGCCAGAGCGTTTCCATCGGCACCAAGACCTACACCGGCGAGGAGCTGCTGAAGGACGTGATCAAGGCCGAGGTGGGAGAAAACGGCGAAATCACCTTCACGGACCCGAAGAAAAACGGCGTCTATGTCAGCGGCGTCACCGGCTCTGCAAAGGACCACCTGCTGGGCGGAAAGGAGCCCAGCACCAAGGATGAGGAGCAGATCAAGTCCCTGACCCTCTCCAAGCGGGCGCTGGAGACGGAGAGGATGACCACCATGGAGTATCTGTCCTCCCGGGGCGCCAGCATGGACATCACCCTGGACGGCAAGACCAAAACCGTAATGCTGCCCGGCAAGGACGACATTGACGAAAAGCTCACGGGCGCAGAACGGGATGCAGCGTTTGTCGCCGCGTTTCAGAAGAACATTGACGAGGCCTTTGGCAAGGGAAAGCTGACGGTCAGCGACAAAAACGGCAGTGAATCCGGCATCCAGTTCCAGTTCGAGGCGCCCAAGGGCTCCACGTTTGCCATCGGCTCCACCAAGGGCAAGATCCTGGGCTTCGGCGAAAGCGAACGGATCACCAGCTACCTGAATACCGGCAAGACCCTGGGCGAGCTGCTCAAGGACGAGGATTTCGGGAAGCTGGAAAAGGCCTACACGGAAAAAAAGGATGCCGCCGGAAATACCGTCAAGGTATTGGCAAAGGACGCCAACGGAAAGCAGCTCTACTCCTTCAAGGTCAACGGCAAGGAAGTGGGGCAGTTCAATGAAGACACCACCCTGAGCACAGTCTTCAACACCATGAACAGCAACAGCGACTGCGGAGTGAAAGTGGGCTATTCCAAGCTCACCAACGAGCTGACCTTCACGGCCAAGGACACCGGAGAAGCCAGCGAGATTCGCTTTGAGGGCTTTTCCAGCAAGCTCTTCGGCTCCCCCGGCACCTATGACGACGACAAGCGGGGGACCTATACCAAGGGTCAGGACGCCATCTTCGAGGCCACGGTCAACGGCACCTCTCTGGGAGAGATCACCCGCAGCTCCAACGAGGTGGAAATGGACGGCATGACCATCAACCTCAAGGGGACCTTCGGCTATGAGGCCAGACAGGAGCAGGCGAAGAATGACAAGGGCGAGCTGCTTTTCTCCATTGGGGACACGGAGGTTTCCGCCAGGGAAGTCAACGGGAAGCTGGTCTTTACCGACGGGAAAACCGGAAAGGAAATCACCGGCGAATATGGCGCCGACGGGAAGCTGATCTTCAAAAACCAGAATGGGGATGAGGTTTACGCGCGGCTGGGCAAAGACAAGGAGCTGCGCTTTGACGCCACCGCAGATCAGGCGGCGGAGGTCGGCAAGGTCATGACGGAGCGGCTGGAGAAGGTGGACACCGAGGCCGTCAGCTTTGAAACCAGCTCCGACGCGGACAAAATTGTGGACGCGGTCAAGCAGATGGTGGAAGATTACAACGCCATGGCCAAGGAGATCAAGGACGCCTACTCCACCCTCCCTGCCCAGCGGTCCAACGGCGCGTATTACGAGCCCCTGACCTCCGAGGAGGAAGCGGACGCCAGCGAGAGCTTCATCAAAAACTGGAACGAGAAGGCCAAGCAGGGCGTGCTCTTCGGCGACCGGGATCTGGCCTCCCTGTACCAGCGCATGACCTCCGCCATCTCCATGAACGGCGAGCACGGCGCGGCCCTCCGGGAAGCGGGCATTACTGTGAACTACTCCAACGGCCTGAGCACCCTGGAGTTTGACGAGGATAAATTCCGCGCCGCCCTGAACGACGACCCCGACAAGGTCCGGGACGCTTTCACCGCCAGCGTGGACTCCGGCGCCAAGAGCGACGGCCTGATGCAGGCATTGAAGCAGCCCCTGGAAATCTACGGTAAGACCGAGGGCGGCAAGGGCGTGCTGGTGGAGAAGGCGGGTTCCCCCCTGGCCCCCAGTACCATGTACAACAACACAATCCAGAAAGAGCTCAACCGGATTGACGAGCAGATCGAACGCTGGCAGGACAAGATGAACGATCAGGTGGATTATTACACCAACCAGTTCTCCCGCCTGGAGCAGCTGATTCTGCAAATGAACTCCCAGAGCTCCTACTTCTCCCAGCTGATGGGAGGCTGATTTTGAAAAGGCGGTGATCCACAGACAATGGATATGAAAGGCTTCCAGTCATACAAGGAGCAAAGCGTGAACACCATGACCCAGGGGGAGCTGCTGCTGCTGCTGTATGATGAGCTGTATAAACGCCTGTCCCAGGCGGAGCTCATGCGGGATCAGGAGAATTACCCCGTCTATGAGGCCTCCATTGAGCGAGCGGTCGCCATCATTGATTATCTGGACTACACGCTGGACCGCCAGTATCCCATCAGCGGAAATCTGGCCCAGTTGTATGAGTACTTTACCTATGAGCTGGGCCGAGCGAAGATTGGCCGGCGCAAGGAAGTCCTGACCCATGTGAAAACCATGGTGGGCGAACTGCGGGACGCCTTCCGTCAGGCGCAAAAAAGCGGAGACTCAGGAAAGTAGGGATCAGGATGGAAACACCGGCGCTGATGGATGCCCATGTGCAGCTCAAACGAATCTACACCGCGCTGAACGAAGCCCTGGACCTGACCCGCCAGCTGGCAGACGCCGTGGACCGGGATGATCAGGTGGCAACGCAGATGCTGATCGCCATGCGGCAGGAACCTACCGACAAGCTGGCCGGGGCCCATCAGGCCCTGGACCAGCAGAGGCGGACCCTGCCCCCCTCCGCCGCGGAGCGCCTTGCCGCCCTCTTGAAGGGCGCGGCGGCGGAGACGGAGGCGGAAGCCCCACTGGCGGCGCAGGTAGGCGTCAATCAGCGGGTCTTGAAGCAGCTTGTGGACCTGGATCGGGTGGTCAACCGCAAGCTGGCGAGAGAGAAGTCCTTTTACCAATAAGCGAAACCGCAAAAGCCGGAGCCCGGACCGGCCGGGCTCCCGCCTTTGCGCGCGTAGGGATGCAGACCGGGAAACCGCCTCCTTGAAGGAGGGGCGTGCCCCTTTTCAGGGAAGATTCAAAACTACGGGAGCGCAGAGTATGCCCACAATTACGCTGGAAAACGTCACAAAGAACTACAAGCTGGACCGCCGCCAGCAGAAGGAGCAGAAGGGCAAGAAGTTCGAGGTTGGTGTGGAGGACATCAACCTGACCATCCGGCAGGGGGAATTTGTCTTCCTGGTCGGCAGCAGCGGAGCGGGAAAGAGCACGCTGCTGGACCTGATTTCCGGAAAGCTCAAGCCGGACAAGGGAACGGTATGTTTGGACCAGAAGGACCTCTCCAAGCTGATTCCCTGGAGCCAGAACCGCATGGCCATCCTCTTCGGCAAGGTCCAGCAGGAGCACAGCCTCATCCGGAAGATGACGGTGGAGGAAAACCTCTGGATTGCCGCCCAGGTGGGCCGCCGCCGCTTTGAGAGCGGCAAGCACGTGGAGCTCCGGGTGAAGAAGGTGCTGGGGCTGGTGGGCATGCGGGGGGTGGAAGCCCGGTATCCCGTGGAAATGTCCATCGGGGAGTGCCGCCGGGTGGAGCTGGCCCGGGCCCTGATCAACAGCCCCCCCATTCTGGTGCTGGACGAGATCACGGCGAACCTGGACGACGACAACATCTGGGACATGTTCCAGCTTTTGCAGGAAGTCAACCGCATGGGCACCACGGTGATCATGGCCACCCACGCCAGCCGGTATGTGAACATCATGCGCCGGCGGGTGGTTACGCTGGTGGACGGAAAGATTTTCGGCGATGTCGAGAAAGGAAGATACGGCGACGTGGTATAGTCTCGAAGCCGATGATCATAGATAAGGAAAGAACGCCAAGAAGTAAAGAGGAGGAAGACGCAAATGATCAAAAACATGAAGGTCAGGAAAAGCCTGGTGATGGGGTATGGAATTACCATCGTGGTCTCCGTAATTATTATCATCATCTCCCTGATTTTGATGACCGTGCAGAAGCGCCAGTACACCAACATTCTGGATGAATATGTGGAGTCCAACCAGCTGGTATCCGAATGCCGGATCAGCTACAACATTGCCGCCCGCAATCTGCGGGACGCGGTTTTGTCCGGGGATATGAGCAATATCGACTCCGCCAACAGCAAAATCAGCCAGCTGAAAGAAGAGCTGGTCAGCCTGAGCAGCACCTATCCTCTGGACGACAAAACGGAGCTGAACAACTTCACCAAGCTGGTGGAGAACTGGGAGCTTGAGGCGGAGGAAATCGGCCGGATGGCTCGGACGGATCAGCAGAAGGCCGCTGATATGATCGTGAAGGAATGCTCGCCCGTTCTGGCGCAGGCCGCCTCCTCCGGCGATGCCCTGGCCCTGAAGCTCCAGACGGCGCAGGCCGATATCATCGACCGGCAGAACATGGTCTCCACCATCGCGATCATCTCCATCATTGTGGCGATGATCATCGCGACGGTGGTGGTCATCCGGATCGCGCTCCTCATCATCAAGAGCATCGTGATTCCCACGGAGAAGGTCCGGGCCGCCCTGGTGGGCTTCAGCGAGGGCAAGCTGGACATTCCCGTGGACTATGAGAGCACCAGCGAGTTGGGCGAGATGTGCGACGCTCTGCGGAGCAGCCAGCACACGCTGGTCGGCGTGATTCAGGACACCTGCCGTCTCCTGGAGGAGATGGGCAACGGCAACTTCAACTGCCGCACTGAGGTGGAGCAGCTGTACGTAGGCGAGCTGAGCAATATGCTCAAGTCCATCCGCGTCATCAACCGCAGCCTCAGCGACACTCTGGCTCAGATCAGCCTCAGCGGCGAGCAGGTTTCCTCCGGCTCCGACCAGGTGTCCACCGGCGCCCAGGCCCTGGCCCAGGGCGCCACGGAGCAGGCCAGCGCCGTTCAGGAGCTGTCCGCCACCATTGCCGAAATTTCCACCCGCTCCCAGAGCAACGCCAAACGCAGCGAAGAGGCCATCGACCACTCCAAGAACGCCGACATGCGGGTTCGGGAAAGTGCCGATTACATGGAAGAGATGGTCAAGGCTATGGAGAAGATTTCCAGCTCCTCCGAGGAGATCGGAAAGATTATTGCCACCATTGAAAACATTGCCTTCCAGACCAACATCCTGGCGCTGAACGCCGCCGTGGAAGCCGCCCGGGCGGGCTCCGCCGGCAAGGGCTTCGCCGTTGTGGCCGATGAGGTCCGGAATCTGGCCACCAAGTCCGATCAGGCTGCCAAGGCGACCAAGGAGCTGATTGACAACTCCATCACCTCCGTCCAGGACGGCAGCGAAATCGTCAAGCGGGTATCCGAGTCCCTGGACAAGACCGTACAGGCCACCAACGAGTCCATGTCCGCCCTTCAGGAGATTGCCAAGGCCGTGGAGGAAGAGGCTTCCGCCATCTCTCAGGTGACGGAGGGCATCGACCAGATCTCCAGCGTGGTCCAGACCAACTCCGCCACTTCCGAGCAGTCCGCCGCCGCCAGCGAGGAGCTGAGCAGTCAGGCCAGCCTGATGAAGGACCTGCTGAGCAAGTTCCGCCTCCGCAGTGACAGCTCCGCCAGCAGCTACAGCGCCCCCGCCTATTCCGACGACAGCGTGGCCGACGTGTCCTATGACGGCGGCTACAGCTCCGGCGGCAGCGCCTTCAGCAAGTATTAAGCGCGTTTCCGCCGGGCCGCCGGCCTAAGTCAAGACGCGAGCTGCCAATGGAAAGAACGCAGGGTCACTCGCGCCATCCCGCGCTGGCAGAAGAGTTCCCTGCCATGATGCCAGAAGGCGGTTCGGTGCCGCCTTCTGGCATCATTTGCGCCTCTGCGAGGCATGAAAAGGAGCGTCTCATTATGAAGGATCTAAGAGCCCAGGAGCGGGATCTGATTTTCGCCCTGGATATCGGGACCCGCAGCGTCGTGGGCGTTGTGGGCAGACCCTCCGGGGGCCGGTTCAAGGCCCTGGACATCGAAATGGCGGAGCACGGGAGCCGCGCCATGCTGGACGGGCAGATCGACAACATTCATCAGGTGGGCGGTCTGGCCCGGGCGGTGACGGACCGGCTGGAGGAACGCTTGGGCGTTCATCTGGAGCGGGTCTGCGTGGCCGCCGCCGGACGGGCCCTGCGGACCCAGAGTGGCAGCTTCACCATGGACATCAGCGAGGAGAAAACCATCAGCGCCGAGACCATCAGCCGTCTGGAGGCGGGGGCCCTCTCCGCCGCCGAGGAGGCATTGCAGGTGGAGGACGAGGTCCGGCGGCAGTTCTTCATGGTGGGCTACACCGTGGCCCAGTACCGGCTGGACAACTACCCCCTGGCCTCCCTTCTGGACCACAGCGGGCAGAAGGCGGAGGCGGACGTTGTGGCCACCTTCCTCCCCGGAGAGGTGGTGGAGAGCCTGTACGCCGCCATGCGGGCGGCGGGCCTCCAGGTCTCCAGCCTGACCCTGGAGCCCATCGCCGCCATGAACGCCGCCATTCCCGCGGAGCTGCGGCTTTTGAATCTGGCCCTGGTGGACATCGGCGCGGGCACCACGGATATCGCCGTCTGCCGGGACGGAAGCGTTACCGGCTACACCATGGCCACCATCGCCGGAGACGAGATCACCGAGGCCATCATGCGGGCCTTCCTGGTGGACTTCCAGACGGCCGAGGAGATAAAGCGGAACCTCCGGCCCGGGGAGGACGCCCGCTATACGGACATTCTGGGCCTGGAAAACACCGCCTCCTTTGAGGAGATTCACGCCGCCATCCAGGAGCCCATGGGTCGTTTGGCGGAGGCCATTGCCGCCCAGGTGACGGAGCTCAACGGGGGGGCCCCCTCGGCCCTGTTCCTGGCAGGAGGCGGCAGCAAGCTGGAGGGCCTCCGGGAAAAGGTGGCCCTCAGCATGGGGATGGACGAACGCCGTGTGGCCATCGCCGGGAACAACTTCGCCAAGAGCGCCTTTGCCGACGAAATCGACCTGAATAATCCGGAGTACGCCACGCCCCTGGGCATTGCCGTCTCCGCCGGGCTGGGGCTCTTGAACGACAGCTATGTGATCACCCTCAACGGGGAGACCGCCAAGCTCTTCCGCAGCGGTGTCCTCACCATTCGGGACATTCTGCTGATGAACGGCTACACCTATGCCGACATGCTGGGCCGCTCCGGGAAGAACCTGGGCGTGACCCTCAACGGGCGGCGCATGGTCCTCCGGGGGGAGCCCGCCGCCCCCGCAATCCTGCGGGTGAACGGGGAGGAATCGGCTATCAACGCGGTGGTCCACGCCGGGGACAGCATCCGCTTCCAGCCCGCCCGCAGCGGCAAAGACGCCGCCAGGACCCTGGGGGAGCTGCTGGGAAAGGGCTTCTCCGGCCGGGTGCTGGTGAACAACCGGGAGGGGGATCTGCGGGCCCCCCTGCGCCAGGGGGATGTGATTTTGACCCTGGAGGGTCCCGCCGGTGTGATTCCGCCTCTGCCGGAGCTGGCGGAGGAACCGGAGCCGCCCGCCCCTCCGGCCTCTTCGGTCCCGGCTCCGGCGGCGCCGGAGCCGGTGCGGGAGACGCCTCCCGAGGCTCCCAAGGCGGAGCCTGTCAAAGAGGAGCCCCCCCGGCTGGAGCCGGTGAAGCCGCGCATCCGCAAGCGGGAGGTGGAGATTCTTCTCAACGGCAAGCCGATCGTCCTGCCGCCCAAGGAGAACGGCCAGCCCTATTATGTCATGGACCTGCTGGAGCGCTCCGGGGTGGACTTCGAGAAGCTGGAGGGCCCCGTCCATCTGGCGATTAACGGAACAGAGTGCGGTTTCAGCCAGGCGGTGAAGGACCGGGATTCCATCACCATTCACTGAGGACGGGCCCTTTGAGTATAAGTAGGAGAGTGAAGCGTTGAAACAGGATAAGGCTGATAAGATCATCCAAAAGGCCGAGCGCAGGGCGGCAAAGGCCGCCAAGCAGGTGGAGATCGCCGGAAGGAAGGCCGAGCAGACCAAACAGAAGCAGGCGGCCAAGGCTGAGAAAAAGGCCGCCCAGGCCGCCAGGCGCGCCGACCTGAAGGCGGCAAAGCACACCAAGAAAGCCGAGCAGGCCACGAAGAAGGCCCAGCTGGCCGCCCAGAAGGCCCAGGAGAAAAAGGCCAAAATTGCGGCGAAAACCGCCGCCAAAGCCGTGGAGGGCGAAGAGGGCGGAGGCGACGGAAAAAAGAAGAAAAAGGGAAAGAAGAAGCTGCTGCTGATTCTGATTCCCGTGCTGGCCGTGGCCATCGGCGCAGGGGTGTTCTTCTTCCTGAAGGGCGGCGAGAAAGAGGAGGAGGCTCCGCCGGAGCCCATCCCCATTCCCCTGGAGTATCTGCTGAACGAGGTGCCTATCACCGCCCTGCCGGTGACGGGGGAGGAGGTGCTGGTGTATCAGGAGGAGGTCCCCCCGGAGCCCCCGGCGGAGCCGGAGGAGCCGGAGGAAGCCCCGAAGGACGGCGGAGAGGACGCTGCGGAAGACGGCGAAGCCTCCGGCGGGGACAGCGAAGACGGCGGGGAGGCGGAAGCCGCCCCGGAGCCGGAAGCGGAAGAGGAGCCGGGCTTCACCCGGATTCTCTACCGCTATGAGGGGCTGAAAAACCCCAAGAGCCTGGTCACGGCTTATGCGGCGGTGATGAGCACCGAGGACGCGGGCTTCTCCCTGGTGGACGAGACGCTGCTGCGGATTGACCCGCCGGAGGAATACGGGGCAAGCGGCTCCCTGCTGCTGGCCCGCAATGTGCCCACGGCGGAGGACGGCTCCGGCGGCGGTGTCCACTCCCTGCTGCTGAGCTGGGAGGAGACCAGCTGCTCCGTGCTGCTGGATATGCCGGAGGGCCGGGTCCACGACCCGAAACCGGAGACGCCCCCTGCCGCCGCAACCAGACGGGGCCTGTCGGATTTGAAGGCCATCCATCCCTCCAAGCTGGGTCTGCCGGGCGAGTCCATGGAAGCCTATGAGCTGATTCCCCAGGAGGGCTCTGTCCGCATCGCCGGAACCGGAAGCGTCGCCATGCGGGTGAATATCTACGGCGAGGGCAACCAGTTTGCCGGAAGCTACTTCCTGTCCAACGACGGGAGGCTCTATAAGCTGGACGAGGCCGCCAACGCGGTGGTGGAGCTGGAGTGGGAGTAATCCGGAACCAGCCGGAGTGTTCCAGGCAGTCCCGTCAGGCAATAGGCAATCCGGCCCGGGGCCGCCGCGAACAGGGGGGCTAACAGGCTCTCCAGCACGCAGACGGAGGACCGGACGGAGAGGGCGTCCCGCCCCGGCGTCAGCGCCCGGGCGGTATCCGGGGCCACCTGGAGGATATCCAGGCCGTATTCCCGGCCCAGGGCCATGACCTGCTTGACGGTGACGGCCTGCCGGGCCCCCTCGTCCAGAGCCCGAAAGCCAATGATGCCGCTGAAGCGGCCCGCAATTTCCCGAAGCACGCCGAGGCGCACCATGGCCCGGCGTGCTTCTTCATTTTCCCGGAAGAGCCGCTCCGCCAGCTCCGCCGGGGTGCCGGCCTCCCGCTCCGGCCCGCTCTCCCGGGGAGCGGGCCGGTGTTCGGAAAAGCCCAGGGGGCGGCCTCCCGACGCCGTCAGGTCCGCATTGGTGGTGAAGACAAAGACGCAGTGGCGGAAGTCCAACTCACGCTCCCCTGCCTCCCCGGCCTTCCGGGCGGTGCAGCGGCCCTCGTCCAGGATGGACATGAAGACCTTCAGCACCTCCGGGTGGGCCTTTTCCAGCTCGTCAAACATGAAGACCGTGCGGGGATTGCTCCGCACCGCCTCAAAGATGGGCTGGTCCTCATAGCCCACATAGCCCGGCGGCGCGCCGGTGAGGCGGTGGACGGAGTGGGCCTCGGTGAAGGTGTTCAGCTCCGTCCACACAAGGGCGTAGGGCTGCCCGCAGCACCGCTCCAGGGCCGGGGCCAGGGCCTTTCCAAGCTCCGACTTCCCAACGCCGGTGGGGCCGTGAAAGATCAGGGACAGGGGCCGGGCGGGAGCCCGCTTTCCCGCGTGGCTGTACAGCCGGAAGGCGGCGGCCTCCACTGCCCGGGGCTGGCCCAGGACCTGCCTTTCCAGCTCCTCCCGGAGCCTGCGGTAAAGGGGCGGCCAGGAGGAGGCGGAAGGGACGGCGGGAGAGACCGGAGCGGCATGAACCGGCTCCGCCCGCAGCTCCGGAGGGTGAAAGGGCTGGGGGACGGGCTCCGCCACCTCCCGCCGAAGGGAGGCCAGCCGGGCCGTCATGGCCTCGTAGCTGTCAAAGCGCCAGACACTCCGGGCGAAGAGGGCGGCCAGCACCGTGCTTTGCCCCCGGTAGGCGACGGCGGGACGCCAGTAGAGCAGATAGCCCCGGTTCCGCTTTAAAAAGCCCAGCACGGCCTGCCGGGGGACGCAGCCCTCCGGCATCCGGCAGTCGGGAAATTCATAGCTCTGGCCCCGGGCGGCCAGGGTGTCGATGCGGCGGCGGAGGACCGCCTGGACCTCCGGGCCGCTGGAACAGAATTGAGAAAAGGCAATGCGCATGGCGGTTCCTCCTTTTCCCCTAGTATTTCCAGCTTTGGGGGAATTTAGAGGCGGCGGGCAAAAAAATACCGGGGACGGCAAGCGCCGTCCCCGGTATTTTGGGTTCCGGGAGGGAAGGGTCACTGGTCCCGCCGGGATTGGAGGACCTTTCTCTGAAGGGTGAAAATGGCCTGGAGCAGCCGCTCCTGTTCCCGGGGGGGAACGTCCACAAACTGACAGCCGTACTCAAATTTTTTCATGGGACTGGCGGTCTGGGCCCGGACGGTGATGCGCTTGACCCGGCAGGTGAAGGCAAAGGGCTCCTCCGTGGAGACGAGGGAGGTTTCCAGCTGGAAGGTGGCCTCCAGCTGGAAGAGCTTTTCCGTCAGTACCCGGGCGCCGCCGCCGCCGATGTCCAGGACCTTGCAGGAGTACTTCTGCCCGGAGTTGGAGCGGACCGTTCCCTCCACACCGGCGTTCTGGCGGAAGAAGTTACGGTTTTCACTGTTTTGCAGGGACTTCAGCTGTTCAATCCGCCAGAATTTGGGGTCGTTGGGCCCGATGGTTCCGTTGAGGGTCAGCGTCTCCCCGTCCTTCTGGAAGCAGCGGAGCTTCACCGGCTGGTTGTACAGCACCCGAGGGAGGAAGCCCCCGGATTCCCCCAGGACGTCCACCTGATTGGGACCGGAGAGGCGGAGCCTGCCGACAAAGAGCAGGGCGTTGGCGGGGGTCAGCACCTCCACCTTCATGCCGCTGTAGAGGTCCGGAAAGTCGTCCGGCGGAATGGCGGGAGGGAGCTCTTCCTTTTTAAAGAGGGATTTGAAAAATGCCATGATGGACCTCCTTCTTAACGGGTCAGGACCCGATGCAGAATGACGGCCATCTCCGCCCGGCTGATGGCCGCGCCGGGATTCAGGCGGGAAGCGCTGTTCCCCCGGACGGCGCCCATCTGGACCAGGGCGGCCACGGAGGGCCGGGCAAAGGCGGAAACCTGGGAGCCGTCGGCATAGGAGGAGAGCAGGCCCGCGTCGGCCACGGGGAGAGACTGGCCCGCGGCCTCGATGGCCCGGCAGATCATGGTCATGGCGCTCTGCCGGGTGATGGGCCGGTCGGGCTGGAAGCGGCCGTTGTTCCCCTGGACGATGCCCAGATCCCGGGCGGCGGCCACGGCTCCGGCGTAGGTGCTGTCGGCCGGCACGTCGGGAAAGCCGGAGGAGCCGCCGGTGGAGAACTGGAAGGCCCGGCAGATCATCAGGGTGAACTCCCCCCGGCTGATGGACTGCCCGGGACGGTAGGTATTGTTGCTGTATCCGTTGGTGACGCCGCTGGAGCGCAGGAACTCAATAGAGGGCTTTGCCCAGTCCCAGCCGGAGGCGGTGTCGGAGAAGGTGGCGGCGCAGTAGCTGTTGGAAATCTGGAGCTCCACGGCGCTGGAGTGACTGCCGCCCTTGGTGTCATAGGCGGTGTAGGGAATGGTCAGGGTCCCCTGGAACTCCGCCTTGGGCAGATAGCTGATCTGGCCCAGCTGCTGGGGGCCGTAGTGGGTGCCGCTGCTGACCCCGGTACCCGTCCGGACGGGGCCGCTGTAGTTCTGGTAGAGCCGCCCGGAGTAGGGCAGGGAGCTGAACTGAACATAGGACAGCGGATTCCCCAGGGCCGCCTGACAGGCGTTCTGGAAGTCCGCCGCCCGGAAGGGGATGGGATGGGCGGCGCTGCCGGTGTAGCGAATGACGGAGCTGACGGCGGCGGAGCCGGAGATGGTAATCTCCACCGTGCCGGTGAAGGAGTCGCCCCGGGTGCTGTAGCCGGTGTAGCCGAAGGTGGCGGTTCCGGCGGTGGAGGAGGCGGCAAAGCCCACGTCGCCCAGCAGGGGGCTGGTGTTGGAGTAGTAGTACCCCGTGGAGCTGCTGACCGTGCCCCCGGTGCGGCTGGCGGTGTTGTACTGGTAGTACAGCGAGCCGTATTGGAAGGCGGGGAGGTCAAAGCGGACATAGCTCAGGGCGTCTCCGGTGGCGCTGCGGCAGGCGCTGTTGAAGTCTGCGGCGGCGAAGCGGACGAAGCCGTTGGCGGGGACGCTGTAGAAGATGGACCGGCCGCTTCCGCCGCCCACGGAGATGGTGACGGTGGCGTTGAATCGGGTGTTGTTTTCGTCATAGCCCGTGAAGGGGATGGTGACAGTGCCCACATAGCCGGCGGCGGGGACGAAGGTGAGGCTGGAAATGGAGGGGGTGCCGCTGCGCCGGTAATCCGTGCCGGTGGAGGCCCGGGAGCTGGAGGCGTTGTAATAGTTGTAATAGAGGACGCCGGTGCCGGAGGAGGGGAGGCTGGTGAAGCGGATGCGGCTCAGGGCCCGGCCGGTGATGGAATAGCAGGCGTCGTTGAACTCCCCGGAGCCGAAGGTGACGGACTGGCCCTTGGGAGTGTTGTAGTGAACGGTTCCCGTGCCGTCGTCCACGTGGAAGACCAGGCTGCCGGAGAAAGTGGCTCCGCCGGAGCTGGTCCCCGTGAAGGGGATGGTGACGGTGCCGCTGTAATTGGAGGCGGGCACGAAGCTGATGTCGGAAATCCGGGGGGTGCCGCTGCGGTAGTAGTTCCGGCCGGTAGTGACCTTGGTGCTGGAGCTGTTGCGGTAGTTCAGGTACAGGGTTCCGGCACTGGAGGAGGGCAGGGAGTTGAAGCGGATGTAGTTCAAGGTTCCGTTGACGGCCCGCTGGCAGGCGCTGTTGAAGTCGGAGGCGTTCAGGCTCTTCCGCTGGTTCCGGCCGATGGAGTATTCCACACTGCCGCTGCCCTCGCCGTTGGCTCCGTAGACGCGGATGCGGACCGTGCCGCTGTAGGACGCGCCGGAGCTGTCCGTGCAGCGGTAGGGGATATCCACGTCTCCGGAGTAGCCCTTTGCCGGGACGAAGGTGATATCGTCGATAGAGGGGCTGCTGGAGGCATAGTAGCGGGTGGAGTTGTTCACCTTGGGGGAGTACTGGCCGGTGGGGCTGTAGTTGTAATAGAGCGTGCCCCGGCTGGAGGAGGGCAGGCCGAAGGTGACATAGCCGATGGCTCGGCCGGTGCGGCCCTTGCAGACGGCGGAGAAGTGCTCCGCCGCAAAACTGACGGGCTGATCGATGGCCGTGGAATAGCTGACGTCCCCGGTGGCGGTGGCCTCGATGCGGATGGTTCCGGAGAAGGTGGTCCCGTTGGTGGCCACGGCGTTGTAGTCCACCACGGCGGTGCCGTCAAAACCCGGCAGGGGGATGAAGGTCACGTCCTTCAAGGCCATCTGGCCCTGGCCGGTGGGCTGGTAGTAGTACCGCTCCGTGCCGCCCACGCCGTGGCCGGGAGTTTCGGGAGAGGTGTACTTGTAGTAGAGCACGCCGTTTTCTGTGGAGACCTTCAGACTGTACACGCAGTCCAGGGGGCCCTTGGCCTTGTCCTGGGAACGGCGGTCCAGCTCGTATAACAGGCCGGAGAAGGAGTAGGAGGGCTCGGAGCCCATGTCGACGGTGATGACCTGAGCCACGTCCTCCAGGACCTGAACCTTGAAACTGGACTGGCAGTTGGTGCCTACGGCGGTGGCGGTAATGGTCACATCACTGCCGGGGTAGTGGGCAGTGACCCGACCCGCCAGGACCTGGGCCACGGAATTGTTGGAGCTCTCCCAGTTGATGAGCTTGTTCCGGGCGTTGCCGTAGGCTGTGAAGACGATGCTGAGATCCCGGTACTGGTAGATGTCCACCGAGTCGCCTTCCTTGAGGCGGACAGTCTCGCCTTTGCCGCCGGAGGTGGACTTTTTCACATAGCTCAAAAGAAGGCCGGAGACCTCGATTTTCCGTTCGGCAGTGGGGCCCGTGGGTCCGCCTGCCTGGGCGGTGATGACGGCCACACCGGGGGAGCGGGGAGTGACCTTGCCGGAGTTGCGGTCGATGGTGGCGACGGATTCATCGGAGGAGCTCCAGGTGATTCGTTTGTCCTCCTCGGCGGCGTCAATGGGGTCGGCCTGGGCCTGGAAAATCAGCTCGTCGCCGCCGATGTCCACATAGTTTCCCCCGTCGTCGGTGGCCAGGGTGATGATGGTGACATCCGTGACATCGGGAAGCGGGGCCTCCACCACCCGGACGACGCAGGTGGCGGTGACGGCTCGGTTCTCTTTGGAGATGGCGGTGATGGTGGCCATATCTCCGATTGCGGCGTTGAAGAGCTCAACTGTGGCGATGCTGGAATCGCCTTCGCTTTTCGTGACGCGAAACCTTGATTTATTGGTGGAGTCCCAGTCAAGCTCTTTGCTTACGCCCTCCGGAGCGGTGACGGCAGCCTTGAGGGTAAGCGTCTTTCCCAAAGGAATGTAAGCGGCGGCCTGGTCCAGTTTTATGGTGATATCCGGAAGGTTGGGGGGGATGGGGTCCGGCTGTACAGGGGGATCAGGCGGCTGTATGGGATCGGGCGTTTTGGGCTTTACAGTGATGACGCAGGTGGCGCTTCCGGAATCGGAGGTACCGTCACCGTTGTCTTTTTTCACAGTTGCAGTCACCGTGGCGGTTTGGGAATTTGTAACCGTGTTGGCCGTGACAAGGCAGGATTCGCCGGTGGAGCTGGGAGAGAGTGAGAGAATGGCGTTGTCACTTTTCCAGTCGATCTCTGCGTCGGCAGGCGCGCCGGTCAGCTCCAGGGTTGCGTCCTTGCCGGATTCGATTTCCGTCTTGTCGGCGGTAATGGATAGACCCTGGATATCCGCCGCGGATGCCGGCAGCGTCAGCAGGGAACAGGCCAGCGCCAGGGCCAGCAGCAGGGCTCCGGCCCGGCGGAGGGTTCGGGATTTCATAAAGCATACACTCCTTTTTCCGAAAAGCGAAGAGAGGGCGGGCGGTACCGCCCGCCCTCATGGGGGAAAATCTCTGGGTTACTTGGACCAGTCTGTTCCGTTGTAGTCCAGATACCACTGGCCGGCGGCGTCCCGTTGCAAGGTTATCATCAGGGAAGGCCGTCCGGGGCGGGCAACCGTGGTGGGACCGATGACCCGGTCGCCAAGGTTGATGATCATGCGTCCCGCAGGCACCTCGGTCAGCTTGAGTGTGATGGAGCTGCCGATAACGCCTCCGTGGGTGGCGGTATTGGAGGTGCGGTTCAGAGGAGGATCCGTCAGCATTACTCCGGTGCCGAAGGTCACGAAATGGAGGTTCGTGCAGCCGTTGCTGCCGATGAGGTTTTCACCGCCCTGCACGTGCAGTCCGTGCCCCTTTTCACAGGTGTCGATCTGGAGGCGGCGGGGCAGAGAGGAGCTGCCGTCAATGGTGGTTTCCTGATACCGCAGGGGGTCGTTGAAGGCGAGATAGACCTCACCCGTGAAAAGCTCCGGGTTGAGGAGGTTCTCATTCACCAGACCGGGGCATGTGACCGTCAGGTATTTGGACTGGGAGTTTTGATAGGTCCAGGAAGCCCGGAAGCCCAGAGCGTCGGAGTTCGCACCCTTGGCTACCACCAGAAGCACGTATTCGTTGCTGTCCTGCAGATTGAAGGTGAGGTTCTTGTCGGTGTAGGACCGGGCGGAGTTGAGGTCGTTCACGGTAGAGGGCTCATGGTAATAGGGCTCGTCAATCCGGAAGACCTGGTTGTAGGTGGAGGTGATGATGGTATAGAAGTTGGCTTTGGCGCTCTCAGAGGCACAGACGTCAAAGACGCTGAGCCCTGTGGAGCTGCCCTCGTACCACATAGCCTCCAGTACCGTGCCGTTGGCGGGGAAGGTGGAGGGAAGGCTCTTGCTGGGGTCCATGTAGTTGCGCATGGGCTGGCTGAAAACGTTGTTGGGTCTTGTGGTGAAGAAGTCCAGCCGGACCAGGATGGAGGCCATGAGGGACTCCATCGGGTCACGCTTCTCGTCCGGAGTCGTGAAATGAATCTCCGCGGTGGTGCCGCCGGGGTTGATGGTGATGGCCGGGGGATTCGGCGGCGTGGTGGTGAAGGTGTAGCACAAGACCCGCTCCGCCGGGTTGTCGTCCGTGTCGGCGCTGACCAGATAGAGGAGGTACTGCGTGTTCGGAGACAGACCGGAGATGTTCAGCTCCCAGGATCCGCCTCCGTTCATCAGCTGGGTTCCCGTGTTGCCGCGCCCGACCTGGGAGGGAAGGCTGGACTGGGGATGGCTGATGAGGGCGGGGTCGGGATGGTCCTCGTGGAGCCACAGCTCCGTCGTTTCATTCCGCAGCCCCTTGGGAATCGTGCTCAGGGGAACGAGGGGACCATTCTTCACCGTTCTCGGCTCGTAGCGGCTTCCGCCCACCACCTCGTAATTGGTGTCGGTTCCGCCCTCAATGACCGGGACCGCCAGACAGTAGACCCGGCCGCTCAGATCCAGGTTCACCGTGAAGGTGACGCGGGTATCGCCGGGCTTGATGGTCCCGTCCAGACTGACCGTGGGGAACAGGCCGGAGGGAACGGTGAAGGGATAGGCCTTGGGATTGCTGATGCGCTCCAGCGGGGCCGGGAGCTTGTTGAAGATGTCCTGGGTGCCCTGGCCGGGTCTCACAATGGGGCGCAGCTGGGTGTTGGTGCCGGTGTAGAGCTCGGCTTCCATGTCAACGCTGCCGTCCTGGCCGCCCTCGGTGGAGAGGATGCCGAACTCCAGAACCTCCGACAGGTCCCGCAGGTAGGGCAGGCCCTCGTGGCCCGCCTCCATGCCGAAGTAGCCGGATTTGATCATTTCTTCTGCGCCGATGCTGCCGTAGAGGCTGTGGTAAACCTTCCGGTCCGTGACCATGGCGCGGATGGGGCTGTCCTCAGCGGTGAGGCGGTGCCAGTCTTCGCCGGGCCGGCGGATATACAGGTGATATTCGATGTCGGCATGGGCCCAGAGGATCAGGTCCCAACGGGCGGAGATCGGAGAGAAGGCGGTGGCCTCGTTGGGCTCCAGCCGGAAGATGGCCATGTCCCGGCCGTCCATGATGAATCCGTCGTCGTTGTCTTTGATGTCCACTCGGGCGGAGATGGTTTGAATGGGCACGCTGGCGGAGAGCAGCTTGTTGGGGGTGGGAGCGGTGTCCTGAATCTGCTTGACGTAGAAGTAATAGCGGGCGCCGCTCTGAAGCTGGATGGCTTTGCCGGCGGGGAAGGTGACGACGGTCTGCCCGTTCTCCCGGGTGACGGTGGCCTCCCGATAGTCAATCCATGCGGGCTTTGCGGCCAGCTCCTCCGGAGTGACGTTGGCCCGGTTGACAAACACATAGCTGTCCTTGGGAGGTTCACCCCGTCCCGGGGCCGTGCCCGTATGGAGGGTGATGTGCTTTTCCAGGGCGGAGGCCAGGGCGGACTTGGCCTTGATTAGATCGTCCCCGGAGGAGGAGAGGACCTTGTTGTAGAGTTCGTGGAAGTTGTCAACGTCCTCTTCCGTGCCCAGGCCTGTTTTGTAGTAGCCCTGGACCTCCTCACTGAACACCAGACTGATGTCACTGTCCAGGTAGGCGTATTCGATGTTGGTGTCCTCGTCCAGCTCCGAGTGGCTGTACCGTTTGTCAACCGTGGGCGCCTGATTGTCCTGGGTCCGGATGGGCAGCGGGAACTCGATGGTCTTGTTGTACTCGCAGTAGTTCCCGGAGGTGTCTTTGGCCATGTAGTAGAGGTCGTAGGTGGTCTGGCCCTGGAGCCCGGTAACGGTGAAGGTGTAGGCGGTGGCGGCCCTGGCGGCCCGGATGGGGCCGCCCCGGCGGATGACGGTTTTGCCGTCCACCAGAATGTTTTCAATTTTGATCTGGTCGTTGATTGTGGGGTTTTCCTTGTTGACCCGAATGGATGCATCCTTGGTCACGGCGGCCCAGCTCAGGGTTCCGGGCTCATCCAGCATGAAGGACAGCGTGACGGAGTTGCCCGTATAGCTGACCACGTGCAGATCCTGGATGGTGGGCGGAGTCAAATCCTTGGTGGTGAACTGGACCCGGCGGACGGCGGAGCTCTTGCCGTTGTCCGCGTCGTTGAGCCAGAGATAGAGGTCGTACTGGGTCTGCTCCTGAAGGTGGGAGGTATTGATCCGGGAGAGCAGGAAGGGCGTGTTCTTCCGCAGGGTCACGATGCCGTAGCCCAGGTTTCCGGGCAGGGCCGCGGCGCGGAAGTCCGCCGCCGTGGGGGCCACGGAGCCTCTGGGGAAGAGAGCGTAGTACATCTGGCAGTCCTTGGTGGCCATGACCATGACCTGGGCTACCTGCTCGCCGTCGCCGTCCACCGTGAGGATGGGATTCTGGGGATAGCCGTTGACGAAGTTGGGAGCGGAGTCGTCCGGTGTGGTGAAGGCGGCGATCTTCACGGGGCTGCGGCGGCCCCTGGCGTCCACCAGCAGGGCGGAGATGTAATAGGAGCCCTCCCGGGTCAGGCCCGTAATCCGGGCGGTGACGTCCGTATTGGAGCTCGCGACCCGCAGGTTGCCGCTGCGGAGAATCTTGGCGTGGGAGCCGGGATTCATCAGCTCCTCCTCTCCCAGGGAGCCGTCCATCAGGGCTGTGATGCCCCAGTAGACGGTGCCGGGCTTGTTGGTGCTGAATACCGCGTTGGCGGAGGTGGGAGCGATGTCCCGGGCCTTGGGATAGCCCGCCAGCAGCCTGGGATCCTCGGAGGATTCGGCGGCGTCGTTGGTGTTCATATCCTGGTTGTTGACATTTCCCGTGATTCCAGGACGGATATAAATGGTGTCCGGGAGCATGGAGACGTTGGAGCCCGGGGCGTTGATGTTCAGGTGCCCGATGCTGCCCTCGCCGGTGACGGGGGTGGCCCCGTCCAGGTTCAGCTCCCGGATGGAGGCCCGGTCGTCAATGGTCAAGGTGGCGTTGACCGCCCGCTCGTCCATGGTGATGACGTCGGCCACGCCCTGGGCCATCTGGAGGGCGGAGCCCGGGGTCAGGTTCACCACCCGCTTGATGTTGCCCGCCAGCTGGAGCTGGATGCCCTCCGCGCCGTCCAGCCGGATGGTCTGGAGGCCCAGGCCGTCCTCGGTCCGGTCCTCCAGATAGCCGGAGGTGCGGACCGTGACCTCGCCGATGTTGGTGAGGCCCTCGGCCTGGACGGAGAGGAACTGCTCCGAGAGGCTGTCCAGCTCCAATGCCCCGGCGGTGACATTGCGCAGGAGGACGCTCTGCTTGCCGCCCTCGGCCTCGCCGCCGCCGCAGATGACGATTTTACCCTGGACGGTGACGTTTTCCAGCTCCACGTTCCCCAGGCCCACGCCGCCGGTGAGATAGAGGTTGCCGGTAACGACGGTGTCCTTCAGCTTTACTCCGGGGGTGGTGATGGTCAGGTTGCCGTACACGCCGCCGGAGGTCTGCTCGCCGGGCTCCTGGACCAGGGTGCCCAGGGCGCGGACCAGGAAGCAGGCCATCTGGCCCCGGGTGATGGGCCGGTCCGGCTTGAAGCTGCCGTCGGCGTAGCCCTGGATGATGCCCAGCTCCGCGGCCTCCTGGACCATTCCCCGGCTCCAGCCGCCGATGGCGTGCATGTCGGTGAAGGAGGAGTTGGCGGCGTTGGGGACGCCCTGGAAGCGGAGACACCGGCCCAGAAGGACGGCGGCCTGCTCCCGCGTCACCAGGGAGTAGGGTGCGGCGGTGGTGGGGCTGGTGCCGTTGAAATAGCCCGCCTGGAGGGCGATGCTGATGTCCTCGGCAAACCAGTCGTTGGGGTTCACGTCGGTGAAGGGGTTGGCGGGGCTCTGCTCGGTGTAGCCGAAGGCCCGGTTCACCAGGGTGACGAACTCCGCCCGGGTGATGCTCCGGTCCTCGTGCAGGTTGCCGCTGGAATCTCCCCGCATGACGCCCCAATCCTGGACCTGCTCCAGGTAGGGGGTCATCCATTCCGCCGCCCGGGCCGGGCGGGCGGAGAGGAAGGTGCAGAGGGTCAGGGCAGTAAGAACCAGGGCCGCCAGACAGGCGGACCCTGGCCGGTAAGCGCGGCGGGCGCGGTTTTGCTGAGTCATGGCTTGATTCCTCCTTGTTCCGTCAGTCCTGAGCGTCGCGGCTTTGCAGCTGGAGGCTGAACACCGCCTCCCGCACCACGACCTCCTCATCCTCGCACATGTCCACGAACTTGGTGGCGTACATGAAACGGTCGTTTTGCAGCTCCTGCTTCCGCAGAATCTCGCAGCGCAGAATCACCGGCTCCTCCGTGGGGGTGACGACAATCTCCATCTGCTCGTGCATCTCCAGCCGGCAGTCCGCATAAAAGGCGATGCCGCCGCAGCTGAGGTCGATGGACTGCACGCTCCGCCTCCCCTTCCAGGAGGAGCCGGGCAGGGCATAGAGGAAGGTGTCGAATTTCACCGGCACCCGGAGGTTCCGCCGAACCTCCGGGTCCAGGGTTGCGATCTTCTCCAAAAGCACCGCGTCTCCCCGCTGGCGGAGGATGCGGCACTGGATGGGCAGCTCCTCGCTGCTGGCGCTGAACAGCGTGACCACCTCGTGCTCCATCACGCTGTCCACCTTGTGGTCCAGGATGTTCAGCCGCATAGGAGAGGCCCCCGCCGGGGTGGCCAGCTCGCCGTTGGCCAGGGCGTGGTTCTGGGTGTCCAGAATCAGATAGGTGTGGCTGGATGTCATGTTGTTTCCTCCCTTTCGCTGGGCGGCGTGTGTCCGCGCGCCTCCTGAGCGTTCATGTTTCCGGTGGGGTCGAAGTGGAGGAAATACACATAAATCTCCACAATGGCCTGATACAAACTCTCCGGAACCTCCTGGCCCAGCTGGAGCTGAGTCAGGATGGTGGAGAGGGAATTGTCCTCGTAAATGGGCACGCCGCAGTCGGCGGCGGTCTCCACGATCTTTTCCGCCATATAGCCCATGCCGGAGGCCACGATCACCGGCGCGGTGTCCCCCGGGCCGTATTGCAGGGCCACCGCCTTTTTGGCCCGGGTGGTTCCTTCAGATCTTGACATTGATACTGTTCTTCCCTTCAAAGATTTTGGGGAACACCTCGGTCAGCGTAACCGGGCGGTCCATCCGCCGGACGGCCACCCGGGCGGGCTTGAGGTCGTTCCGGGTCAGGATTTGGGAGACGGCCTCCCCAATCTGCTTGGAGAAGGGAGCCGCCGCGTCGGGACAGGCGATCTGGATATCCACCTCGGTCCCCTGGGCGGAGAGGATGACGTCGAAGAGGCCCAGGCCCTGAACGTCCATTTTGAACAGGAAGCGCATGGTGTTCTTCCCGCCTCCGCCCCGGTTCTGTTCCTCCTCGGCGTTGGGGTCCACCCAGAGCTCGGAGAAGAGCATCCGCCCGTTCCACTCCATGGGGAGGAGATAGTGGTTGATGGGCATGTAGACGCTCTCGTTCACCAGCATGGCGGCCAGCAGGTTCTGGAAAGCCTGCTGCACCTCGGCGCTGCCCTCCCCCCGGAAGGCCCGGGCGGCGGCGGAGGCCAGCTGGTTGGAAAACGCAATGGCCTTGGAGGCGTCGCCCCCGCCCCCCCGGCTCCGGAGCAGCAGGAGGAGGGACTGGTCGTCGATGCCCCCCAGCTGGCCCTTCAGAGTGCCGTAGCCGCTGAGCTGGTGGAAGCCCTCCAGCAGCTTCTCCTCGGAGCCGTTCTCATACCGGGCCACGTTCAGCGCCAGCATGGTCAGGAGGGCCCGGGGGGTGCCCATGTCGTGGGTCCGTTCCACGTAGGAGGACATGTAGGGGAAGATCTCCCGCTGGAGGAGCTGGAGATTTCCCTGCCGGTTTCCGGCGGCGATGCCGTTTTGAAGCTGGGCCGTCAGGTCCCGGAGCTTTTCCGCCCAGCTGGCGGGCATGGCGTCCGCCATGGACTGGAGGTCCCGGAGGAGGTTGCCCTCGATGTGGCTGGTGGAGTCGAAGTCCACATAGGCCTTCAAAAATTGCAGGATGTCCGTCCGCACGCCGTCGGAGGCGGCCCGGGCATAGGCACTGCGGAGCAGGGCGAAGAGGGCCCCGCCGAAGCGGGTACCGGTTTTGAACTGGCCCTGGAGGAAGTCCAGGAGCTGGCTCTCGTCCATCCGCATCATCTCCAGCAGGCGGCCCATCTCCTCCGCAATGCCGGCGCTGAGGCCCGAGGAGACGACAATGCCCTCCCGCCCCGAGAAGATGAGGGAGAGGCTTTCCGCCAGGCTGGGGGTTTCCCGCAGCCGCTGGAGGAAGGTTTGGAAGTTGGAGTCGTAACGGATTCCGCCGTCCCCCTGCAGGTTGCTGTCCTGGTGTTCCGTCCGCCCGTCGGCGCGGACGACCTTGCTGGGGTCGGGGACGTTTTGAATTTGCGTGTTGTCCGGGGAAACCGTGATGTTCCGGTTGACTGTGGTTTTGTCATAACCGGGTACCGGGTTGGTGGCGCCGAGCAGATCAGGCATTCATGACACCTCACAGAAAAAACTTGCCGCCGCTACTTATTTTTTTAGCGCAACAGGTCGATAGTAATGAAAAAGGCTGATAAGGTGGTGTTTTCGTGAGCAACAACGATATCTTGGATATGTACATCTACGAAACCAATACGCTTCTTGAGCAGCTGGAGAGCATTGTTCTGGACGCGGAAAAGGAAAATACATTCTCTCAGGACAACGTCAACGAGATCTTCCGTATCATGCATACCATCAAAGGCTCTTCCGCCATGATGGAATTTGACACGCTGGCCCGGGTCTCCCACCGCATTGAGGACATGTTCTTCCTGATTCGGGAGGGCACGATGTCCGTGGTGAAGGACGAGGACCGTCCGGCGCTCTTTGACGTGATGCTTCACTCCGTAGACTATTTCCGGGAGGAAATGGAAAAGGTGGAGGCAGAGCAGCCCCTTAATGAAGATGTCGACAGTTTCCTTGGAAATATTAATAGTTTGATCGCTAAAATTAAGGGGGAAGAAATTCCAGCGGAGTCCGCGCCCAAGGCGGCGGCCGCTCCCGCCCCCGCCCAGGAGGCGGCCCCGCCGGCTCCCGCGCCCGCCCAGACCACGGAGGGCAGCGCCGACTTCCCCTACGGGCTTCGGGTTTTCTTTGACGAGGGCTGCGGCATGGAGAACCTCCGGGCTTTCATGCTGGTCACGTCCGTCCAGGGCTTCTGCGCCGACGCGGACTTCACCTACCAGCCCGCCGGCGTGGAGTCGGATTCCTCCCTGTCCGAGGTGGTGGTGGAGCACGGCTTCCTCCTCCAGTTCCGCAGCGAGGAGGACCGGGCCAGGGCCGTGCCCATCGTGATGACCGCCGGCTCCGTCCACTCCTATGAGGAGCAGAACTACGTGCCCGCGCCGCCTCCGGCGGCGGAGCCCGCCCCCGTGCAGGAGGCCGCCCCCGCCGCCCAGAAGGCCCCCGCGGCCCCGGCGGCCCAGGCCTCCGCCCAGCATCCCCAGCAGCAGGGCCAGGGCCAGAAGGAGAGCCTCATCAGCGTGGGCCTCAGCAAGCTGGACCAGCTCTCCGCCATCGTGGGCGAGATCGTCATCACCGAGGCCATGGTCACGGCCTCTCCCGACCTCAAGGGCCTGCATCTGGACGCCTTCTCCAAGTCCGCCCGGCAGCTGCGCAAGCTGACGGATGAGCTTCAGGACGTGTCCATGTCCCTGCGGATGATCCCGGTGTCCAACACCTTCCAGAAGATGAACCGCATTGTCCGGGATATGTGCAAGAAGCTCAACAAACAGGTGAAGCTCACCCTGGTGGGCGAAAACACCGAGGTGGACAAGACCATCGTGGACTCCATCGGAGACCCCATTATGCACATGGTCCGCAACTCCATGGACCACGGCATCGAGGAAAACGTGGAGGACCGCATCGCCGCCGGAAAGGACCCCGTGGGCGAGATTCTGCTCTCCGCCCAGGACACCGGCAGCGAGGTTATCATTCAGATTTCCGACGACGGCGCCGGAGTCAACGATGAGGCCGTCCTGGCCAAGGCCATCCGGAACGGCATCGCCTCCCCCGATGTGGAATACTCTCACAAGGAAATTCTGAACTTCCTCATGGCCCCCGGCTTCTCCACCAACCAGCAGGTGACGGAGTTCTCCGGCCGGGGCGTGGGCATGGACGTGGTGAAAAGCGGCGTGGAGAGCCTGGGCGGCTCCGTCAGCATCACCAGCGAACAGGGAAAGGGCATGACCACCATCATGCGCATCCCCCTGACCATGGCCATCATGGACGGCATGGAGGTTTCTGTGGGAGATTCCATCTTCACCATTCCCATCAACAACATCCGCTCCAGCGCCAAACTCACCGAGGCGGACATTCTCCACGACTCCGTAAACGGCGAGATGGTGAAAATGCTGGACGGCTACTATCCCGTCATCCGGGCGAAGGACTTCTACAACCTCCCCGGCGGCACGGATCGGATTGAGGACGGCATCCTCATGTGGCTGGAATCCGGGGACACCTCGTACTGCCTGTTTGTCGACGAGCTTCTGGGCGAACAGCAGATCGTTGTCAAGCCCCTGCCGGCCTATGTCAACAACTTTGATATCAAAAACTACGGCATCACCGGGTGCAGTATCCTGGGAGACGGCAATATCAGCATCATCCTTGACGCGGGCGGCCTGTACGCGGCGGCCCGGAACCAGTGAGCGCCAAAGGAGGGAAACGCAATGAGTAACGAAAATGTCCTGTTCCAGGTGGAGGACGAGGAGCTGGAGACCACCGCCCAGGAGGACGAGGGCGCCGACAGCCGGAAATACCTCATCTTCACGGTGGACGACCTGAAAATCGGCATTGACGCGGAGCAGGTGGTGGAGCTTCTCAACGGCTATATGGCGACGTACCTCCCCATGATGCCGGACTATATCCTGGGAATCTTCAACATGCGCGGACAGATCATCCCCATTATGGACATCCGCCTCCGGCTGGGGAAGTCCCCGGTGGAGGAGGGCATCCTGATTGTCATCGACTACAACAACAACCAGCTGGGCATCCAGGTGGACTCCGTGGACCTGATGCTGGACATCCCCAACGACAGCATCGTTCCCATCCCCTCCCAGAGCGCCCAGAAGCTGGTTTCCGGCATGTGCACCCTGCCCGACGGCTCCGGAACCATGCTGGTGCTGGACTGCGAGCAGCTGATTGCCCGGGGCTACGGCGACTGATTTTTCATGATGAAGCGGTGAACGAATAATATGGATACGGAAATCAAGACCGGCGGCGCCTTCGGGCCCATGACGATCTCGGATGCGGACTTCAAGCGGATGGTGAACTTCATCCAGTCCAGCTACGGCATCGACCTGAGCCAGAAGAAGCAGCTCATTACCAGCCGCCTCTCCCCGGCCCTGAAGAAGCTGGGCTACGGGACCTTCGGGGACTTTGTCAACCACCTTCTGGAAAAGAAGGAGAACGACGAAGTGACCCTGGTCCTGAACAAGCTGACCACCAACTACACCTTCTTCATGCGGGAGAAGGAGCACCTGGACTATTTCTGCAGAAACATTATCCCGGAGATCGTCCGCCGCCACGAGCGCGACAAGACCCTGGCCATCTGGAGCGCGGGCTGCTCCAGCGGGGAGGAGCCCTATAACCTCACCATGTTCCTCTACGACTACCTGGGCCCCCGGGCCAAGGAGTGGGACACCCGCATCCTGGCGACGGATATTTCCGCCCAGGCCCTGGCCAGCGCCCGGCGGGGAACTTACAACCTGCCGGACACCATCCCGGCGGACTGGAAGCGGAAGTACTTCACCCCCAACCGGGACGGCACCCACACCGTGGCCCCCGCCGTGAAGGACAACGTGATTTTCCAGACCTTCAACCTGATGGACCCCATCAAATTCCGCCGGAAGTTCGATGTGATCTTCTGCCGGAACGTGATGATTTACTTTGACCAGCCCACCAAGGACGCGCTGGTCCGCCGTTTCTTCGACGCCACGGTGCCCGGCGGCTATCTGCTGATCAGCGCTTCGGAGAACCTGAGCCAGAACGCGCCCTATCGCCGTTTGGCTACGGCGACCTTCCAAAAATAAGAAGGAGGTGGTTCCCTCAACATGGAACTGGGGAAAAAGATCCGCGTGATGGTGGTGGACGACTCTGCCCTGGCCCGAAACCTGATTATTCAGGGACTCTCGGCACATCCCAGGATTGAAGTTATCGGCTATGCCATCAATACCCTGGACGCAAAACAAAAGCTGCCCCGGCTGAAGCCGGACGTGGTCACGATGGACGTGGAAATGCCCGGACAGAGCGGCATCGACTTTTTGAAGGAGTACCTGCCCAATAACCCGGTGCCGGTGATTCTCTGCTCCTCCCTGAACCTGAAGGTCTTCGACGCGCTGAACGCCGGCGCGGTGGACTTTGTCCGCAAGCCCGACGTGCAGGAGAGCAAGGAGGTCTTCGTCACCAACCTCACCCAGAAGGTGCTGGTGGCTTCCATGGCGAGGCCCCGCTCCGTCCCGCTGCGGAGTCCCTCTGTGGCGGTGGACACCCCGTCTCTGGGGAACGGCCTGGTTCTGGACCGGGTTCTGGTGGGCCTGGGCGCCTCCACGGGAGGCACGGAGGCCACACTGGAGGTCATGCGCCGCCTGCCGCCGGACATTCCCCCCATGGTCATTGTCCAGCACATGCCCAAGGGCTTCACCCAGATGTACGCCGACCGGCTGAACCGCATCTGCAAGATGGAGGTCCGGGAGGCCAGGAACGGCGACGAACTCCGCCGGGGGCTGGCCCTGGTGGCTCCGGCGGATCTCCAGTGCCGGGTGGTGCGCATCGGCGAGAAGTACACCGTTTCCTGCACCCAGGGGGAGAAGGTCAGCGGGCACCGCCCGTCGGTGGACGCCCTGTTCCACTCCATGGCGGACGTGGTCCGCTGCAAGATGGTGGGCATCATCATGACCGGCATGGGACAGGACGGCGCCGCCGGACTGCTGGAAATGCGGAAAAAGGGCGCTTACACCATCGGCCAGGACAAAGAGTCCAGCGTGGTGTACGGCATGCCCATGGTGGCCAACGACATCGGGGCCGTCTGCATCCAGGCGTCCTGCGAAAATGTGGCCAACGTGCTCCTGCGGCATTTGAAGACCCTGCATTGAAGCGAACGCGGCCCCCGGCTCCGGAGAGGAGCCGGGGGCCGTTTTGTCCCCAAACCCGACTTCCGGCTCCCTGGATTCACGGGGAATCAAGAAAATTCTCCCTACCGTTCTTAACTTTCCTGCCATTTTGCCGATATGAATAATGAAGTGATAAAAAGGGAAACGCTGTCAAGAGCAAAGGATGTGAATGATTATGTTGACTTCTACCGGTTCCGGCCCCGTCTCGTCCATTGGCCGAACGAAAGCGTATTACCCCGCTCAGAAGCGGGGGGCCCCTGCCCAGACCGTCTCCGGGCACAATTACGATTCCGCCGACTTCTCCGCCCCCGCGGGCCGGAGGAGCTTCCAGATGGAAATGGTCAGCCGCCTCTCCCGGGAGGTGCGGACCGCCAACACCACCGGCGACATCCAGGAGCTGAAAAGGGTGGTGTCTGCCGGGGAGTATCATCCGGACCCCATGGCCATTGCGGGGCGGATGCTGCTGATGGTGGAGGAGTAAGGCATGGATGAGCTGTACCGTTCCTACCTCGGCTTCCTGCGCTCCATGAGCCGGGGGCTGGAGAGCCTTACCGATTTGAACGAGAAAAAGCTGGCGGCGGCCCAGGGGGACGACCTGATGGGCCTGAACGAGCTTTTGAATCAGGAACAGGCCCAGGCCCTGAATTTCCGGGGCCTGGAGCTGACGCGGGATAAGCTGCTGTCTCAGCTGGGGCTGACGGGTGTCCCCTTGACCAGCATTCCCGACCGCTTTCCCGCCGCCATGCAGGCGGAGGCCCGGCAGGCGGTGGAGGAGCTGCAGGGCTGCTACGCGGCCTACCGGCAGGTGTCCGGGAAAACGCGGACGACGCTGGAGCAGAACCTCCGCCAGGTGGAGAGCATCATCGTACAGCTGGGGGGACCGTCCTCCGGAGCACCGGGCGGTCCCGGCTACGGCAAGGCGCCGGAGAGCAGCGCGCCGCCCCCGTCCATGAAAACCGATTTCCGCGCCTGACATGTGTAAGACTTAAAAGGAGTATTTTCGATATGGGCATTGGTACCTTTGGTTCCTTCACGCAGGCCCGGCTGGCCATCTATGCAGCACAGACCGGCATTACCGTGACAGGCAACAATATTTCCAACATCAACACCCCGGGCTACACCCGCCAGCGGCTGAATCAGGTGAGCCTTTACGCCTCCGGTGCGGACCGCTATTACGCCGCGGGCGACGTGCGCACCGGCCAGGGCGCGCTGGTAAAGAGCCTTTCCCAGATTCGTGATCCCTACCTGGATATCCGCTACCGGACGCTGAGCGCCAAGACGGGCTACGCAGACGGCCGCCTGGGCGTCCTGAACCAGATTCAGCAGATTCTGGACGAGGTGGGCGCCGGCGACGAGAGCAAGGGCGAGGGCGGCCACGGCGTTCTGGGCCTGGAGCTGGAGAAGCTGGGCGAGGCCTTCAAGAATCTGGTGGACCAGACCGGACACCAGGAGTACGACAACACCGTTCGACAGATTGCCCAGAACCTGCTGACCAAGCTCAACAGCTATGCCAACAAGCTGGAGGAGCTGCGAAACAACACCATCAAGGAGCTGGAGCAGAATGTGGCGGAGGTGAACGACTGCCTGACCACCATCCGCTCTTTGAACGAGGAGATTCGCAAGAGCGAAATCCACGGGGACCCCGCCCTGGAGCTCCGGGACGAGCGGAACCTTGCCATTGACAAACTCTCCGACATGATCGACATCAAGGTCATCTACACCGAAGAGGAAATCGCCGCCGGACTGAAGGTGGAAAAGCTGAACATCTACCTGGACAACGCCAACCCGGACGGCTCCGTCAAAACCGACGAATCCCTGTTGGTGTCCGGCGTGTACAGCGCCCAGCTGCGGCTGGATCAGGTGCCGGTGAAGCGGGAGATCGACCCCAACGACCCGACCACGCTGCCCTTCTGGGACGATGTGAACCAGAAAGCGGTGGCCACGGAGGCCGAGGCCACGACCGGTCTGGACGGAAAGCCCATGGCGAACGCCGGCTATCTGCCCTACCTGACGGCGGAGGGCAAGCCCACCGCAGTTCTCTCGGAGGCCAAAAAGGTCAACGACGACAACTACAACCTGTCCATCACCTCCCTGAAAGACAAAATCGGCGAAGTCTATATAGCCATTAACAAGGGAACCGTCATAGCAATAGATGGGGATAAGGAGATGGTGGACGACGGCACGGGCCAGATGGTCTCCATTGCGGACCTGCTGGCTCACAGCGGCCGGAACAGCTTCACGGTGGAAACGCCGGACAAACCCGCCGAGGGCGACAAGAGCCTGATGATCTACAAGCGGACCAAGCTGCCCAACGGCGGTTACACCTATACCCGGCAGCTGGTCACGCAGGAGGTTTCCAAAAAGGTCCAGCTGGACGACAACGACCTCACCGGCAGAATCCAGGCCCTGCGGGAAATGCTGACGGAGCAGGGCGAATTTACGGACCGGGACGTCATTGCGAACGTCGACGAAAACGCCGGCGGAAAGCGGGGCATCCTCTATTACCAGCGGACTCTGGACCTGCTGGCCAATCAGTTTGCCAAGGCCATGAACGAGGCCAACCAGGGCTTTTTGCAGGATGAGGAAGGGAATTATATCACCAAGGGAGTAAACGACGCGGGCAAGGAAATCGGCGTTGCGATCACGATTCCGGTCAACGGAAAAGACGAGAAAATCAACAGCGACTGGGAAAAGAACAGCGAGGACGTCCAAAATGAAATCCTGGCCGCCGTCGGTCTGGACGCGGACACGATGAAGGCCCAGCGGCTCAGCGGCGAGAATGTGATGGAAGCCTACCTCAAGGGGCAGACGTGGCAGAACGGGAAGTTTGAGCCCGAGAACAAGGAGGACATCACCCTGGAGGACGGCACCGTTGTGAAGGGCTGGGGAGAAAACGCCAAGGGCATCTTCGTGGGCGGCGTGCTGTTCAGCAACAACCCCGGAAACGACGACCCCTCCAAAATCACCGCCGCCAACATCTCCATCTCCAACACCTGGCAGAAAAACCACCTGCTGGTGTGTGCCTACAAGTGCCCTCCCGGCGCTTTGGAGCCCGCCTCCGGCGCCAGCGACAACGTCCTCCACTTTGAATATCTGGTGACGAACCAGAAGTACGACTTCGTCCCCACGGACCTGGACGGTTATGAAAACGCCAGCAGCGCGCCCATGCTGAACGGTACCTTCTTCGAGATGTGGAACAACATCGGAACCACCCGGGGAGAGGACCAGAGCCATATGGAAAGCGACCTGAACGCCAACTATAAAAACCTTCTGTCCGTTGATACGTCCCGGGACTCCGTGTCCTCCGTGGACTTCAACGACGAGGCCATGAACCTGATGATGTATTCAAAATCCTACAACGCCGCCTGCCGCCTGATGACCACCATCGACAGCGTGCTGGACAAACTCATCAACGGTACCGGAATAACGACCTGACAGTAAGGAGGAAGTCCGATGATTCCAAGAATGACCACGGTAGGCACGCTGAAAAACTACCGGTACAGCCTGAATAACTCCAACAATACCATGACCAAGGCCATGAACACGGTCCTGACCCGGCGGCTCTTCAACTCCTACGCCGAGGATCCCGCCCTGGCGACCCGGTGCTTTCAGATCCGCAACTCCTACTGGAAGGCCCAGAGCCAGCTGAACGTGAACGAGTCCCTGCGCCACAAGTACGACGTGGCCTGGGAGTCCCTGAGCAATATGTCCACGGACCTGTACGCTCTGGCCGAGGACGCCTCCTACAGCAGCGTGCTCCGGTCCCTCAGTGACCCCACCGGCCCGGGCCGCACCGCTCTGGGCCAGTCCCTGTCCGCCAAGGCGAAGGATTTGGCCCAGATCATGAACGGCCGCTACGGCGAAAACTATATCTTCTCCGGTGCGGACACCCTGCGGGCCCCCTTCACCTGGGAACCCTATGAGAACCCGGCGTATATCAAGGGGACTCCCGACGCCGCGAACCCGGACCACGCCCATGCGTTCCAGTACGTTCAGGCCGACGGAACGCTGACCAATATAGAGGGCGACGCGGCCCTGGTGGGCAAGCCGAACCCGAATTACAGCAAGGAGTTTACCGATCAGGCCACGGCGGCGGATGTGGATGACCCGCGGTACGGCCAGTTTCTCAGAGCTGACGGACGAGGGACTACGGTTGAGGCCGACGCCGTCCAGATTCCCAAGGAAAATGAGAACTATGACCCCACCACCTCCTTCAAGTACCTGAAGGCCGACGGCTCCGGAACCGACGACGAAAACGAGGCCGCCAAGGTCCTCCACTACCGGGGTGTGCGGGTGGATTCCAACGAGCCCGACGACGTGAAGAAGATGGAATACTTCCTGAACGGCGAGTCCAAGTATATCGACGTGGGCCTGGGCCATAAGGAGGTAGACGGCGAGGTGGTGTCCTCCACCGTCTTCGACAGCGCCCTCCAGGGCATCTATTTCACCGGAGGCTACGGCACCAAGGACGGCGTGGAAGTGGAAATCGAAAAGCCCGACGGTACCATCGTCCGGAAAACGGTGGACAACATTCCCAACAACGTGATCTCCGTCGTCAACGAAATGGGCGAGATTCTCCAGCGCTGCAATCCCGAGGACGGCCGGTGGGCCAGCGAGGACGACCAGTTCCGCTTCAAGGCCCTGGTGGACCAGTTTGAGGAGAGCTGCAGCAGCTTCCGGGAGCGCTGGACCGAGATGGACACCCAGAGCGGCTTCCTCCGGGACAACAGCGAGCTTTTGACCAACACCAAGGACTCCCTGCAGCAGCAGTATATGGAGCTGGAGGATGCGGACCCTGCGGCGGCCATTTCCGACTTCATGTTTGCCCGCTACTGCTACGACGCGGCCCTGAAGGTGGGCAACAGCGTCCTGTCCCAGAGCCTGATGGATTATATGAGCTTCTAAAGAACAGAAATTATTTTTCAGAGGAAGGAGTGCGCCATGACTTATGAGACAGCTTCTTGAAATCACCAGTGTGCCCATTGAAATTGAGATGCGGACCTCCCGGGCGCAGCTGCAGTACACCAAGGGCACGGCGGAATTGGAAATCTCCCGGGACAAGGGCGGCTTGAGCATCAAGAGCCGGCCCATCCAGCTGAACATGGATACCTTCGAGATGCGCCAATCCATCTGTCCCTCTCCGGTTCGCAGCATTGAACAGAGCGCCCAGAAGGGACAGCAGGCCGCCTACAGCGCCACCGCCGCACGGGCGCAGGAGGGGGAGCTCTACCTGAAAGCCAAATTCGGCGAGGACGTGCAGGCCCAGCTGTCCAGAACCGCCATCAGCGAGCAGATGTTCAGCCAGCCCGCCATGACCTTCATCCCCACGGAGGGGCCGGAGATTGACTGGAATCCCGGGGAGATGAACATCCGCTATGAGATGGATAAGCTGAATTTCGACTGGCGGATCAACCAGACGGAGTTTGAGTTCGTCCCCGGCGACATTGAAATTTCCGTCAAGCAGAAGGCGGAGGTCATCATCAAGTATATTGGCGGGCCGCTCTACGTGCCTCCTTCCGCAGACCCCGATTATGAGCCGGTGGACGTAAAGGCATGACGGACATGATCAAGCTCCAGACCAAGTACTTTGGAGAAATTGAATATGAGGCCGGGGACGTGCTCCATTTTCCCGACGGCCTCTTCGGCTTTGAGGAGGAGCAGGGCTTCCTGCTCCTGCCCTTTGAGGGCGGCGGAGGGATGCTCTGCCTCCAGAGCGTGAAGACCCCCGCCCTGGCCTTCGTGGCCCTGGACCCCTTCTCCCTGAAGCCGGACTATGCGCCGGAGCTGGAACGGGCGGAGCTGAAGGCCTTCGGCGTGAAGGAGACGGGGGAGCTGGGCTTCTATGTGCTGTGCGCGGTGAAGAACCCGGTTTCCGCCAGCACGGTGAACCTGAAATGCCCCCTGGTGGTCCATCCGGAGACCCGGGAGGCCCGTCAGGTCATCATGGAGCGGTACGAAATGCGGCACCCCCTGGCGGAGTTCAGCCGCGGGGAGGAGGCCGCGCCTTGCTGATTCTACAGCGCAGGACCGGCGAATCCCTGGTCATAGGGGAGGACGTTCGGATTTCCGTGGTATCCATTGAGGGAGGCCGGGTCCGCTTGGCCATTTCCGCCCCGCCGGAGGTGTCCATCCTCCGCAGCGAGCTGCTGGACGCCAGATTGGCGAACCAGGATTCTGCCGTCGAGGAATCAGCCCCCGCGGAGCTGCTGGGGCTGTTGGGCGGGATGCCCGTTTCCCCGAGCAAAACCCACAAGAAAGGAGAGTCCCTGGATGATGAATGACGTTGCCATGGCTGCCATGGAGATGAGCTCCGCGCGGCTGGAAATGCAATATTCCATGAGTCTGCAAAAGAAGACCATGACGGACATGGAGCAGCAGGCCATGGGCGAGCTGGCCATGCTCCCCCCCACCCCCGGCGTCGGCGACTATATCGACACCTACGCCTGAAACGACAAACCGGCCGGAGCCCTCTGAGGGCTCCGGCCTTGGTTGTTTCTGATCCGCTTAATAGTGCCGCACCACGGCGGAGACCTTCCCCAGAATCTGGGCATGGGTGCCGTCAATGGGGGAGTAGTCGTCGTTTTCCGGCAGCAGCCAAGTTTGGCCTCCCCGGAGGGAGAGGCGCTTCACCGTGGCCTCGTCCTCGATCATCGCCACCACGATTTCCCCGTGCCGGGCGGTGGGCTGGCTGTGGACCACCACCAGATCTCCCGGGAGAATCCCGGCGTTGAGCATGGACTCACCCCGGACCCGCAGAGCGAAATACTCCCCCTCCCGGCCTCCGGCGTCGAAGGGGAGGTAGTCCTCAATGCATTCCTCCGCCAGAATGGGGCTTCCGGCGGCTACATTGCCCAGAATGGGCACCCGGTCCCGGGGGACGGGGGGCTCGGTGAGGGCGATGGCCCGGCCCTTTCCGGCACTCTTGACAATGACCCCCGCCTCTTCCAGGTGCTTGAGGTGGAAGTGGACGGTGGAGGGGGATTTCAGCCCCACCTCGTTGCCGATTTCCCGGACGGAGGGCGGGTAGCCCTGAGTTTGGATGCAGAAGACGATGTAGTCATAGACCTTCTGCTGCATATGGGTGAGCTTCACCATAAAAGGACCTCCTGAACGCCGCCGGGACGCACTGATTTTCCTCAGTATAACACAAAGCACGGGAAAAAGCAAACATTTGTTTGGAGCTTTTTCCAAAAAAGAAACCGCTCCCAAGGAGAACCCTGGGAGGCGGTTTGGTCCTTGCTCAGCCGAGGATCAGCAGCACCATGGTCAGAATCAGGAACAGAGCCCCGATCCACTTGGTGGCCCGGGCCAGCTTGGCGTCCATGGTCTTGGCCTTGTTCTTGGCCAGGAAGGAATCGGCCACGCCGCCGATGGCGCCGGAGAGGCCGGCGCTCTTGCCGGACTGGAACAGCACGATCAGGATGATGCCCAGACCGCAGAGGAGCTGCAAAAGAGTGATGGCGAATTTCAAGACGTTCTACCTCCAAATGGAATCACGCGGAGCGTGAAACATGTTTGACAGCTTTTAATATTACCACAAGTCTTCCCTGTTTTCAAGTGCTATTCGAGAAAATTCTCCGGGAATTACGCAAGGGTCCCAAAGGGCCTCAGATGCTGGCGGAGGCCTTGACCTCCTCCACCACCTCCGCCAGGGAAATGCCCTCGGCTTCCCAGTCGGCTTCCAGAATGGGGGCCAGGGGAACGGAGATGTACAGGCTGTTTCCGGCCTCGTAGGCCCCGGAGGTGACGCCCACCACATGGCCGTAGATGTTCAGCAGGGCTCCGCCGCTGCTGCCGTGGGAGATGTCGGCGGTGTTGACCACGCAGGAGGAGCTGAATTTTTCCACCTCATGGTCCGTGGCGCTGACGATGCCCTCACTGATGGCGGGGGTGATGCCCAGGGGCACGCCCAGGGTGTAAATCCGGTCCCCCCGGCGCAGGTCGGGCTCCTCCGCAATTTCCAGATAGGAGAAGAAGGGAACCTCCGTCTTGGCGGTGGAGGTTCTGGAGATTCGCAGCAGGGCTAGGTCCACATCGGGGTTATAGAACAGCACCTCCTCCACCAGGAAGGTCTCCCCGGTGATGAGGGTGGCGGTGGCCAGGACGGCGTCCGCAATGGTGTGGTAGTTGGTGACGGCCAGCCCGTCGGCGGAGACGAAGAAGCCGCTGCCGCCGTTGCTCCGGCGGTTGTTCTGGAAGGCCTTTTCCGTGTAGTAGACGTCCAGCTGGAAGGCGGCGGCCATGTGGCGGTCGGCTACCTGCCGGGCGGTGAGGGTCTCCGGGAAGAGGTCCTGAATCTGGGCCTGGGTGCAGAGCCCCTTGCGCACCAGCCCCTGGGCCAGGGATTCGCCGTTCCTGCCCGGGAAAGCCAGGGCGTCCCGGGCCAGCTGGTACAGGTCCCCCAGGGTGAGGGTTTCGCCATAGTCCCGGGTAGTCAGGGCTGCCCGCCGGGCGAAGAGGGCGGCGTTCTCGTCGGTGAAGCCCTCGTACCCCAGGAGGCGCAGCAGGGCGGCGCAGAACTCGGCGGTGGGCAGGGGATCGCTCTGGCCGCTGGTGACTGTGACCCAGCCTCGGGATACGGCGTAGTCCTGGGCGCCGCTGGGCAGGTCGGCCTTGCCCGCGCCGGAGAGGCGCACCAGCAGATTGGTTCCGTGGATGCGGGCGGCGGGGCGGTTCAGGGCCTCACCGGAGGGCACAGCATCAATGAGATGCAGGGCCGCCAGGGTTTCCGCCGCCTGCCGGGATTCTCCCTCCAGGGCGGCGGCGGAGGGAACCGCGCCCAGAAGCAGGATCAAGGCGCAGAGCAGGGAGAGCAGTTGTTTTTTCATGGGAAAAGCCTCCATTAAGAAAGATCGTTTTATTGTAGCACGTCGGAAGCGGCTTTGCAAGTCCGCCCTGCGCCGGGGAGCGCCTGGAGCGCCCCAAGGTGCATTTCACCCTGGGGAGAAGCCGCAGGGAATGCCGGGGTTCCGGGAACCGGGGAACGCATGCTCTGCTTATTCTCCGGGCCCTCTGCATTTAGGCCTTGTTTGAAAAATGACGAAATGCAGGATTGGTGCAGATTTTTTTGCCAGGCAAGGCGATTGGACGCGGGAATCCTGACGGATTTCAAGTTCAATCAACGCAGCCCTGCGGAAATTTCGCCCGGGATATGATTCGATTTCGGGCCGGATGGACCACTAGGAGACGGGAAATACATAGCCTGCCCCTCCTCTGAAACCGCCGTCTTTGGAAAACGTGAAATACATGGCCCATCTGTCCTCCGGGACCATCGCGTTTCCGGAAGAAGGGCGAATACATCGGTCCGCAGCCACTGGACAGACGGCGAAGGGTCTGGTATAATCAAAATGGTAGACCTTTCCCCCGGGTGCCGGGACATTTTCATGATAAAGGAGAACACTGAAATGGAACTGAAGGAAATCCTTGGAAAGTGCGACCATACCCTCCTGGCCCAGGGAGCCACCTGGGCGGAAATCAAGGCCGTCTGTGACGATGGCATGAAGTACCGGTGCGCCAGCGTCTGCATTCCCGCCTCCCATGTAAAACAGGCGGCGGAGTATGTCCAGGGCAAGCTGGCCATCTGCACCGTCATCGGCTTCCCCAACGGCTACGACACCGCCGCCGCCAAATGCTTCATGGCTGCGGACGCCGTGGAAAACGGAGCGGAGGAAGTGGACATGGTCATCAACATCGGCTGGGTGAAGGACCAAAAGTGGGATGAGCTCCTGGCGGAGATCAAGGCCGTCAAGGCCGCCTGCAAGGGGAAGCTCCTCAAGGTCATCATCGAGTGCTGCCTCCTCACCAATGAGGAAAAGGTGAAAATGTGCGAGATCGTCACCGCCTCCGGAGCGGAGTATATCAAGACCTCCACCGGCTTCGGCGGCGGCGGAGCCACCCGGGAGGACGTGGCCCTCTTCGCCAAACACGTGGGCCCCCATGTGAAAATCAAGGCCGCCGGAGGCATCGCCGACTTGAAGGACGCGGAGGACTTTATCAACCTGGGGGCCTCTCGCCTGGGCACCAGCCGCGTCGTCAAGGCCGTGAAGGCCCTGGAGGGCTGACATGGGCGGAACTCCCCACAATGAGGCCGCCCTGGGGGATTTCGCCCGGACCGTCCTCATGCCCGGCGATCCGCTCCGGGCAAGGTTCATTGCGGAGACCTTCCTGGAGAACCCCCGGCTGGTGAACAACGTCCGGGGCATCCAGGGCTGGACGGGGACCTGGCGGGGCGTTCCCGTCTCCACCATGGCCTCCGGCATGGGCATCCCCAGCATCGGCATCTATGCCCACGAGCTCTTCCACTTCTACGGCGTGGAGAACATCATCCGGGTGGGCACCACCGGAGCCCTCAGCGAGAAGCTGAAGCTCCGGGACATCGTGATTGCCCAGGGGGCCTGCACGGATTCCAACTTTGCCCATCACTTGGGCCTCCCCGGGGTCTTTGCCCCCATTGCGGACTTCACGCTGCTGGAGACCGCCGTGGCCGCGGCCCGGGAGAGGGGGCTGGAGCCCCCGGTGGGGAACATCCTCAGCTCCGACGTGTTCTACTATAAGAAGGGAAGCGGCCTGGAGTGGGCCCCCATGGGGGTCCTGGCCATCGACATGGAGACGGCGGGCCTCTACGCCACCGCCGCCGAGGCGGGGAAGCGGGCCCTGACCATCTGCAGCGTTACGGACAATCTGGTGACAAAGGAGGAGCTCCCCCCGGCGGAGCGGCAGAGCTCCCTGCGCCGGATGATGGAAATTGCCCTGGAGACCGCCGTCAGGATGGCGGAGAAGTAAGCGGAGGACTTCCGGCGTTTTCCCCAAAAGGAAAACATTTTGCAAATTGCCTTGAAATCTACGGAAGGTATTGTTATAATAGGCTTGGCCCACTGAGGCCGACCTCTGTTTTCAGAGGAACATATGGAAGGAAGGTTGATACCCATGAAGAAGTTTTTTGCAATCCTGCTGACTTTGGCGATGGTGCTGTCCCTGGCCGCCTGCGGCGGCAAGGACTCCGGGAATAGCGGAGACTCCGGCAATTCCGACAGCCAGCAGGAGCCCGCCACCACTCCCGCCGACGAAGGCGGAGACCAGGGCGGCGACCAGGGCGGCGAGGCCGCCGACGTCCGGGTTGCCATGATCACGGACTACGGCGATATCACGGACCAGTCCTTTAACCAGACCACCTACGAGGCCAGCAAGGCCTGGAGCGAGGCCAACGGCGTGCCCTTCACCTACTACAAGCCCGCCGGTGACTCCACCGCCGAGCGTGTGGCCATGGTGGAAAAGGCCGCCGACGAGGACTATAATGTTATCGTCATGCCCGGCTTCGCCTTCGGCGAGACCATCGCTCAGGTGGCCGACGTTTATCCCGAGATCACCTTCATCGCCCTGGACGTCAGCGAGGGCGACCTGGGCGGCATGGCGGTTCCCAGCAACGTGTACTGCGCCGTTTATAAGGAAGAGCTCTGCGGCTACATGGCCGGCGTCGCCGCCGTGAAGCTGGGCTACACCCACCTGGGCTACCTGGGCGGCATGGCGGTTCCCGCCGTGCAGCGCTTCGGCTACGGCTTTGTCCAGGGCGTGGACGCCGCCGCCGGTGAGCTGGGCGTGGACGCTACCGTTGAGTATGTCTACGGCAACCAGTTCTTCGGAGATCCCGACATCACCGCTTACGCGGACAACTGGTATCAGAACCTGGGCGTTCAGGCGGTCTTCGCCTGCGGCGGCGGCATCTGCACCTCCGCCGGTGAGGCGGCCGCCAAGGTGCCCGGAACCAAGGTCATCGGCGTGGACGTGGACCAGAGCTTCACCCTGGACGCCGCCTACGGCGAGGGCGTGACCCTGACCTCCGCCATGAAGGGTCTGGCCGCCACGGTCAACCACATGCTGGACGAAGTGGCCGCGGGCAACTTTGCCAACTACGGCGGCAAGGCCGAGGCCCTGGGTCTGGTCTCCGGCGATGATCCCTCCGCCAACTACGTCCTCCTGCCCATGGACACCACCCTCTGGGGCGACGGCTTCACCCAGGACGACTACAAGGCCCTGGTGAAGGATATGTTCGACGGCAAAGTCACCGTCTCCGACGACATCTCCGCCATGCCCTCCGTCTCCAATATCACGGTCAACGACCTGGGCAACATCAAATAAGAAACCCCTCAGACAGCGTGAGGACGGGATTTTCCCGTCCTCACGTTTTTGCTTGCCGGAGGCTTGTGGAGGAGAAAGGTCGACTTTGTGAAAATTTTCAAAAAATGCTTTGAAATCCTGAATGGGATATGGTACAATGAACAAGAACCATTTTCCCGCAAGGAGGTTCTGGGAAACAGAGAAGGAGGAGGTTGTGAAATTGGAACAGAGTTACGCCATTGAGATGCTGAATATCACCAAGCGGTTCCCGGGCATCGTGGCCAACGACAATATCACCCTGCAGCTGAAAAAAGGCGAGATCCACGCTCTTCTGGGCGAAAACGGCGCCGGAAAATCCACGCTGATGAGCGTGCTTTTCGGCCTGTACCAGCCGGAGGAGGGCGTCATCAAAAAGGACGGACAGGTGGTTTCCATCAAGGACCCCAACGACGCCAACGATCTGGGGATCGGCATGGTCCACCAGCACTTCAAGCTGGTGGAGTGCTTCACGGTGCTGGACAACATCATCATGGGCGTGGAGCCCTGCAAGCACGGCTTCCTTCAGAAGGGGGAGGCCCGGGAGAAGGTGCGGGCCCTCTCCGAGAAGTACGGCCTCCACGTGGACCCGGACGCCCTGGTGGAGGACATCACCGTGGGCATGCAGCAGCGCACGGAGATTTTGAAGATGCTGTACCGGGAAAATGAGATCCTGATTTTCGATGAGCCCACCGCCGTCCTCACCCCCCAGGAGATCGACGAGCTCATGCAGATCATGAAGAATCTGGCCAAGGAGGGGAAGAGCATCCTCTTCATCTCCCACAAGCTGGCGGAGATCATGTCCGTGGCCAACCGCTGCTCCGTGCTGCGCAAGGGCAGGTACATCGGCACCGTGGACATCGCCTCCAGCTCCCAGGAGGAGCTGAGTCGGATGATGGTGGGCCGGGACGTGAACTTCGTGGTGGAAAAGGCCCCCTCCAAGCCCGGCGAGGTGGTGCTGGACGTGAAGGGCATGACGGTAGCCTCCAAGCGGCACAAAAACAACGCCGTCAAGAATGTGACCTTCCAGGTCCGCCGGGGCGAAATCGTCTGCATCGCGGGCATCGACGGCAACGGCCAGACGGAGCTGGTCTACGGCATCTCCGGCCTGGAGCCCCTGAAGGAGGGCACGCTGACCCTGGGAGGCCAGGATATCACCAAGGCCCCCATCCGCAAGCGGAACACCTCCGGCATGAGCCACATCCCCGAGGACCGGCACAAGCACGGCCTGGTGCTGGACTACTCCCTGGAGGACAACATGGTGCTCCAGCGGTATTTCGAGAGCCATTTTGTCACCCCCGCCGGCTTTTTGAAGCGCCGGGCCATCCGGGAGTACGCCGTGGGCCTCATTGAGCAGTACGACGTCCGCTCCGGCCAGGGCCCCGTCACGGCGGCCCGGAGCATGTCCGGCGGCAACCAGCAGAAGGCCATCATCGCCCGGGAGATCGACAAGGGCCCGGAGCTGCTCATCGCTGTCCAGCCCACCCGGGGCCTGGACGTGGGCGCCATTGAGTACATACACAAGCAGATCGTGGCCCAGCGGGACGCCGGGAAGGGCGTGCTGCTGGTGAGCCTGGAGCTGGACG